>NZ_JBYCZV010000010.1:0-216163 GCF_057586415.1 Nocardioides sp. SRI_004
GAGCCGGCGTGGGTGCCGGAGCCGGTGCAGGAGCCGGAGCAGGGGCAGGGGCCGGAGCAGGGGCCGGAGCAGGGGCGGGCGCCGGCGCCGGGACGGGCGAGAGCACCGGCGTCGGCGCAGGAGCGGGAGCCGGGGCGGGAGCGGGGGTCGGCGCGGGGGTCGGCGCGGGGGTCGACGCCGGGTGCTGGACCGGCGGGACGGGCATCAGGCGCAGGGCGGTGAGGTTGACGATCTGCTGCGGCCGGTCGTCGGTCTCCTCCGGCGCCACCGGGACCGGACGGATGTCGACGACGACCGCGTCGCCGATCCGGTCGTGCAGGCCACGGCGCTGCCGGCTCGGGTCGGCGGCGGCCGTCCACGCGAGGGTCGCCAGGCCGAGGCCGAGGGTGGGGATGCCGGCGATGCCGAGGACGACGTACCGGCCGAGCGCGGCGAGGACCCCGATCGGCCGCCCGGTCTCACGGCGCACGACCCGCAGCCCGACGGCGGCCTTGCCGGGGGTGACGCCGGTCGTCCCGACCAGGACGGCCAGCACGATGCCGAGCACCAGGTCGGCGCCGACGGCGCTGACCAGCGCCACCGGGATGGAGGTGTCGAGCAGTGCCCACACGGCGAAGCCGACAGCGCCGGACAGGCCCCAGGCGACCACACGGTCCAGCACGAACGCCGAGAAGCGGCGGTCGAGCACGGCCGGCGGGAACATCACCGGCTCCGTGGTGGGCGGGGGGACGAGAGACATGGGCAGCGCTCCGAGTAGCGGCCGCCGGCCGGTCAGGGCCGGGTGACCTGGATGGTGATCCCGTCACCGAGGTTGATGATCGCGCCCGGGATCAGCTGGACGGCGATCCCCGGCTTGAGGTCCTCGGGACCGAGGCCGGGCTGGACCAGGACGGTGCCATTGGTCGAGCCCATGTCGGTGACGACGGCGGTGCCGTGGTCGGCACCCGTGCCGGGGCGGACCTCGACGTGCGTCGACGAGATCTCGTGGAGCCGGCTGGGGACGGTGACGAGCATCGGCTGCTCGGTCGAGGTGAAGCGGCGCGCCTCCGGGGCGCGGCCGATCAGCACCGCGCGATCGACCACGACCGTCTGGCCGTCGGAGATGAGCAGCTTCGCCACCGGCTGGGTGACCGCGGGCGCCGGCGGCTGGCCGGGGATCCCGGGCTGCGGGGGCGAGGGCACGTCCGGCCCCACGCCGGTGACGGTCTGGCCGTCGTGGTCCGGGTCGAAGGGAGCCGGCGCGGGAGGCGGCGGCGGCGTGCCTCCGACGGGCTCCCACGAGCCGATGCCCAGCGGCGGCGCGTCGACGGGGGCGTCGACCGACGGCGGCGGAGGCGGCACCCAGCCGACGGGGGCGACCTCGGTCTCGCCACCCATCGGCGGCAGCGGCGGCGACGGGACGGCGGGGGTGTCCGGCTCGGCGAGCGGGTCCGCGGACGCCGCCTCCCCGGCGGGCTCCTCGACGGGCTCCTCGACGGGCTCCTCGGCGGGCTCCTCGGCACCGCCCGTGGACGGCGTCGGCGAGGAGTCCCAAGGAGTGACCCAGCCGTCGGGTGCCGGGGCACCGGGGGGCGGAGGCAGCGGGTCGCTCAACGGGTCGGGGACCACGTCCATGACCTCGGTGGCAGGGCCCTCGTCCAGCGGCGACGGCTCGTCCTCGACCATCGCGTCGGCCTCCGCCATGGCGGCCTCGGCCATCACCTCGGGCTCGGCGGGTGCAGGCTCGTCGTCGACCGCCACGTCGTCGACCACGGCGTCCTCGACGGGCTCGTCGGTGGACTCGTCGGTGGGCGCCTCGACCATCGCGTCGGCCGGCGCCGGCTTCCCGAGGTCGAGCACCGGCGCCGCCTCGGGCTCGGCCTCGGCCCCAGCAGCGGCGTCGTCCGGTCCGTCGACGGCCGGTGCGGCGGCATGCGCCCCACCCGACACGGGTACGACGGCGGGCCGGTCGACCTGCCCGATCCGCACCAGCCCGGTGGCGATGGGGAAGTCGGCCTCGCCGCGTCCGGCCTCCTCGTCCGCGGGGACGCTGACCGACAGGGCCAGGACGCCGTCGACGCTCCGCTCGACCCAGGTGTGGCTGGCGGCGCCGTCGAGCGTGACCTCCTCGTCGGCGGTCGCCAGCGTCGCGGTCACGCCTTGGCCGCGGAGCAGGACCCGGGTCGGGCCGTCGTCGTCGCTCACCAGCACGAAGCCGGGGATCCGGCTCAGGCCGGAGGCGAGCAGGCCGTCGAGCACCTCGTCGAAGCCGGCTCCGCCGTCGACGAGCGCCCACAGCGCGACGACCTGGTCCTTCTGGGACGCGGGCAGCAGCACGGTCGCGTTGGCACCGAACACGGCGAACCAGTCACCGGTGCGGTAGGACCAGGCGCCGGTCGCGCCGGTTGCGGTCTCGCTCATGGGAGGGCTCCCAACTTCTGCTCCAGGCTCAGCCGCTGCGCGTCGGCGTCGTACGGCTCTGTGTGCACCAATCCCACCACATCGACCACGACGGCCGTTGCGTTGTCGTGACCACCGGCCTCGACGGCGGCCGCGACGACCTGCTCGGCGGCGTCGCGGGGGTCCTCGCAGGAGCCGAGGATGGAGCTGATCCGCTGGTCGTCGAGCATGCCGCTGACGCCGTCGGAGCAGAGCAGCAGCCGTTCGGCCGCGGCGAGCGGCAGGAGGAAGTAGTCGGCCTCCCCGCTCACCCCACCGGGCAGCGCCGATCCCCCCAGCGCGCGGGTGATCACGTTGCGGCTCGGGTGGACGGCCGCGGCCGCCTCGGTGATCTGGCCGGTGTCGACGAGCTCCTGGACCAGGCTGTGGTCGACGCTGACCTGCTCGAGCTCGCCGTCGTTGAAGCGGTAGGCGCGCGAGTCGCCGACGTTGGCGAGCAGCCAGACGGGGCCGGAGGACGAGTCGACGAGCAGGGCGATGACGGCGGTCGTGCCCGCGGAGAAGTTGGCGTCGGCACCGCTCGCGCGCTGCTCGGCGTCGAAGGCGAGGATCCGGTCCTGGACGGCCTGCAGGGTGGCGGCGACGGCCTCGGCGCCGCGCTCGGCGTCGTACCCGTCGCTGGCGAGGCGGGCGAACTCCTCGACGACGATCGCGCTCGCGACGTCGCCGCGGTCGTGCCCGCCCATGCCGTCGGCGACGACGAACACGGGTGGGTCGGCGAGGTAGGCGTCCTCGTTGGCCTGGCGGACCCGACCGACGTCGGTGGCCGCGCCGTGGTGGAGCTCGACGTGCTGCACTTCGGAGCGTCGTGCGGTGCTCATCCGGGGAAGGCCCCCGTGCGTGTCGGCCATGTCGGTAGTTTGGCCCTCGTGGGAGCAGGTCGGAGCGGGTACCGGTCGTTGGCCGACCAGCTGCGGTCGTGGCCCGACGAGCGGCTCGTCCGCCTGCTCACGGATCGTCCGGACCTGGCCACCCCTGCCCCTCACGACTTCGGTCAACTCGCCTCGCGCGCCGGGGTGAGGAACTCGATCGCACGCGCGCTCGACGGCCTCACCCGAGGCGAGCTTTCGGTGCTTGATGCCCTCGTCGTCGCCGGCCAAACCACCGAATCGGAACTCGTGGAGCTCGTCGACGCGGACCACGGCTTCGTCGTCGCGACGGTACGACGCCTGGTGGATCTCGCGCTCGCCTGGGAGTCACCCGAGGGCCTGCGCCCGCTGAGCGTCGTCGCCGACAGCTTGGTCGGTGGCGCGGACGCCGGAGTGAGCGGGCTGCGCCCCCGGTCGGCCCAGCCGCGACCGGCCGGCGAGCTGCTCGCGGTGATCGAGGCCCTGCCCCCGCAGGCCCGTGCGCTGCTCGACCACGTGGTCGCCGGAGGCAGCACGGCGAAGTCGGGGTCGGCGCGGATCGGGCTGCGCCCCGAGGACGCCGAGACGCCCGCCGAGCTGCTGATCGCGCACCGTCTGCTGGTGCCCGCGGGATCCCTGCAGCCCGGGCTGCTGGCGGTGCCCGGCGAGGTCGGCCTCGCCCTGCGGGGCGGCCGGACGACCACCTCCCCCGTGGACGTCCCTCCGGCCGTCGCGGGTGAGCCACGCTCGCCGCGCCTCGCGGGGAGTGCGGCCGTGGGTGCGGCCACCGACGTCGTACGACGGACGGCGATGCTGCTCGAGTGGTGGAGCACCCGACCGGCGGCGGCCCTGCGCACCACCGGCCTAGGAGTCCGCGAGCTTCGGGCGACCGCGGCCCACCTCCAGGTCCCCGAGCGTGACGCCGCCCTCGTCGTCGAGGTCGCCGCCGAGGCGGGCCTCGTCGGCACCCGGGCCGACGCCGACGGCAACCCGGTGTGGGTGCCGAGCGACGAGTTCGACCGGTGGCGCGACCTGCCACCCGCCGAGCAGTGGACGGTGCTGGCGCGGGCCTGGCTGGCCAGTCCGCGGCTGCCGTCGCTCGTCGGCGAGCGCGGGCCCGACCAGAAGCCGTGGAACGCGCTGACCCCCGAGCTCGCGGCGTCCGGGATGCCCGAGGCGAAGCAGATGGTGCTGGCGGCGCTGGCCGCGCTGCCGGACGGCGAGGGCCTGTCGGCCGGGACCGGGCTGCCGTCGCTGGTGGCCCGGATCGCGTGGGAGCGCCCGCGCCGGCCGCGGACCCGCCCCGACCTGGTCGCGTGGGCGGTGGCCGAGGCGGCCGTGCTCGGAGTGACCGGTGCCGACGTGCTGTCGCCCTACGGACGCGCCCTCGTCGACGGCGAGGACCCCGCCCCCGTGCTCGCGGCGCTGCTCCCCTCCCCCGTGGACCACGTGCTCCTCCAGGCCGACCTGACCGCGATCGCGCCCGGACCGCTCCAGCCCGACCTCGCCCGGCGGCTGCAGCAGGTCGCCGACGTCGAGTCGCACGGCGGCGCCACCGTCTACCGGTTCACCGCCGACTCGGTGCGGCGGACGCTCGACGCGGGCTGGACCGCCGCCGAGGTGCACGCCTTCCTCCTGGCCGCCTCGCGCACGCCGGTCCCGCAGCCGCTGACCTACCTGGTCGACGACGTCGCCCGCAGCTTCGGCCGGCTGCGGGTGGGCGCTGCGACCGCGTTCATCCGGTCCGAGGACGAGGTGGCGCTGGCCGAGCTCGTCAACCACCCGAAGGCCGGCGGGCTCGGCCTGCAGCGGCTCGCCCCGACCGTCCTCATCTCCTCGCTGCCGCTCGACCTGCTGCTCCCCCGGCTCCGCGAGATCGGCGCCGCCCCGGTCGTCGAGGGCCCCGACGGGATGGTGCGGGTCGGCACCGCCGAGGGCCTGCGCGCGCGTACGCCGCGCACCCGGGAGAGTGCCGACGCCGGACGGGCCGCCGCACGACAGGCGGCCCACGTCGCCTCCGCCGTGCGCAGCGTGCGCGAGGGCGACGAGGAGGCGCGCTCGCGACCCGCGTCGGCCTCCGCGCCCGGCGGGGGCGTGCTCTCGGCGCTGCGGGACGCGATCGAGCGGCGCGGCGTCGTACTGATCGGGTTCACGGACAACCAGGGCGTGGTGTCCGAGCGGTCCGTGCAGCCGCTCGCCGTCGACGGTGGCCAGCTGACGGCGCGCGACTCCGACGCGGCGGCCGACGACCCTGACGCCGAGCGTCGGTATGCGGTGCACCGGATCACCAGGGTCGTGCCGCTGGGGGCCGACTCGCCGGCCACGTAGACTCGTGCGGTGACAGACGGACCCCTGATCGTGCAGTCGGACAAGTCGCTGCTGCTGGAGGTCGACCACGAGCAGGCGGCCGAGTGCCGCAAGGCGATCGCCCCGTTCGCGGAGCTCGAGCGCTCGCCCGAGCACATCCACACCTACCGGCTGACCCCGCTCGGGCTGTGGAACGCCCGCGCGGCCGGGCACGACGCCGAGCAGGTGATCGACACGCTGCTGACCTGGTCGCGCTACCCGGTCCCCCACGCGCTGCTGGTCGACGTGGCCGAGACGATGTCGCGCTACGGCCGGCTGCGGCTGGAGAAGCACCCGACCCACGGCCTCGTCCTCGCGTCCAACGACCGGCCGGTGCTGGAGGAGGTGCTGCGGTCGAAGAAGGTCGCCGGCATGCTCGGCAACCGGATCGACGACCTGCCCGACGACGAGCAGGGCGTCGCCGTCCACCCCTCCGAGCGCGGCAACCTCAAGCAGGCCCTGCTCAAGCTCGGGTGGCCGGCCGAGGACTACGCCGGGTACGTCGACGGCGAGGCCCACCCGATCGCGCTGGCCGAGGACGGCTGGTCGCTGCGCGCCTACCAGGCCGAGGCGGCGGAGTCCTTCTGGCACGGCGGCTCCGGCGTCGTCGTCCTGCCCTGCGGCGCGGGCAAGACCATCGTCGGTGCCGCGGCGATGGCCGAGGCCGGCGCCACCACGCTGATCCTGGTGACCAACACCGTGAGCGCCCGCCAGTGGAAGGACGAGCTGGTCCGCCGTACCTCCCTCACGCCGGACGAGATCGGCGAGTACTCCGGCACCGTCAAGGAGGTCCGGCCGGTCACCATCGCGACCTACCAGGTCGTGACCACGAAGCGGAAGGGCGTCTACCCGCACCTCGAGCTGTTCGACGCCCGCGACTGGGGCCTCATCGTGTACGACGAGGTGCACCTCCTGCCGGCGCCGATCTTCCGGATGACGGCGGACCTGCAGGCCCGCCGCCGCCTGGGGCTCACCGCGACGCTGGTGCGCGAGGACGGCCGCGAGGGCGACGTCTTCTCGCTCATCGGCCCCAAGCGGTACGACGCCCCTTGGAAGGACATCGAGGCGCAGGGCTGGATCGCGCCCGCGGACTGCATCGAGGTCCGGATCTCGCTGCCCGACGCCTCGCGGATGGCCTACGCGACCTCCGACCCGGAGGAGCGCTACCGGCTCGCCGCCTGCACGCCGGAGAAGGTGAAGGTCGTGCGCGACCTCGTCGACCGGCACCGCGGCCAGCCGACTCTCGTGATCGGGCAGTACCTCGAGCAGCTCTCCGAGCTGAGCGAGGCCCTGGACGCCCCGGTGATCACCGGTCAGACGCCGGTCAAGGAGCGCCAGCGCCTCTTCGACGGGTTCCGCTCCGGCGAGATCGGCCTGCTGGTGGTCTCGAAGGTCGCGAACTTCTCCATCGACCTGCCCTCCGCCGAGGTGGCCATCCAGGTGTCCGGGTCGTTCGGCTCACGCCAGGAGGAGGCGCAGCGGCTCGGCCGCCTGCTCCGCCCCGGCGAGCCGGGGCCGGACGGCGAGCGGAAGGTGGCGCACTTCTACACGATCGTGTCGCGCGACACCGTGGACGCGGAGTTCGCGCAGAACCGGCAGCGGTTCCTCGCGGAGCAGGGCTATGCCTACCGGATCGTCGACGCCCAGGACCTCACCGGCGCCTGAGCGCGGACGCGCAACTACCGGATTCGTCGCGGACCGGGCGGTCCGACGACAAATCCGGTAGTTGAACCGCGACCAGATCAGGCCGCGGCCGTCCCCTCCTGCGCGACCACCAGCGCGCGCTCGAGGATCTCGGTGACCGCACCGACCGGGGTCACGGTCAGCGCCTCCAGGATCTCGGCCGGGACGTCGTCCAGGTCGGGCCGGTTGCGCTCGGGGATGAACACCTCGGCGACACCGGCGCGCTGGGCGGCGAGCAGCTTCTGCTTCACCCCACCGATCGGGAGCACCCGCCCGGACAGCGTGACCTCACCGGTCATCGCGATGTCGGAGCGCACCGGGCGCCCGGTCAGCAGCGACACCAGGGCGGTCACCATCGTGACGCCCGCCGACGGCCCGTCCTTGGGTACGGCGCCCGCCGGGAAGTGCACGTGCAGCGACTGCTCGAAGGCGCTGGCCGGGATGCCCAGCTCCGCGGCGTGCGAGCGCACCCACGAGAGCGCGATCCGGGCCGACTCCTTCATCACGTCACCGAGCTGGCCCGTCACGGTCAGGTCCGCCTTGCCCTCGGAGGCCGACGTCTCGACGTACAGGACGTCACCGCCCATGCCGGTCACGGCCAGGCCGGTCGCGACGCCGGGGACCGACGTGCGCTCCTCGACGTCGGGGGTGAACCGCGGCCGCCCGATCAGGTCCTTGAGCTCACCGACCCCGATGTCGACGCGGTCGACCTCTCCGGACGCCAGCCGGGCCGTGGCCTTGCGGAACGCCTTGGCGAGCAGCCGCTCGACCTGCCGCACGCCCGCCTCGCGGGTGTAGTTGGCGGCGATCTCGCGCAGCGCCTCGTCGGAGATGGTCACCTCGTCGGCGCCCAGCGCGGCCCGCTCCAGCTGGCGCGGGACCAGGAAGTCGCGGGCGATCGCGACCTTGTCCTCCTCGGTGTAGCCGTCGATCGAGACCAGCTCCATGCGGTCGAGCAGCGCGGCCGGGATCGAGCCGATGTCGTTGGCCGTCGCGATGAAGAGCACGTCGGACAGGTCGAGGTCGAGCTCGAGGTAGTGGTCGCGGAAGGTGTGGTTCTGTGCGGGGTCGAGGACCTCGAGCAGCGCCGCCGCCGGATCGCCGCGGTAGTCGGAGCCGACCTTGTCGACCTCGTCGAGCAGCACGACCGGGTTCATCGAGCCGGCCTCCTTGATGGCCCGCACGACGCGGCCGGGCAGCGCGCCGACGTACGTCCGGCGGTGGCCGCGGATCTCCGCCTCGTCGCGGACACCGCCGAGGGCGACGCGCACGAACTTGCGACCGAGGGCACGGGCGACGGACTCGCCGAGCGAGGTCTTGCCGACACCCGGAGGGCCCGCCAGCAGCACGACGGCGCCGGAGCCACGTCCGCCGACGAGCTCCAAGCCGCGCTCGGCGCGACGCGCGCGCACGGCGAGGTACTCGGTGATCCGGTCCTTCACCTCGTCGAGGCCGTGGTGGTCGGCGTCGAGGACGGCGCGGGCCGCGACGACGTCGGTGTCGTCCTCGGTCGTGACATTCCACGGCAGGTCGAGGACGGTGTCGAGCCAGGTGCGGATCCAGCCGGCCTCGGGGTTCTGGTCGCTGGCGCGCTCCAGCTTGTCGACCTCGCGCAGCAGCGCCTCGCGGACGTCGTCCGGGACGTCCGCAGCCTCGACCCGGGCGCGGTAGTCGTCGCCACCCTCGGGGTCGCCCTCGCCGAGCTCCTTGCGGATCGCGGCGAGCTGCTGGCGCAGCAGGAACTCGCGCTGGTTCCTCTCCAGCGACTCCCGCACGTCGGCGTCGATCTTGTCGCTGACCTCGGACTCCGCGACGTGGTCGCGGGTCCACTCGACCAGCAGCCGCAGCCGCTCCCGGACCTCCGGGGTCTCGAGCAGCTGGCGCTTGCGGTCGTCGGAGAGGTACGGCGCGTAGCCGGCCGTGTCGGCCAGCGCGGCAGGGTCCTCGATGCGGGTGACCTGGTCGGCGACCTGCCACGCCTCGCGGCGCTGGAGCAGGCCGACGACGAGCTTGCGGTAGTCCTCGGCCAGGATGCGCACCTCGTCGTCGACGACGTCGTGCTCGACCGGCTCGACCTCGACCCACAGGGCCGCGCCGGGACCGGTCACGCCACTGCCGATGCGGGCTCGGTCGCCGGCCTTGAGGACGGCCGCGGGCTCGCCACCGGCGAAGCGGCCCACCTTCTCGACGGTGGCCACGACGCCGTACGACGCGTAGCGGTCCTCGAGCCGGGGAGCGACGAGGACCTTGGCCTGCTCACCCGACTCGCGGGCAGCGAGCTGGGCGGCGTCGATGGCGGCTCGGGCGGGCTCGTCGAGCTCGACCCGCACCACCATCCCGGGAAGCACCACCACGTCGGAGAGGAAGAGCACAGGGAGGTTGATCGGGTTCGTCATGAACCTTCCAATGCGTTCCGGGTTTGTGGTGTTCCGGCGTTCGCGGCTGGCGAACGCGGGAACTTCCCCGGGGGTGGGGTCACTCGGCGGCTCGCGGGAGTTTCACCGGCCGGCCGGTGTTTCTCCCGCGCTTGGACGACGAAACTCACGCTTGGACGATGAAGTTTCGTCGTCCAAGCGTGAGTTTCTCCGGCCGGCCGGTGAAACTCCCAGAGGAGCGCCCGCCGCTCAGCCGGCGCGCACCACCAGCGGCACCTCGAGCCGCTCCCGCAGCTCCTCCACCGAGATCCCCCACGTGGCGGTCACGACGACCGACTCACCGCCGACCTCGAAGATGCCGTGGTCGGTGTAGACCCGGCTGACGCAGCCGACGCCGGTGAGGGGGTAGGTGCACGCCGGCACCAGTTTGGGTGAGCCGTCCTTGCCGAAGAGGCCCATCATCACGAGGACGTCCTTGGCGCCGATGGCCAGGTCCATCGCGCCGCCCACGGCCGGGATCGCGTCGGCGCGACCGGTGTGCCAGTTGGCGAGGTCGCCGTTGCCCGCGACCTGGTAGGCGCCGAGGACGCAGACGTCGAGGTGGCCGCCGCGCATCATGGCGAAGGAGTCGGCGTGGTGGAAGTACGACGCCCCCGGGAGCTCGGTGACGGGGACCTTGCCCGCGTTGGTGAGATCGGCGTCGACGTCGTCGCCGTGGGCGGCCGGGCCCATGCCGAGCATGCCGTTCTCGGTGTGGAGCACGACACCGAGCTCGGGCGGGAGGTGGTCGGCGATCTTCGTCGGCTGGCCGATGCCGAGGTTGACGAAGGAGCCCTCGGGGATGTCGCGGGCGATCACCTCGGCGAGCTCGTCCATGGAGAGCGGTCCACGGTCGAGGTGCTCGACGGTCGTCGTACCGGAGGCGAGAGAAGTCATCAGCGGGCTCCTTGCACGGTGTAGTGGCGGGCCTCGACCGCGACGACGCGGTCGACGTAGATGGAGGGGGTGACGACGGCCTCGGGGTCCAGCGACCCCGTCGGCACGATCTGGCTGACCTGGGCGATCGTGGTCGCCGCCGCCGTCGCCATCACCGGGCCGAAGTTGCGCGCGGTCTTGCGGTAGACGAGGTTGCCCATCCCGTCGGCGGCGTGCGCGGAGATGAGGGCGTAGTCGCCCTTGATCGGGTACTCCAGCAGGTAGGTGCGACCGTCGATCTCCCGCACCTCCTTGCCCTCGGCGAGCGGCGTGCCGACCGCGGTCGGGCAGTAGAAGGCGCCGATGCCGGCGCCGGCCGCGCGCATCCGCTCGGCGAGGTTGCCCTGCGGGACGACCTCGAGCTCGAGCTTGCCGGCGAGGTAGAGCTCGTCGAACACGTACGAGTCGACCTGGCGCGGGAAGGAGCAGATCACCTTGCGCACGCGCCCGGCCTTGAGCAGCGCGGCCAGGCCGACCTCGCCGTTGCCGGCGTTGTTGGCGACCACGGTGAGGTCCTTGGCACCCTGGCGGATCAGCGCGTCGATCAGGTCGAAGGGCATGCCGGCGAGGCCGAAGCCGCCCACCAGGACGGTGGAGCCGTCCTCGATGCCGGCGACCGCGGCGTCCGCCGTCTCCATCAGCTGGGTTCGCGACATGTCAGTGATCCTCCCTGGAGGCCCGTCGGGAGCGCCCCGTGCTCCGGGTGCGTGCATGGCAAGGCGGCGGCGCGAAGGCATGCCGGGCTGCACGTCGAGCGCTGCCAACGCAGCCAGGTGCGTGCCCGGCGTGTGGGGCGCGCGGTGGGGTTCCAGAGGGGATCACTTGGCCTCCTCGTTCTCCAGGACGACGGCCAGGCCCTGGCCGACGCCGATGCAGATGCCGGCGACGCCCCAGCGCTGGCCGGTCTCGCGAAGCACCTTGGCGAGCGTGCCGATCAGGCGACCGCCCGACGCGCCCAGCGGGTGCCCGATCGCGATGGCGCCGCCCTTTTGGTTGACGATCTCCGGGTCGATCGGCCAGGCGTCGACGCAGGCCAGCGACTGCACCGCGAACGCCTCGTTGAGCTCGACGGCGCCCACGTCGGACCAGTCGATGCCGGCGCGCTTCAGCGCCGCGTTCGCGGCCTCCACCGGCGCGTAGCCGAACGCCTGCGGCTCCAGCGCGTACGCCGCCCGGCCGGCCACCCGCGCGAGCGGCGTCGTACCGATCCTGTCGACAGCGGACTCCGCCCCGAGCAGGACGGCCGATGCGCCGTCGCTCAGCGGGGAGGCGTTGCCGGCCGTGATCGTGCCGTCCTTGCGGAAGACCGGCTTGAGGCCGGCGAGCGCCTCGGGGGTGCTGCCGGCGCGGATGCCCTCGTCGCGGACCAGGTCGGTGCCCTCGACGGGGACCACGAGGTCGTCGTAGAAGCCGTCGGCCCAGGCCTGCTCGGCGAGCTGGTGCGAGCGCGCGGCGAAGGCGTCCTGGCGCTCACGGGAGATGCCGAAGCGCTCCTGCAGCTGCTCGTTGGCCTCGCCGAGGCTGACCGTCCACTCCTTCGGCATCGCCGGGTTGACCAGCCGCCAGCCGAGCGCGGTCGAGACCGCGGTGACGTCGCCGATCGGGAAGGCACGGTCCGGCTTCGGCAGCACCCACGGGGCCCGGGTCATCGACTCCACCCCGCCGGTGAGCACGATGTCGGCGTCGCCGGTCTCGATCGCGCGGGCACCGCCGATGAGCGACTCCAGGCTCGAGCCGCAGAGGCGGTTGACGGTGACGGCCGGGACGCTGACCGGCACGCCCGCGAGGAGGGCGGCCATCCGGCCCACGTTGCGGTTGTCCTCGCCGGCGCCGTTGGCGTTGCCCCAGACGATGTCGCCGATCGAGGCGGGGTCGAGGTCCGGGGTCCGGGCGAGGACCGATGACACCACGGCGGCTCCGAGGTCGTCGGTCCGGACGCCGGAGAGCCCGCCGTTGAACCGGCCGAACGGGGTACGGACCGCTGCGTACACGTAGGAGCTGCTCATGGCATCGACGGTAGGTCGACCACTTGATATTGTGAAGTATCAATATCTGACCCATTTGAGTCGAGTTGAGATATGGATCTGCTGCGCCATCTGCGCTACTTCGTGACCGTCGCCGAGGAGCGGCACTTCGGCCGCGCCGCGGAGCGGCTGCACATGGCCCAACCGCCCCTCTCCCAGCAGATCCGCCGCCTCGAGGCCGAGCTCGGCGTCGAGCTCCTCGTGCGCACGACCCGCCGGGTCGACCTCACTGCGGCCGGTGCCGCCTACCTGGAGCGCGCCCGGGCGATCCTGGCGTCCGTCGACGGTGCCGCCGACGAGGCCCGCCGCGTCGCCGCCGGCGCGGTCGGCCACGTGGCGATCGGCTGCGTCGGCTCGGCGACCTACAGCCTCCTGCCCGCACTCTCCCGGCGCCTGGCCGACGAGCTGCCGGGCGTCGAGTTCTCGTTCCGCGGCGAGATGCTCGTCGCCGACCAGCTCGACGCCCTGCGCGAGGGGACCATCGACCTCGCCCTCCTCCGGCCGCCGGTCGCCGACGGCTCCCTCACCGTGACCTCGCTGCGCAAGGAGCGGCTCGTGGTCGCCGTACCCTCCGGGCACCCGCTGGCCGCCCGGCACCGGGTGCGGGTCGCCGACCTGGCCCGTACCGACCTGATCGTGCACTCCGCCGGCCGCCGATCCGCGATGTACGACGTCGTGCGGCGGCTCTTCGCGGATGCCGGCGAGGCCCCGCGGATCCGGCACGAGGTCGGCGAGACCTCGACGCTGGTCACCCTCGTCGCGGGCGGCCTGGGCGTGGCCGTCGTACCGGAGCCGGTGAGCGCACTCGCCCTGGCCGGCGTCGCCTACGTGCCGCTCGTCCGTCCCGCCGCGAGCGTCGAGCTCGCGGTCGCGCACCGCACCGACCGCTCCGAGCCGCACCTGCTGCGCACGCTCGAGGTGCTGGGCGAGCTGGTCGGCGACTGACTCACGCCGTGGCCGCGGCGATCACCGCGGTGAGCCGCCGGTGCAGCTCGAGCAGCTCGTCGACGGGCATCCCGAGGCGCTCGACGATGGCCGGCGGGATGGCCTCGGCGTCGTCGCGCAGCGCGCGCCCCTTCTCGGTGAGTACGACGGCGAGCGCCCGCTCGTCACGGGGATCGCGCTCCCGTCGCAGGTAGCCGGCCGCCTCCAGCCGCTTCAGCAGCGGGGACAGCGTGCCGGGGTCGAGCTCGAGCAGGCGGGCCAGGTCGGCGACGCGCAGCGGCTCCTCCTCCCAGAGCGCGAGCATCACGAGGTACTGCGGGTGGGTCAGCCCCATCGGCTCCAGCAGCGGCCGGTAGAGCGCGATCACGCTGCGCGAGGCGATGGCCAGCGCGAAGCAGACCTGCTGGTCGAGGGCGAGCGGGTTCTCGATCCCCTCGAGGGCGTCGGACTTCGGCATGTTGTCAGCGTACCAATGATTGGTGTAAAAATTGTTAGTACACCAACTAATTGGAGGAGCACCATGGCCCGCACCGATGTCCTCGTCGACGGCGACTGGCTCGAGGAGCGCCTCGGCGCACCGGGCGTCGTCGTGATCGAGGTCGACGAGAACACCGCCGCCCACGCGACCAACCACATCCCCGGCTCGACGAGCCTCGACTGGTCCACCGACCTGCGCGAGGTGCCGCGACGCGACGTCGTCGGCCAGGCCCGCTTCGCCGCGCTGCTCGGCCGCCACGGCGTGACCAACGACGACACCGTCGTGCTCTACGGCGGCGACAACAACTGGTTCGCGGCGTACGCGTACTGGGTGTTCAAGCTCTACGGCCACACCGACGTCCGGCTGCTCGACGGCGGCCGGAAGAAGTGGGAGCTCGAGGGCAGGCCCCTCGACAACCTGGTCACCCATCGCCCCGAGACGACCTACACCGCGGGCCCCGCGGACCCCGCGCTGCGCGCCTTCCGCGACGACGTCGTCGCCGGCATCGGCGTCCGCCAGGTCGTCGACGTGCGCTCCCCCGCCGAGTTCTCCGGCGAGATCCTCGCACCGGCCCACTTCCCCCAGGAGCAGCCGCAGGTCCCCGGCCACGTCCCGACCGCGGTCAACGTCCCCTGGTCCCAGGCCGCGGCCGAGGACGGCAGCTTCCGCAGCGACGACGAGCTGCGCGCCCTGTACGGCGCCGCCGGGCTCAGCCTCGACGACAGCCCGGTCACGGTCTACTGCCGCGTGGGCGAGCGCAGCGCCCACACCTGGTTCGTGCTGCACGAGCTGCTCGACCTGCCCGACGTGCGCAACTACGACGGGTCCTGGGTGGAGTACGGCTCGCTCGTCGGCGTCCCGGTCGAGGTCTGAGCCGTGACCGCCGAGGCCGCTCCGCGTCGCCGACGCCACCTGATGGACCCGGCCAACCCGGTCCGGCCGGTCGACGACCGGTCCCTGACCCACGTGCAGCGCTGGGTGACGTCCACGCTGGCGGTGCTGACCATCGCGCACCTGGCGGCCGGCCTGGTGCTCGCCGCGCTCGAGACACCCACGTCGGCCACGGCCGCGCGGATCGGCCTCACCGTCATCGCGGGGGCGTTCGGCGTCCTCGCGGTGACGGCCGGGCTGGCCATCCACCGCCGGAGGGTGCTGAGCCCCTGGCTGCTGCTCGGCCTGCTGCCCACGGTCGTCGGGCTGTGGCTGGCCTTCGCATGACGCGAGCCCGGTCCGGGGTAACAGGAAACTTACGGACCGGGTAGCACCCCGCATTCCGGGCGAAACCAATCCGAAACACCCTGCCGGTGGACTTCTGGGCATGGACAAGCCCACCCACGACGCCCACCGGCACATCGGCCGACTGCCGTCGTACGGCTTCTACGGCGGCCCGCCGATCAGCCCGGACACCACGGCCCGGGCCACCGTGAAGGAGTTCTTCGCCGACCTCGACGCCGAGCGCACCGAGCGGGCGCTGGTGCTCCCCAACTACGGCGTCCCGGACCCGGACGTCGCCTTCGAGCTCAACAAGCTCGCCCTCGACGCCGCCCAGGCCGACGACCGGGTCCGCTGCGGCCTGTGGGTCTCCCCGAAGGCCTCCGACAGCGCCCGCAACGACAAGGCGCTCGGCCTCGCCGTCGAGGAGGGTGTGGTCGCCCTCAAGACCAGCTTCCTGCTCGGCGGCTCGGTGGACGACCCCGACTCCGCCGAGGAGCTGCACAAGGTCTTCACGACCGCGGCCGAGCACGACCTCGTCGTCCACGTGCACACCTCGCCGGGCGCCGCCTCCGACGTCGACCAGATCGGCAAGCTCGTCGAGCGCTACGGCGCCGACGCCCGCATCCACCTCGTCCACCTGGGCGGCGGCATGAGCGGGCACCTCAAGCTGATCGGCGGGCGCTTCTTCGACTGGATCGAGCGCGGCCTCAAGGTCTACACCGACACCAGCTGGGCGATCGGCTTCGCGCCCGCCTGGCTGTGCCAGGAGATCGAGCGCCGCGGGATCGGCCACGACCGCGTCCTCTTCGCCACCGACACCCCCTGGGGCGACCACGCCGGCGAGTACGCCCGCCTGGCCGCCGCCACCGACGACCCCGAGCTCATCGACGCGCTCTTCAGGGGCAACTTCGAGGCCCTCTACGGGGCCTGACCGCACCACTCCCCGCCCGACCCACCACCGCGCCGTACCCACCGCCAAGGAGCACCCGATGACCGACACCGCCGCAATCGACGCCCAGATCAAGGCCAACATGGAGGCCTCGCTTGCCGAGATCCCCCACCCGTCGCAGCCGAAGGGCACCAACCTCTACGGCTCGACGAAGGTGTTCCCCGACTTCCAGGCGGAGGAGGGCGAGACCTACTTCACCCTCGTCCACGGCATCCCGCACGAGTCGTCGGTCAGCTTCGTCGCGATCCTGCAGGCCACCCGTGCCCTGCGCAAGGGCTTCGAGTCCGCCATCTACTTCTACGGCCCCGGCACCCTCGCCTGCATGTCGACCCGCGGCTTCCCGACCGTCGGCGACGCCGGCTTCCCCGGGGAGCTGAACACGAACGGGTCGCTCGAGACGTTCATCCAGGAGGGCGGCACCGTCTACTGCTGCCGGTTCGGGATGGCGCTGCACGGCCTGCGCGAGGAGGACCTGATCGAGGGCGTGGTGCCGACCCACCCGCTCGACGTCCAGGACGCCCTCATCCACTACGCCCGCAAGGGCGCCATCATCAACTCGACCTACCAGCTCTGAGCGCGGACGGGACCTGAGCCATGGCCGCGCCGACCACCACCGCCAGCTCCACCCGTGTGGACCTGGCCATCCAGGGCATCCGGCTCGCCGACGCGCCGGTCTCCCGCCGTGCGGGGGCCGGACCGAGCGACGACGGGCACCTGCTGCTCGACGGCGTCGGCGCGGCCATCCCGCTCAACCCCCGCAGCCCCTACACCGTGCAGGGCGGCAAGCTGCTGCTCGACGGCGCCGACACCGGCATGGGCGTCGAGACCATCGAGCGTCCGCGCTTCTACGACCTCACCACCGCGGACGGCGTCGCCTACGAGAAGATCGCCCGCCTCCACTCCGCGCGGGTGCTCGCCACGACCGTCGTGCAGACCTGCGTGCGCTACGACGAGTCGGAGCGCTGCCGGTTCTGCGCGATCGAGGAGTCCCTGCGCCAGGGCTCGACGATCGCGGTGAAGAGCCCGGCCCAGATCGCCGAGGTCGCCAAGGCCGCCCACGACCTCGACGGCATCACCCAGATGGTGATGACGACGGGGACGTCGAACGGTCGCGACCGCGGCGCGGTCCACCTCGCGCGCTGCGTCCGCGCGGTCCGCGAGGTGCTGCCCGACCTGCCGATCCAGGTCCAGTGCGAGCCGCCCGGCGACCTCTCCGTCATCCAGGACCTGTACGACGCCGGGGCCCGCTCGATCGGGATCCACGTCGAGTCCCTCGACGACGACGCGCGCCGGCGCTGGATGCCGGGCAAGGGCTCGGTGCCGATGAGCGAGTACCGCGCGGCCTGGGCCGAGGCGGTGCGCGTGTTCGGCTGGAACGAGGTGTCCACCTACCTCCTCGTCGGCCTCGGCGAGGACCCCGACGAGATGATCGCCGGCGCGGAGGAGCTGATCGCGATGGGCGTCTACCCGTTCGTCGTCCCGTTCCGGCCGCTCGCCGGCACCCTCGCCACCGACGTCGACCACGTGCCCGCACCGAACCCGCGGACGGTCGCGAAGGTGACCGGCCGGGTCGCCGCCGCCCTGCGCCGGGCGGGCATGCTCGGCGCGGCCCAGTCCGCCGGGTGCGCCGCCTGCGGTGCCTGCTCGGCGCTCGCCTGCGAGGGGGCCTGACATGACCCTCGACGTCTCCGTGCTGACCGGCCTGGCACCCCAGCCCGCACCGGACCGGCTCCGCGACCCGTCGTACGTCGTCGTGGAGGCGGACGCTGCCGACCGGCTCGCCTACGGGCGCCTGCGCGACGAGGTGTTCGTCCGCGAGCAGGAGCTCTTCGCCGGGACCGATGCCGACGCGGTCGACGACGACCCGCGGGCCGTCGTCCTGGTCGCCCGCAGCGGTGACGGCGAGGTGCTCGGAGGGGTCCGCATCCACCCGGCCCCGGGCCCGGACGGGCTGCCGCCCGCACGGGACCTCGGCTGGTGGCGCGGCAGCCGACTCGCCGTCGCCGCCGACGCCCGCCTGCACCTCGGGGTGGGCGCGGCGCTGGTCCGCGCCGCGTGCGCCCGCGCCGAGGCGGAGGGCGCGCTGCGCTTCGACGCCGAGATCCAGGCCCAGCACCGGCGCCTCTTCGAGCGGCTGGGCTGGCAGGTCCGCGCCGAGCGGCTGCTGCACGGTCGCCCGCACCTGCTCGTCGACTTCCCCGTCACCCGGATCCAGCGGCTCGCCGACGCGACCAAGGCGCCGCTCGGCGGCCTGCTCACCGAGCTCGCCGCCGGCGTACCGGCCGGCTTCCTGGGCGACGACGGCTCACCCGTCCCGGGCAGCGACCTGGTCGCCGCGTGCGACGCGATCCTGCCCGCCATGGTGGAGCGCGACCCCGAGTGGGCCGGCTGGTGCAGCGTCCTGGTGAACCTCAACGACCTCGCGGCCATGGGCGCGACGCCCGTCGGTCTGCTGGACGCCGTCGGCGCCCGTGACGCGTCCTTCGCACGCCGGGTGCTCCGCGGCCTGACCGACGCGGCGCGCGCCTGGGGCGTGCCCGTGCTCGGTGGGCACACCCAGCTCGGCGTCCCCGGGCAGCTCGCCGTGACGGCCCTCGGCCGCACCACCTCGCCCGTGCCGGGCGGCGGGGGCCGTGCCGGGCAGCGCCTGCGCCTCACTGCCGACCTCGGGGGTGGCTGGCGACGCGGCTACACGGGAGCGCAGTGGGACTCGACGTCGCACCGCACTCCGGAGCAGCTGCGCAGCCAGGCACTCGTCGTACCCGCGCTGGCACCGGCCGCCGCCAAGGACGTCAGCATGAGCGGCCTGGTCGGCACCACCGGGATGCTCGCCGAGGCCAGCGGGTGCCGCGCGGTGCTCGACGTGGCGGCGATCCCCACGCCCGCCGCAGCCGGCACCGCCGACTGGCTGACCTGCTTCCCCGGCTTCGCCATCGTCTCGGCCGAGGACCACCCCCACGCCGGCGACCTGCCGGACCACCTCGACACCGCCGTCTGCGGCGAGCTCGTCCCCGGGACCGGGGTCGGGCTGCGCTGGCCCGACGGCACCGTCACCGACGCCATCACGCACACCGTCACCGGATTGGGAACAGCCTCATGACCCTGATGAACCCACCGCTCGGCTCCGCCGTCGCCGCCGTCTGCGCGGGCTTCGGGCGCGACGTCGACGAGAACCTCGCCCAGATCGCCGACCTCATCGAGCAGGCCCGCGCCGAGGGCGTCAGCCTGCTCGCCCTGCCCGAGGCCTGCCTCGGCGGGTACCTGTCGGTGCTCGGCGCCGGCCGCGACGGCAGCCACGACGAGCAGCCCGAGGACCTGCCGCCCGTCATGGACATCGACGGGCCCGAGCTGCGCCGCGTCGCGGCGCTCGCGGGCGACATGACCGTCGTGGTCGGGCTCTGCGAGTCGGACGGCAGCGATCGCTACAACACCGCGGCCATCGTCTCGGGCGACGGCGTCCTCGGTCTGCACCGGAAGGTGCACCAGCCGCTGGGCGAGTCGATGTTCTACGCCGCCGGCAGCGAGTTCGGCTGCGTGGACACGCCGGCCGGCCGCGTGGGCGCCCTGATCTGCTACGACAAGGCCTTCCCCGAGGCGGCCCGGTCCCTCGCCGTCGACGGCGCCGAGGTGATCGCCTGCATCTCGGCCTGGCCCGCCTCCCGGACCGCGACGGGCGAGTCCATTGCCGAGGACCGCTGGACCAAGCGGTTCAACCTCTTCGACGCCGCCAGGGCGCTGGAGAACCAGGTCGTGTGGCTGGCCGCCAACCAGCACGGCACGTTCGGCAAGCTGCGCTTCGTCGCCAACGCCAAGGTCGTCGGGCCCGGTGGGGACGTCCTGGCCACCACCGGCATCCACCCGGGGATGGCGGTCGCCGAGATCGACGTGCCCAGCGCCCTCGAGACCGCTCGCCGCGCGATGTTCCACCTGCGCGACCGCCGGCCGGACGCCTACGGCGCGGTCACGGCCGCGACGCTGCAGGAGCCGGCCCATGCCTGAGATGACCTTCACCGTGCGCTGGCCCGACGGCCGCGTCCTCGACCACTACTCGCCGTCGCTCGTCGTCCACGACCACCTGGCCGAGGGAGCGTCGTACGACGTCGCCGACTTCCGCGAGCGGTCCGCGACCGCGCTCGGCCTGGCCGCCGAACGGGTCCGCGAGCGCTTCGGATTCACCTGCAGCTCGGCCGCGGACAGCCTCCACGGCATCGACCGGCTCGCGGCGTCGTACCCCTCCGACGGCGTCGTCACCGTCCTCCGCCTCCACCCGCCCCTGCCCGAGGAGAACCCCTCATGACCGAGCCCACCACCCACCGGACCGAGGTCGTCGTCGTCGGCGGCGGCCAGGCGGGGCTGGCGACCAGCTGGCACCTCGTCCGCGACGGCGTCGACCACGTCGTCCTCGAGGCCCACACGCTCGGCCACGAGTGGGCCGACACCCGCTGGGACAACTTCACCCTGGTCACCCCCAACTGGCACTGCCGCCTCCCCGGCTACGAGTACGACGGCCCCGACCCCGACGGCTTCATGACCCGCGACGAGGTCGTCGCCTGGCTGGCCGGCTACGCACCGACCTTCGGGCCGCCGGTGCGCGAGCACACCCGGGTCACCTCGCTCACCGAGCGCGCCGAGGGCGGCTTCCGCGTCGAGGCGACCGGCCCGGACGGTCCCGAGGTCTGGGAGGCCGGCAGCGTCGTGGTCGCGACCGGCGGCTACCACGTGCCGATCGTCCCCTCGTGGGCGCCGGCGCTCGACCCGTCGATCACCCAGCTGCACTCCGCCGACTACCGCAACGCGGCCCAGCTGCCCGAGGGCGGCGTCCTCGTGGTCGGCTCCGGCCAGTCGGGCGCCCAGATCGCGGAGGACCTGCACCTCGAGGGCCGCACGGTCCACCTCGCCCTCGGCGATGCGCCCCGGGTCGCCCGCTTCCACCGGGGCCGTGACTGCATGACCTGGCTGGCCGAGATGGGGCTCTACGACACCGGTGTCGCGCAGTACCCGGGCGGCCTCGCGGCCCGCGAGAAGACCAACCACTACGTCACCGGGCGCGACGGTGGGCGCGACATCGACCTGCGCGCCTTCGCGGCCGAGGGGATGCGGCTCTACGGGATGCTCGAGGGCGGCGCCGGCACGGAGCTCACCTTCCTGCCCACCCTGACCGCGGCCCTCGATGGCGCGGACGACGTCTACCGCTCGATCTGCCGCGACATCGACCGCTACATCGACGCCCAGGGCATCGAGGCTCCCCCTGCCGCGCCGTACACGGCGGTCTGGGAGCCGGACACCGACCCGACCTCGCTCGACCTGGCCGCCGCCGGGATCAGCACCGTGATCTGGGCGATCGGCTACCGCCCGGACTACCGCTGGGTCGGCGCCGGTGTCTTCGACGGCACCGGCCGGCCCACCCACAGCCGGGGCGTGACCGCCCTTCCCGGCCTGTACTTCCTCGGCCTGCCGTGGCTGCACACGTGGGGCTCGGGCCGCTTCCTCGGCATCGCCGCGGACGCCGAGCACGTCACGGGCGTGATCACCGGCCGCAAGGGCGGCGCGCGGACCGAGCCCGCGGCCGACCTCGCCCGGCGCCGCTCGCCGGGCGAGATCGCGAGCGACGTGGCGCTGGCCGGATAGGTTGCTGCCCGTGGGAGTCCTGCGCATCGGAGCCGTCGCGGCCCACTTCGGCCGCGACGTCCCCCGGGCGCTGGCGAAGATCGAGGGGATCATCGCGGACGCGCGTGCGGTCGGCGTCGGACTGCTGGTGCTGCCGGACGCGACGCTCGGCGGCTACCTCTCCGACCTGCGGCGGCCCGACCCGGCTGCGCTGCCGCCCGGCCTCACCGAGGACTCCCCCGAGGTGCAGCGGGTCGCCGCCATGGCCGGCGACATGGTCGTGTGCCTGGGCTACACCGAGGAGGCGCTCGTCGACGGCGAGCCCCGCCTCTTCAACACCGCGCTGTGCGTCACCGGCTCCGGTGTGCTCGGACGGCACCGCAAGGTCCACCGGCCGGCCGGCGAGTCCCTCGTGTACGACGCCGGCGAGGCCTTCGCCGCGTTCGACACCCCGGTCGGACGGCTCGGCCTGCTCATCGACTACGACAAGACCTTCCCCGAGGCGGCGCGCTCCCTGGCCCTCGACGGCGCGACCACGCTCGTCTGCCTCTCGGCGTGGCCCGCGTCGATCACCGACCGGGCCTCGCGCCTGCCGCAGGACCGGCAGTCGCGGCTGTTCGACCTCTACGACTGCGCCCGCGCCGCCGAGAACCAGGTCGTGTGGGTGTCGTCCAACCAGACCGGCGTGATGGGCGGGCTGCGCTTCCTCGGCCAGGCCAAGGTGGTCGGTCCGGGTGGCGACATCCTCGCCCGCACCTCGTCGAAGGGCGGCCTCGCCGTCGCGGAGATCGACATCGCCGTGGAGGTCGCGCGGGCCCGCCGGGTGCTGCACCACCTGCGCGAGCGCACCCCGTCGGCGTACCGGGCGATGCGGGCCGCCGACTGCGGCACCCCTCCGGAGTGACCATGCGGATCGCCCTGCTCACCTACTCCACCAAGCCCCGCGGCGGCGTCGTCCACACCCTCGCCCTCGCCGAGGCGCTGGTCGACCTCGACGTCGAGGTCGACGTGTGGACCCTCGCCCGCGACGGCGACACCGCCTTCTTCCGGGCCGTCGACCCGCGAGTCGGCATCCGTGCCGTCCCGTTCCCGCCCGACGACGCCGAGGACGTGGGAGCGCGGATCGTGCGGTCCATCGCGGTGCTGCGCTCTGCCTTCGAGCCCGCCCGGGCGTCGTACGACGTCGTGCACGCGCAGGACTGCATCAGCGCCAACGCCGCGCTGCCGTGCGTGCGCACCATCCACCACCTCGACCAGTTCACGACCCCGGAGCTGGCGGCCTGCCACGAGCGGGCGGTCGTCGAGCCGGTCGCCCGGATCTGCGTGTCGGCCGCCGTCGCGGCCGAGGTCGAGGCGGGCTGGGGGCTGACGCCGACGGTCATCCCCAACGGCGTCGCCGCCGAACGCTTCGCGGCCGGCGCCGCCGACCACGCGGGCAGGGCGCGGTGGCGCGACCGGATCGGCAGCCGCTACGTGCTCGCCCTCGGCGGCATCGAGCCCCGCAAGGGCAGCATCGACCTGCTCGAGGCGCACGCCCTGCTCGTCGCCTCCGACCCCGCCCTCGCCGACGTCCGGCTGGTGTTCGGTGGCGGCGAGACGCTGTTCGACTACCAGGACTACCGGGCCGCCTTCGAGCAGCGCGCCGCCGCGCTGGGCACCGACCCGGTCGTGCTCGGCCCGGTCCCCGACGACGAGCTCCCGGCCCTCGTCGGCGAGGCCGCGGCCCTCGGCTTCGTGTCCACGAAGGAGGGCTTCGGGCTCGCGGCCATGGAGGCGCTGGCCGCCGGCGTGCCCGTGGTGGCGCGCGACCTCCCCGTCCTGCGCGAGGTCTTCGGCGAGGTGGTGGCCTACGCCGCGGACGTGCCGGGGATCGCGGCCGCCCTGGGGACGGTCCTCCACGCCCCGCCGCCTCCCGTGGCCGGCGAGGAGCTCGCGGCGTCGTACACCTGGCGGGCGGCGGCCGAGGCACACCTCGACTTCTACGCCGCGCTCGGCTGACGAACCCCTGCTTCCGGCACGACCGAGGATTCATAATGTGGAGTTATGAATCCACGAATTATTCGTCTTTGTGCTTCTGGATCACCTCGATCTAGCGTGGTGGGACCGCGTGACGCCCGCCACAGCGGACCTGCCGAGGGGAGGTGACCCGATGGATCTCAAGCAGCTGCGCTACTTCGACGCCGTGGCCGAGACCTGTCACTTCGGCCAGGCGGCCGAGCGCCTCCACCTCGCCCAGCCCGCCCTCTCCCAGGCCGTACGACGCCTCGAGGCCGAGCTCGGCGTCCTGCTCCTCGCGCGGACCACCCGGCAGGTCGCCCTGACCCCCGCCGGTGAGTTCTTCCACCGTGAGGTCCGCCGGATCCTCGGCGACCTGGACGCGTCGGTGCTCGGCGCCCGCAGCATCGCCGACGGCAGCCGCGGGCTGCTGCGCGTGGGCTTCACGGGCACCAGCGCGTTCACCCAGCTCGCCCGTCTCTCGCGGATGGTGCGCTCGGCGCTGCCCGGCGTCGCCCTCGAGGTGCAGGCCGACCTGCTCACCCCGGCCCAGGTCGAGCGGCTGCTCGACGGACGGCTCGACCTCGGCGTGCTCCGCGGCCCGGTCGCCGAGCCCGGCATCGAGACCCGCACCCTCCTGCGCGAGCCGCTGGTGCTGGCCCTCCCGGCCGACCACCGCCTCGTGCCGGAGGCCGCGCTCGAGGTCGTCGACGTCTCCGCCGACGAGTTCGTCGCCTACGCCGACACCCGCTCGGCGGTCAACGAGGCGATGGTCTCCAGCTGCCTGCGCGCCGGCTTCTCCCCCAACATCACCCACCGCGCGCCCGGCACCGCGGCGCTGCTCGCGCTCGTCGCCGCCAACCTCGGCGTCGCGCTCGTGCCCGAGTCGGTGCGCAGCATGCAGCTCAACGGCGTCGTGTTCCGCGACGTCGCCGACGTGAGCACCATCGACCTCTCCCTCGCCTGGCGCGCCGACGAGCCGTCGGCGCTCGTCTCGGGCGCGCTCGACGTTCTCGACCGCCAGGGCTTCTACGCCGCCGAGCCCGCCCCGAACCCCCGCTGAGGACCCCATGAAGATCACCGCGATCGAGGCGATCCCGTTCCGGATCCCCTACGCCAAGCCGCTGAAGTTCGCCAGCGGCGAGGTACACGTCGCCGACCACGTGCTCGTCCGCGTGCACACCGACGACGGCGTGGTCGGGGTCGCCGAGGCGCCGCCGCGGCCGTTCACCTACGGCGAGACGCAGCGCGGCATCATCGCGGTGATCGAGACGATCTTCTCCCCCCAGCTGGTGGGCCTCGAGCTCACCGACCGCGAGCGGATGGCCGCCCTGATGGGCCGCACGGTCGGCAACCCGACGGCGAAGGCCGCGATCGACATGGCGGTCTGGGACGCGCTCGGCCGCACCCTCGGCCTGGGCGTCTCCGAGCTGCTCGGCGGCTACACCGACCGGATGCGGGTCTCACACATGCTCGGCTTCGACCAGCCGGCCGCGATGGTCGACGAGGCCGAGCGGATGCGCGAGGTCCACGGCATCACCACCTTCAAGGTCAAGGTGGGCCGACGGCCGGCCGCCCTCGACGTCGCCGTCGTCCGCGCGCTGCGCGAGGGACTGGGCCCCGACGTCGTCCTGTACGTCGACGGGAACCGCGGCTGGACCGCGTCGGAGTCGGCGCGGGCGATGCGGCAGATGGCCGACCTCGACCTGGCGTTCGCCGAGGAGCTGAGCCCCGCCGACGACGTCCTCGGGCGGCGCTGGCTCGTCAGCCAGCTCGACGTCCCGTTCATCGCCGACGAGTCGGCCACCACGCCCGCCGAGGTCACCCGCGAGGTCCTCGGCGGCTCCGCGACCGCGATCTCGATCAAGACCGCCCGCACCGGCTTCACCGGCTCCCAGCGGGTGCTCCACCTCGCCGAGGGGCTCGGCCTCGAGGTGGTGATGGGCAACCAGATCGACGGCCAGCTCGGCTCGATCTGCTCCGTCGCGTTCGGCGCCGCCCACCAGCGCACCAGCCAGTACGCCGGCGAGCTGTCCAACTTCCTCGACATGAGCGACGACCTGCTCACCGAGCCGCTCCGCATCGAGAACGGCGAGCTCGCCCTCCGACCCGGCGCCGGCCTCGGCGTCGAGGTCGACGAGGAGAAGCTCCGCCGCTACCGCACCGATCTCTGACCGCTTCGCACCACAACCCCGAGAGGAACCACCCATGAGCATCGACACCGCCACCGCCGCCGCCTCCGGCGCCAGCGCCACCGAGCGCTTCCACGCCGACAAGTCCCCCTTCGCCGCCGTCGCCGGCACCGCGCCGGAGCGCGTCGACCGGCTCGCGCGCCGGGTGCTCGACGCCGTCCACCAGACCATCCGCGACGAGAAGGTGACCTACGACGAGTACAACGCCCTCAAGGCATGGCTGATCAACGTCGGCGAGGACGGCGAGTGGCCGCTCTTCCTCGACGTGTGGGTCGAGCACGTCGTCGAGGAGGTCGCCACCGACCACCGCGAGGGCAGCAAGGGCACCATCGAGGGCCCCTACTACGTGCCGAACGCCCCCGAGCACGGCAGCAAGGGCACGATCGACATGCGCGAGGGCGAGTCCGGCACGCCGCTGGTGTGGATCGGCACGGTCACCTCGACCGACGGCACCGCCCTCGAGGGCGCGCTCGTCGAGCTCTGGCACGCCGACGCCGACGGCTTCTACTCGCAGTTCGCCCCCGGCATCCCGGAGTGGAACCTGCGCGGCAACTTCCGCACCGACGCCGCGGGCGGCTTCGAGATCACGACGATCCAGCCGGCGCCGTACCAGATCCCGACGGACGGCTCCTGCGGCAAGCTGATCGCCGCCGCCGGCTGGCACGCCTGGCGTCCCGCCCACCTGCACGTGAAGGTCTCCGCTCCCGGCCACGAGCTGCTCACCGCCCAGCTCTACTTCCCCGGCGACGAGCACAACGACGACGACATCGCCTCGGCCGTGAAGCCCGAGCTGGTGCTGGCGCCGGTCGCCCAGCCCGACGGCAGCGTGACGGTCGACTACGGCTTCGTGCTGGACCCCGCGAAGGCCTGAGCCTGATGCTCTTCCAGGTCCGGATGGACGTCGACATCCCGCGCGACCTCGACCCTGCCGAGAGGGAGGACGTGGTCGCGCGGGAGAGGGCGTACTCCCAGGAGCTCCAGCGCGGCGGCGAGTGGCCGCACATCTGGCGGATCGTGGGGCACTACTCGAACATCAGCATCTTCGACGTCGCCTCCAACGCGCGGCTGCACGAGATCCTGTCCAACCTGCCGCTCTTCCCGTACATGCGGATCGAGGTCACCGCGCTGACCGAGCACCCGTCGGCGATCTGATGCTGCCCCCGATCGCGCTGCGCCACCTGTCCGGCGTCCCCAGCCGGCCCCTCCTGGTCGTCGGCCCCTCGCTCGGTACGACGGTCGACCGGATCTGGGGGCCGGTCGCCGGCCTGCTCACGGGCTGGAACGTCATCGGCTGGGACCTCCCCGGCCACGGGCACAGCCCGGTGGCCGACCGGCTGACCCCGGGCTTCTCGATGGCCGAGCTGGCGGCCGCCGTGCTCGCCGCGGTCACCGACGCGGCCGGGCCCGACACCGTCTTCGCCCACGCCGGCGACTCGATCGGCGGCGCCGTCGGGGTCCAGCTCGCGCTCGACGCCCCGGAGCGGCTCACCGGCGTCGCGTCGCTGTGCAGCGCCGCCGTCTTCGGCACGCCGGCACCCTGGCACGAGCGCGCGGCACTGGTCCGGGCCGAGGGCATGGCGCCGATGGTCGCGTCGTCACCGGCCCGCTGGTTCGGCCCCGCGATCACCGCGGCGGCCGACGGGCGGGTCCAGGACGCCCTGCGCGACCTGGCCGCGGTCGACCCCGAGGGCTACGCCCGCTGCTGCGAGGCGCTCGCCGGCTTCGACGCGCGCGACCGCCTCGGCGCGGTGGACGTCCCCCTGCTCGCCGTCGCCGGCGCCGACGACGTGGCGACACCTCCGCCGGTCCTGGCCGAGCTCGCGGCCGGCGTACCGGACGGGCGGCTGGAGGTCCTCCCGGGCGTGGGCCACCTGGCGCCGTACGAGGACCCGGCGGCGGTCGCCGCCCTGCTGCGCGCCTTCCTCGGCGTGAGCGTGCCGGCCTGAGCCCAGGCCACGTCGCGGCCGGGGGTCAGACCTCGGCGCCCTCGGCGTCCTCGGCGAACTGCTCGTGGTTGCGGATGACCTCCGCGATGATCACGTTGAGGATCTTCTCGGCGAAGTGCGGGTCGAGGCCGGAGCTCTCCGCCATCGACCGCAGGCGGGCGATCTGCACGGCCTCGCGGGCCGGGTCGGCGGGCGGCATGCCGGCGCTCGCCTTGAGTCGGCCGACCTGCTCGGTGCACTTGAAGCGCTCCGCCAGCAGGTGCACGAGGGCGGCGTCGAGGTTGTCGATGCTCGACCGGAGTCGGTGGAGCTCGGCCCGGGCGTCGTCAGCACTCACGTGTTCCATCCTGCCCTACGATCCGGCCAACCCCCCGATGCCAACCGAAGGACGAGAGCGAGGAGCGACCGGGTGATGTCCACCCTGGGTCGCACGCGTTCGCGCAGGTACGCCGGGACGTGGGCGGTGGGAGTTTCACCGGCCGGCCGGTGAAACTCATGGTTGGACGACGAAGTTTCATCGTCCAAGCGTGAGTTTCGTCGTCCAAGCGCGGGAGAATCACCGGCCGGCCGGTGAAACTCCCGCGAGCGGGCACCCCGAAGCCACCACCCAGGAAATGCCTAGGTCAGGCCCTTCCCCGACCCGTACCGTTCTCCGCCGGCCGCGACCGCGGCCACCACGGAACGAACGAGAAGGGCCACGACGCAGGACACCACGATGGAGAAGATCACCCCGAAGCTCCTCAACTGGGCTTCGATCCTCGAGCAGGGCACGCGCGACCAGGCGGTGACGACGGCGAGCATGCCGTTCATCCACCCGCACCTCGCGCTGATGCCCGACGCGCACCTCGGCCTGGGCGCGACGGTGGGTTCGGTCATCCCGACCCTCGGCGCGATCATCCCTGCCGCGGTGGGCGTCGACATCGGCTGCGGCATGATCGCCGTGCGCACCCGGTTCACCACCGACGAGTTGCCGACCGACCGGCGACCGCTCCGCGAGGCCATCGAGCGGGCCGTCCCGCTGTCGGCCGGTGCGGCGAACAGCCGGATCTCCCGCGCGCACACCGAGCGCCGGCTCGAGGAGCTCACCGCCGCCGCGGCCGAGGCCGGCTTCGAGCCGGGTCGCTACGCGAAGCGCTGGGACCTGCAGCTGGGCACCCTCGGGTCCGGCAACCACTTCATCGAGGTGACCGTGGACGAGGCGCGACGCGTGTGGCTCTTCCTGCACTCGGGGTCGCGCGGTGTCGGCAACAAGATCGCGCAGCACCACATCAAGGTCGCGCGTGACCTGTGCGAGAAGTGGTGGATCCCGCTGCCCGACAAGGACCTCGCCTACCTCGCCGAGGGCACCGACGAGTTCTGGGCCTACATCCGCGAGATGCGGTGGGCGCAGCGCTACGCCCTGCTCAACCGCGAGGAGATGATGGACCGGGTCGTGCGCCAGTTCGCCGAGTGGGTGGGCCTGGGCTCCGCCGACGACGTGGAGCGCGTCGAGGAGATCAACTGCCACCACAACTACACCGAGCAGGAGCACCACTTCGGCCGCGACGTGTGGCTGTCCCGCAAGGGCGCGATCAACGCCGAGCGCGGGCGTGCGGGGCTCATCCCGGGCTCGATGGGGACGGCGTCGTACGTCGTCAGCGGGCTCGGCAACGCGCTGGCGCTCAACTCGGCGCCGCACGGCGCGGGGCGGGAGTACTCGCGCTCCAAGGCCCGTCGCACGTTCACCCGTGAGCAGCTGCGGGAGGCGATGGCGGGGATCGAGTACCGCGACACCGACGCGTTCATCGACGAGATCCCGGCGGCGTACAAGGACATCGACCGGGTGATGGCCGACGCGGCCGAGCTCGTCGAGGTCCGGCACACGCTGCGCCAGATCGTGAACGTCAAGGGCGACTGAGCCTGCTGGATTGCCGACCCCTCGATGACAGGGGCTGGGGCGGTCGGTTTGAATGTCCGCATGGAGGACGACCATCCCGACCTGCCCTGGCCCCTGACCGGCGCGGACGCGCTGCGCGACGAGGTGCTGGCGGCGTACGCCGACCCGAGCCGCGGCCACCACGGGACCGGCCACCTGCGCGACGTGCTCGCACGGCTGGACGAGCTGGCCGCCGCCGGCACGCCCTTCGAACGGGTCCCGGTGCAGCTGGCCGCGTGGTTCCACGACGCCGTGTACGACGGCGAGCGGGACGCCGAGGAGCGCTCGGCCACGTGGGCCGAGGAGGCACTGGCGCCCCACGTCGACGAGGCGTCGCTGGCGGAGGTCGTCCGCCTCGTGCGGCTGACCGAGCACCACCGGCCCCAGGACGGTGACGCCAACGGCTGCGCGCTCACCGACGCCGACCTCTCGATCCTGGCCGCGCCGCAGGAGCGCTACGACCAGTACGTCGCCGCCGTGCGCAAGGAGTACGCCCACCTTCCCGACGAGGTCTTCGCCGCCGGGCGCGCCGACGTGCTGCGCGCGCTGGCTGCCAAGCCACAGCTCTTCCACACCGCCCACGGCATCGCTGCCTGGGAGGCCGCCGCGCGCAACAACATCGCGCGCGAGCTGGAGGGTCTGCCGGCCGCCGACACCGACTGACCGCCGAGGTCAGGCGAGCCGCGCCCGCGCGACGTCCCCCACCTCCCGGAGCAGCTCCAGCCGCTCCCGCTGCTCCTCGACCCACGTCGCGAGCTCACCCTTCATCTCGGTGAGCCGGTCGATGATCGCGAGCAGGCGGCGCGCGTCGTCGACGAGGTCGGTGACGGCGTCGATCCCGTGGAGCGCGACGTCCGCAGCGAGCACGCCCCAGCCGAGCGGCCCGGCCACCCGCGCGAGCAGGCGGGCCATCAACCGGCGCCCCTTCTCGACCAGCTCGACGACGAGCTCCTCGACCTCGACCGCCGTCCGCTCGGCGACCTCAGCCACCTCGCCCAGCACCGGGATGGCGACGGTCACGACCTCCGCGCACCCGCGGGCGACGCCGGCGTGCACCCCCAGCCGCAGGAGGTACGCCGCCGCCGCGTCGCCACCCCACCGGGGGTCGGCCGCGACGGCGAGCCGCGCCGTGCTGGCGGCGTACTGCACCAGGGCGGTCTCGACGTGCCGCACGGCATCGGCGTTCTGCCGGATCCGGTGGTGGTCGCCGCTGAGCGGGAGGACGAGCAACTCCTCCAGGCTCCCCTCCGGCAGCCGGCGCAGGCCGAACCCGAGGTCGTCGAGCGCGTCGATGCCGAGGTTGACGACGTCGCGGACCTCGCCGAAGGTCGCGTCGAGCGCGCGGAAGTCGGCGTCGTGCACGAGCGCGGACTCCCCCAGCGCGGGCTCGGGGAGCTCCGGCGGCTCGGGAGCCAGCAGCCCGCTCATGCGACCACCGGCATCCGCCCGCGCACCCGGAGGTCGAGCTCGCGCAGGTCACCTCCGGTGCCGGCGACACCCTCGCGGAGGTCGGCCCAGTCGGCGAGGGCCAGGCGCTCGAGCTCGAGGAAGCCGTCGGCCACCAGGTCAAGGAGCGGCGCCAGCGGCCGCAGCAGGCACAGCGGGCTCGGCTCGAAGCCGGCGCGCTGGCACACCCACGTGCGGGCGTAGCGGGTGATCGACCGGAGCTGGTCGGCGAGGAGCGCCATGTCCTCGTCGAGGCGGTCGAGGTCGGTCCAGGCAGGGATGTCGATGTCACGCTCGGCCACGGTGAGTCCTCTCGTCGGGGTGCCGTACGGCGGGTGCCGCACCCCGTGCCCGTCGCGACCGGGTTGGGAAACCCCCGCACAATGGACCTGTGGACGACAGCGTGATCTATGTGGCACGAGCACAGGTGCTGGCCGACCTGGCGGCCCGTTCGCTCGACACGCCCACGTCCGTGAACCTGCTCGAGGAGGCCTGCTCCGAGCGCCGCTGGTGGCTCGAGCAGTGGGCCGAGGGGGCGCCGTACATCGCCGGCCTGATCGCCCAGGACCTGCAGGACGCGCTGGCCGACGAGTTCGGCCGCGACCAGCGCGGCGGCCTGTGGCCGGTCTGCTCGCACTGCGCGGAGGGCCCGGTCCACGCGCTGCACGTCGACCCCGACCTCGGCGGCCCGGACCCGCAGTGGGTGTGCGAGGAGACCGGCGAGGCGGTCGCCCCGCTGGGTCGGCTGGCCGACGCCTGAGCGTGGCGCCGGGCTGAGCGGACGGACCGACCGTCAGTCGCGCAGCTGCAGGTGCAGCGTGTAGTCCTCGCCGCGCAGCACGGAGCGTGACATCTCGACGACCGTCTCGCCGTCCAGCGCGCGGCGCGTCAACCGCAGCACCGGCGACCCCTGGGGGAGCTCCAGCAAGGTCGCCTCCTCGTCCGTCGCGAGGCCGGCACTCACGGCGTCCTCGGCCCAGGTCGGCCGGTGGCCGCGGGCCGCCAGCTCGTCGTACAGGCTGGCGGGGAGGTGGTCGAGCAGGTCCCCGGCGAAGGCCGCCGGCAGGTAGGTCTCGGAGAGGCAGACCGGGCGGCCGTCGCCGACCCGCAGCCGGACCCAGCGCACCAGCGGCTCCTCCGGGTGGACCCGGAAGGCGCCGGCCATCGCCTCCCCCGCGGGGACGCTCTCGGCGACCAGGGTGCGGGTCTCGACGGCCACGCCCCGGAGGGCGAGCTCGTCGGTCAGGCCCCGCACGCCCGTGGCGGTACGACGTGGGCCGGCCACGAACGTCCCCCGGCCCGGGTGCCGCTCCAGCACGCCCTCGCCGACGAGCGCGTCGAGCGCCTGGCGAACGGTCATCCGGGCGACGCCGAAGCGGTCGACCAGCTCGCGCTCGGACGGAGCCGGCGTGCCGGGGGCCCGGTCACCGACCAGGCTGCGCACGTACTCGCGGATGGCCACGTGCTTGAGCGACCGCCCCGTCGTGCTGCCCTGAACTGCTGCCACGGTGCGAGGCTAGGGATCCGGCGCGACGGTCGTCCCGCGAATGGCGAATCCTTTGCCCCTGCGCGACACCACGCTTGCGATGGTCGAGGCAATGCGAACACCTGTTCGAAGAGCGGCGTACGCTGTCCCCATGTCGGTGGACTTCCAGAGCAGCCTCTTCGACACCGCCACCACTCCCGAGGTGGCCCGCATCGAGCGCCGGGCGCTGAGCAACGGCGCCTGGGTCGACGTCGCCCGCAACTGGCTCGCCGACGCCGACGACGTGTTCGCGACGCTCGTGCGCGACGTGCCGTGGCGCGCCGAGCGCCGGGCGATGTACGACCGCGTGGTCGACGTCCCCCGCCTCGTCTACACCTACATGATCGGCGAGGAGCTGCCGCACCCACGGCTGACGACCGCCCGTGACCAGCTGACGGCGCGCTACCGACCCGAGCTCGGCGAGCCGTTCCGCACCGCCGGCTGCTGCTTCTACCGCGACGGCCGTGACAGCGTCGCGTGGCACGGCGACACCATCGGCCGCGGCTCGACCGACGACACCATGGTCGCGATCGTCTCGCTCGGCGACCCCCGCCGGCTCCACCTGCGCCCGCGCGACCCGGAGCGCCGCGAGGAGGCCTTCGCCGTCGAGATGGGCCACGGCGACCTCGTCGTCATGGGCGGGTCGTGCCAGCGGACCTGGGAGCACGCGGTGCCGAAGGTGGCCTCGGCGGGGCCGCGGATCTCCGTGCAGTTCCGCCCCCTCAACGTCTTCTGACTCGTCGGGCCGAGCGTGTCTCCGGCGAAGGGCGGCGAGCAAGCTCGCAGGGCGACGCCTCCCGCCACGCTGCCGGCCTGTCCCGCGGCCCAGCCAGCTTCAGGCTTGGGAGGCCAGCTCCGCCGGTGAACGGACGACGCAGAACTCGTTGCCCTCCGGGTCCGCGAACGTCATCCAGCCGGATCCGGGGCCGTGGATGCCGCGGTGGTCGGCGATCGGCGTGGCGCCGTACTCGATCAGCCAGTCGATCTCCTCGTCGCGGGTGCGCTCGCGCGGGCGGAGGTCGAAGTGGACGCGGTTCTTCACCGTCTTCGCCTCGGGCACCTCGATGAACAGCACCTGGTGGCCGGTCTCGGGGTCGCGGATCATGCACTCCTCGTGGCCGGGCAGGTTGGGGTCGCCGTCGAGGTCGACATAGCCGAGGACCGGCTTCCACCACTCCGAGAGCTCGTAGGCGTTGGCGCAGTCGACCGTGGTGTGCGAGATGTACGACGTCATGGCGCCACTCTCACGAACAGCGGCGGCCGCCCACAACCGGATATCGGCAGGATCAGGGGGTCGTGGCGTCGGTGGGTGCCGCGGACTCGCCGGTCGACGGCTCGGCCGTCTGCGTCACCGTCTCGGTGACGGTCGCCGTGGCGCTCGGGGTCGCCGACCCCGAGGGCGTCGCGGAGGTCGTCGCGCCGGTCGGCTCGACGGTGGCGCTCGCGGTGTCGTTGGGCGTCGGGGTCGCCGTGTCGCTGGGCGTCACGCCCTTCTTCCGACGGTCGTCGTCGCTGTCGTCCTCACCGAGGACGCCGCCGATCGACGTACGGTCCTTGCCGTCCGTGCCGCCGGTGATGCTGGAGACGCTCTTGCCGGCGATGAGCTCGATCGCACTGATCACGACGACGGCGATGAGGAAGACGACGGCCGCCAGCACCGCCAGCCGCTTCCAGGGCAGCGCCGCCCAGCGGTTGCCCGCCGGCGCCGGCGGGACCGGGATCTCGCCGGTGGAGACCTCGCTGCTCTCGCTGTGCCGGTGGGCCCGCGCCGCCTCGCGTTCGAGGGCGGCGGCCTGCACCTCGGCGACGCGGCGTCGGCTGGACTCGATGCCCTGCTTGTAGAGGGCGGTGCTGACGGTCGCGACGACGCTGCCGAGCGCGGCGCCGATCAGGGTGCCCGCGGCGCCGAGCGTGGAGAGCAGGACGGCGACGGTGACCGCCGCACCGGCGCCCGCGAACGTCGCGGGCCAGTCGATGCCCGGTCCGCGCCGCTCGGTCGCCTCCCTGTCCGCTGCCATGGGCTGGCGGTCAGTCGGTGCCGTTCGCGGCGATGAAGGACAGGATCTTCTCGGAGAGCTCGGGACGGCACACGATCACGTCGGGCAGGTAGACGTCGGCCTGGTTGTAGACCAGCTCGCTGCCGTCGACGCGCGAGGTGAACAGCCCGGCCGCCCGGGCGACGGCGACCGGCGCCGCCGAGTCCCACTCGTACTGCCCGCCCGCGTGCACGTAGGCGTCGGCGACGTCGCGCACGACGGACATCATCTTCACGCCGGCGGACCCCATCGGGACCAGCTCGGCGTCGAGCTCGGCCGCGAGCGCCTCGACGAACGCCGGCGGGCGCGTGCGCGACACGGCGATGCGCGGACGCGTCGACGTGCGCGGGGGTACGACGGGAGGCTGGCCGGTGTTGAAGGTCTCCCCCAGCGCGGGCTGGGCCACGGCACCGGCGACGAGCTCGCCGTCCTGCCACAGAGCGACGTGGACCGCCCAGTCGTCGCGCGGCGGCTCGGAGAACTCACGGGTGCCGTCGAGCGGGTCGACGATCCAGACCTTGGTCGCCGTCAACCGGGCGTCCTTGTCGGCGGCGCTCTCCAGGGCCTCCTCGGACAGCACGGCGTCGTCGGGCCGGTGCTGCGCGAGCAGGTCCATGAGCAGCAGGTGCGCGGCCCGGTCGCCGGCGTCCTTGAGCTCCTTGCCCTCCAGCCCCTCACCACGCACCTCGAGGAGGCGGCGGCCGGCCTCCTCGGCCAGCCAGGCAGCGAACAGGTGGTCGTCGGCGACGACCTCGGGGGCGGGGGTTCCGGGCTCGAAAGTCACCGGGCCAGACTAGCGATGCCCGCCGAGTTGCCGGATTGGGCGGTCGGCGGAAACCGGCAACTCGGTGCTCGGCGACGCGCTCGCGCCTACGAGTTGAACTTCTGCTGCGTCTTCTCGAGGCCGTCGGTGATGAGCGACTCGACGGCGTCGGCGGCCGTGTCGATCTGGAACGGCAGCTCCTTGCGCTCCGTGGTCGAGTAGTTCGACAGCACGAAGTCGGCCACCTCCTGGCGGCCCGGCGGGCGGCCGATGCCGGCGCGCACCCGGTAGAAGTCGCCGGTGCCGAGGGAGGAGCGCATGGACTTCAGGCCGTTGTGGCCGTTGTCGCCGCCGCCCAGCTTGGAGCGCAGCGTGCCGAAGTCGATGTCGAGCTCGTCGTGGATCGCGATGATCCGGCTGGGCGGCACCTTGTAGAAGGTGGCCAGCGCCTTGACCGGGCCACCCGACTCGTTCATGTACGAGCGGGACTTGGCGAGGACGACGCGCGGCGAACCGGCGCCGGGGCCGCCGATCCGGCCCTCGACGACGTCGGCGCGGCCGGTCTTGTGGGCGCGGAAGCCGCTGCCCAGCCGGCGAGCCAGCTCGTCGACGACCATGTAGCCGATGTTGTGCCGGTGACCGGCGTACGACGGTCCGGGGTTGCCGAGGCCGACGACCAGCCAGACGTCGGTGTCGCTCACGTCATCGCTCCAGGTCTCGGTGTCGTCGGTCGCGGCGGATGCGTCCGGAGACGCGGAACTCCCCGGCACGGACGACCGTGCCGGGGAGATCAGTCGGCCCAGGAACCACCTGAGCCGGCCGAAGGTCACTCGCTGTCGCCACCCTCGGCGGCGTCGGCGGCCTCGGGCTCGTCCTTCTCGATGCCGGCCTCGGCCTCGGCCTGCTCCAGCTCGGCCTCGGCGGCCTCGGCGGTCTGCGCGGCGGTCACGTTGACGACCAGCGTCTCGGCGTCGGTGAGCAGGGTGGTGCCGGACGGCAGCGCGATCTGGCTGGCGAGGAACTGGGTGCCGGCCTCGGCGTCGGTGACGTCGACCTCGAACTGCTCGGGGATGTGGGTGGCCTCGGCCTCGACCTGGATGGTCGCGTTCTCGGTGACCACGAGGGTCTCGGCGGCGGCCTCGCCGACGACGATGACGGGGACGTCGACGGTGACCTTCTCGCCGCGCTTCACGGCGACGAAGTCGACGTGCTCGAGGACGCGGCGGACCGGGTCGACCTGGACCTGCTTGGTCAGCGCGAGCTGGCTCTCGCCGTTGATGTCGAGCTCGAGCAGCGCGTTGGCGCCACCGTGCTTGATCGCCATCATCGTGTCGTGGCCCGGAAGGGTGACGTGGATCGGGTCGTTGCCGTGGCCGTAGACGACGGCCGGGATCTTGTGCTCGCGGCGGATGCGGCGGGCGGCGCCCTTGCCGAACTCGGTGCGCAGCTCGGCGGTGATCTTCTCGGTGCTCATGGGGAAACTCCTCGGTCGTCCTTGTCGGGTGTGATCACCCCGGAGACAGGAGCGCCGCGCTTCCCTGGCCCGATGATCGGCAGGGCGCGCGGCGTCGTGGGACGAGCCGGCCCAGTCGATCACGGAGTCACAGAAGCGGGTGCTCCCTCGCCGAGGCAACCGGAAGAGGCTACCCAACGACGGCGGACGGGGCGAAATCCGCGCACCGGCCTACGGGGCGTAGGGGTCGGTGATCTCCCGCAGCGCGACCAGCGCGTCCTGCAGGGCCGCCATCCGCTCCGCGCCGAGGTGGCGCCGCCACTCGCGCTCGATGGCCCGCTCCTCCTTCCGCGCGAGCCGCTGCACCTCCCGGCCGCGGGGCGCGATGACGACGAGGCGGGCGCGGGCGTCCGACGGGTCGGGCACCCGTTCGACGTACCCGCACCGCTCGAGCTGGTCGACGAGCACGCTCGCACTCTGCTTGGTGATCCGCGCCTGCTCGGCGAGCTCGGTGACCCGGATGCCGTCGTCGCCGAGCCGCGCGGCGGCGCGGGCCATCGCGGGCGTCAGGTCGTCGTACCCGGCAGCGAGGACGGCGTCGGCGACGCGCTGCTCGACGTAGCGGGCACCGATGAACATCAGCAGACCCGGATGTGGTCCGGCCACGACTCCCCCTCACGAATTGCCTTGACGAACTGGTCAACAAGACTGACCATATCAGTCAGGAAGACTGACCAGTTCGGATCGAGGGAGCGCGCGATGGACAAGGCCACGCTATGGACCTGGATCCACGCCGAGCGCGCGGCACTCGCCGCCACCCTGGCCGAGATCACGCCGGAGGAGTGGGCGCACGACACGCTCTGCCCCGGCTGGACCGTGCACGACATCGCGGCGCACGTCATCTCCAACCCGCAGATCGGCTGGGGCGAGATGGGCGGCCTGATGGCCCGCAACCTCGGCCGCAGCTACAACGCCATGATCTTCCGCGAGGTGAAGCGGCTGGGCGCGCGCGAGACGCGGGAGAGCATCCTCGCCGACTTCGACCGCTTCGCCACGAGCACCCGCCACGTGCCGACGACGACCACCGTGGAGCCGCTCATCGACGCGCTGCTCCACCACCAGGACATCGTCCGCCCGCTGGGGCGACCCCACGAGATGCCACCAGAGGCGGCGGCCGTCGCCGCCGACCGGGTACGACGCCTCGCTCCGCTGATGGGCACGCGGAGGCTCGTGCGGAGCGTGCGGATGGTCGCGACCGACGTGGCGTGGACCCGCGGCGAGGGGCCGACCATCGAGGGGCCGATGCAGGAGCTGCTCATGATCGCGTCCGGGCGCCGCCCGGACCCCGCCCTGGTCTCCGGGGAGGGCACGGCCCTGGTGCCGGCACTGGCCTGACCCTCGCGACTCGCGCTCCCCCCCGGCCCGGTCGATACCCGGCTATACTTCCGGAAAGTATCGGAAGGTATCGACGCCATGGCTCCTTCGCCCGCCAATCCCTTCACACCCGGCCAGTCGCCCCGCTTCCTGGCCGGGCGCACAGCCGAGCGCCGTCGTATCCAGGACCGCCTCGCCCGGGTGTCGACGTACGGCGAGCTCGCCGGCCCGCTGCTCGTCTTCCACGCCCCGCGCGGGCTCGGCAAGACGTCCCTGCTGCGCGCGGCCGAGGCCGAGGCCGCCAGCCTGGGATTCGTGTCCGTGTGGGTCGCCTGCGCCCGCGACCAGCGGCTCCTCCCGGAGCTGGCCGAGCGCGTCCGTGGCGCGCTCGCCCGGCACGACGCGCTGGGCGACCCGGGCCGGGCCACCCGGCTCGAGGGCCTCACGATCGAGCTCGGCGTACCGGGCGCCAAGGTCCAGGCCGAGCTCGGCCGCCGCGAGACGGCCGCCGTGTCGACGCCGATCCTGGCCCTCGAGGAGTTGCTGGGCGAGGCCGCCCGCCTGGTCCGCGCACATGGCGGAGCCGGCCTGCTCGTGTTCCTCGACGAGCTCCACGCCGCCGACCCGGGCGAGCTCGCCGTACTCCTCAACGCGTGGCAGAACCTCGACGGGGCGCCGGACGCGGTCCCGCTGAGCATCATCACCGCGGGCCTCCCGGTCACACCGGAGGCGATCACCCGCGCGGCGACCTTCGGGGAGCGCAGCTCGTTCATCCCGCTCGACCTCCTCGCCCCCACCGACGCCCGCGCCGCCCTGGTCCGCACCGCCGAGGCCGAGGGCGTCAGCTGGGCCGAGGACGCACTCACCCTCGTGACCGACGAGGCCCGCGGCCATCCCTACCTGCTGCAGCTGCTGGGCAACACGACCTGGGACGCCGCCTCCCCCGCCGCCGGCGCCGTCCTGACCGCCGACGACGTACGCCGCGGCGTCCCGCACGCCCGGACCCAGCTGAACGCGATGCATCGCGCCCGCTGGGGAGCGGCCACGCCGACCGAGCAGGCCTTCCTCGTCGCGATGGCGTCAGCGGGCGAGGGCAACGTGACCCGGGCGCAGATCGCGGCGGCGATGGGCAGGGACAGCCGCGCCATCAGCGACCCGCGCGAGCGCCTCATCGAGAAGGGCGTGATCGAGCCCGTCGGCCACGGTCTGGTGCGGTTCACGCTGCCGGGGTTCGGGGCGTTCGTGAGGTCGCTCGACGAGGCGTGAGGCCAGGCCCGCAGGGTGCGCCGGTTGGGCACGAACTGCAGGCCCCAGCCCCGAAATGTTGCGGATTGGTCCCAAACCGCAGCAATTCGGAACGGCGATTCCGCTACGCGTGCCCGTCGAACATGCTCGTGACGGACCCGTCCTCGAACACCTCGCGGATGGCCCGCGCGACGAGCGGCGCGATCGACAGCGTGGTCAGCTTGTCGAACTGCTTCTCCGGCGCGACCGGCAGCGTGTTGGTGATGACGACCTCGGTGGCGACGCTGTTCTTCAGCCGGTCGACGGCGGGGTCGGACAGGATCGCGTGGGTCGCGGCGATGATCACGCCCGCGGCACCGTCGGCCATGAGGGCGTCGGCGGCCTTCACGATCGTGCCGCCGGTGTCGATCATGTCGTCGGTGAGGACGCAGATCTTGCCCTTCACGTCACCGACGACGCGGTTGGCGACGACCTCGTTGGCGACGTCGGTACGCCGCGTCTTGTGGATGAACGCCAGCGGGGCGCCGCCGAGGCGGGCCGCCCAGCGCTCGGCGACCTTGATCCGGCCGGCGTCCGGGGAGACGACGGCGAGCTCCTGGTCGCCGTACTTCTCCTTGATGTAGTCCGTCAGCACCGGCAGCGCCATCAGGTGGTCGACGGGGCCGTCGAAGAAGCCCTGGAGCTGGTCGGCGTGCAGGTCGACGGTGATGATCCGGTCGGCCCCGGCGGTCTTGAAGAGGTCGGCCATGAGGCGGGCCGAGATCGGCTCGCGGCCGCGGTGCTTCTTGTCCTGGCGGCTGTAGCCCCAGAACGGCATGACCACGGTGATCCGCTTGGCGGAGGCGCGCTTGAGCGCGTCGACCATGATCAGGTGCTCCATGATCCACTCGTTGATCGGAGTGGTGTGGCTCTGGATGACGAAGGCGTCGCAGCCGCGGACCGACTCCTCGTAGCGGATGTAGATCTCGCCGTTGGCGAACTCGCGCGCGTCGGTCGGGACCAGCTGCTGGCCCAGGATCGTCGCGACCTCGGCCGCCAGCTCGGGGTGTGCCCGGCCGGAGAAGACCATCAGGTTCTTCTCTGTCGTCTTCTTCAGACCGCTCACGCGCGTGACTCCCCTGGTCGGCGAAGGTGCTGCCTAGGATTCTGCCTGCTCGGCGGGGTCGTCCCCAAGTCCCTGCGTGTTTTCGGACTGTTCACCGGTCTGGGCGGCCAGCGCGGCGGCCGCGGCGTCCCCCTGGGCGGTGCCGGCCCGCCGGCTCAGCACCCAGCCCTCGAGGTTGCGCTGGGGTGAGGTGCTGACCGCGAGCGCCCCGGCGGGGACGTTGCGGCGCACGACGGTCCCGCCGCCGGTGGAGGCGCCGTCGCCGATCTCGATCGGGGCGACGAAGGTGTTGTTGGAGCCGGTCTTCGCGTGCCGGCCGACCTTGGTGCGGTGCTTGTTGACGCCGTCGTAGTTGGCGAAGATCGTGCCGGCGCCGATGTTGCTGCCCTCGCCGATCTCCGCGTCGCCGACGTAGGAGAGGTGCGGGACCTTCGCTCCCTCGCCGATCTTCGCGTTCTTGGTCTCGACGAAGGTGCCGATCTTGCCCTTGGCACCGAGCTCGGTGCCGGGGCGCAGGTAGGCGAACGGGCCGACGGTCGCGCCGGCGCCGATGACCGCGAGCTGCCCGTGGGTCCGTACGACCCGCGCGCCGGCGCCGATCTCACAGTCCTCGAGGGTGGTGTCGGGGCCGATGACCGCGTCCTCGGCGACGACGGTCGCGCCGAGCAGCTGGGTGCCGGGCAGGATCGTCACGTCCTGCGCCAGTACGACGTCGGCGTCGATCCACGTGGTCGCCGGATCCATGACGGTGACGCCCTCGCGCATCCAGCGGGTGACGATGCGGCGGTTGAGCTCGCGGCCGAGCTCGGCGAGCTGGGCGCGGTCGTTGGCGCCCTCGGTCTGCAGGGCGTCCTCGACGGCGTGCGCGGCGACGGTCAGGTCGGCCTCGCGGGCCAGCGCGATCGCGTCGGTGAGGTAGTACTCGCCCTTCGCGTTGTCGTTACCGATCCGGCCGATCGCGTCGGCGAGGAAGGCGGCGTCGAAGGCGAGGATGCCGGAGTTGATCTCCGTGATCGCCCGCTGCTCCTCGGTCGCGTCCTTCTCCTCGACGATCGCCTGCACGGTGCCGGCCTCGTCGCGCACGATCCGGCCGTAGCCGTGGGGGTTCGCGACGATGCCGCTGAGGATGCTGACGGCCGCGCCGGCCGCCCGGTGGAAGTCGGCGAACGCCCGGAGCGTCTCGCCCGCGAGGAGCGGCGTGTCGCCGTACGCGATGAGGACTGTGCCCTCGCTCGGCGGCGCGTCGAGGGCCTCGAGGGCGACGCGCACGGCGTGGCCGGTGCCGAGCTGCTCCTCCTGCACCGCCAGGACGGTGTCGGAGCGGACCTCGGTGACGTGCGGGGCGACCAGCTCGCGCTGGTGGCCGACGACGGTGACCACGCGGGTCGGCTCGAGCGAGCCGACCGCGGTGAGCACGTGGCCGATCATGGAGCGCCCCGCGATGCGGTGGAGCACCTTCGGGGTCTTCGACTTCATCCGGGTGCCCCCGCCGGCGGCGAGGACGATGACGGTCAGCTGCTCAGTCACCCCGTCACAGTAATCGGACCCGGTCAGCGGCCGTCCAACCAGGCCAGCACCGCCAGCACGCGGCGGTTGTCGTCGGACGCCTGCGGCAGGTCGAGCTTGGCGAAGATGTTGTTGGTGTGCTTGCCGACGGCCTTCTCGGTGACGACCAGCCGGGCCGCGATCGCCGCGTTGGAGCGGCCCTCGGCCATCAGCGTGAGCACCTCGCGCTCCCGGTCGGTGAGCCGGTCGAGGGGGCGGCTGCGCGCGGAGACGAGGGCGGCGACGACCTCCGGGTCGAGCACGGTGCCGCCATCGGCGACCTGCCGCACGGCCGCGAGGAAGGCGTCGACGTCGGCGACCCGGTCCTTGAGGAGGTAGCCGATCGAGCCCTCTCCCCCGGCCAGCAGCTGTCGGGCGTAGAGCGGCTCCACCCACTGGCTCAGCACCAGCACCGGGAACGCCGGGCGGGCCTCGCGGACGGCGGTCGCCGCCTCGAGGCCCTCGGTCGTGTGCGTCGGCGGGAGCCGTACGTCGACCACCGCGATGTCGATGTCCTCGCGGGCCAGCGCCCGGGCCAGCGAGGGTGCGTTGTCCACCGCCTCGACGACCTCGATGCCGCCGGCCTCGAGGATCCGGGTCAGGCCCACCCGCAGGAGGGCCTGGTCCTCGGCGAGCACCGCCCGCAACGGCTGCTCCGTCAGGCTGTCCGGCACGGCACCTCCAGCTCCACCAGGGTCGGTCCCCCGGCCGGGCTCAGCACCCGGACGTCGCCGTCGAAGGCGTCCAGCCGCCGCGCGACACCGGCGAGCCCGGAGCCCGTGGCGTCGGCGCCCCCGCGGCCGTCGTCGCCGACCGTGATCCGGAGCCGGTCGCCGTCGTACCTGCCGGTGACCCAGGCCCGGCTCGCAGCCGCGTGCTTGACGGTGTTGGCGAGGCACTCCGCGACCGCGAAGTACGCCGCCGACTCGACCGGCGCCGGCAGCCGCGGGACCTCGACGGCCACCGACGTGGGGACGGGCAGGGCGAGCGCGAGCGCCTGGACCGCGCCGGCGAGGCCCCGGTCGGCCAGCACCGGGGGGTGGATGCCGCGGACCACGCTGCGCAGGTCGTCGAGCGCGTCCATGGTCGTCTCGCGGGCCTCGCGCAGCAGGGCCGCCGCGGCGTCGGGGTCGGTGCGGACGAGCTTCTCGGCGAGGCCGACGTTCATGCCGACCGACGCGATCCGGGCCTGGGCGCCGTCGTGGAGGTCGCGCTCGATGCGTCGCACCTCGGCGGCGTTGTGGTCGAGCGTCTCCGCCCGCGACTCCTCGACCTGCTCGACGCGCTGCTCGAGCCGGGTGACCCGCGAGTCGCCGAGCATCGCCCGCTCGGCCAGCGCCCGTGCCCGGACGAGCGGCGGGGTGACGAACCACCACGCCACGAGGGCCGGGCCGCTGAGGACCAGCAGGAGCAGCCAGATCCAGCCGGAGGCGGTGACGGCGAGGATCAGCCAGGTGACCGGCAGGGTCAGCAGCGCCACCGGCAGCAGCGACATCGCGAAGCCGCCCGACGCCGAGAACCACAGGAAGCCGACATTGCGCCACCGCGCCGGGTCGCGCATCCAGCGCACCGGTCGCACCAGGGCGGCGACCTCGCCGGAGCGGGCGTAGCCGGGGGTGATCTCCTCGTCCAGCAGGCGACCGCTGACCCGGCGGTGCAGGGCCGTGAGCCCCGCCGTCGCCGGTACGACGGCCTGGGCGAGCAGGATCCCCAGCCCCAGCGCCGGCCCGAGCGCCAGGCAGAGGACGGTCAGGATCGCGAGGGCCAGGCTCGGGACGAAGGAGGCGGCGTACGCCGCGGAGACCAGGGTCAGGCGCAGCCGGTCGAGGAGGCCGTCGGCGGTGAGCTCGAACGGCCGCCCGAGTCGGACCGGCGCGAGGATCTGCATCGTCGTGAAGTCTGTCATCGTCCGACCACCTGTGCGCGCACGGACGTGCGGGCGGCGCAGAGGGTGAGCGCCACGACGCCCGCCACGACGGCCGGGACCAGCCACAGCCCGCCGTCCGGGACCGCGCCCTCGTGCCGGGCGATCGCGAAGGGCACGACCGTCGTCAGGGCGGCGAGGGTGCCGAGCACGACGCCGATCGCCGCGACGATCGCCGCCTCGGCCACGACGGACCGCTCGACCTGGCGCGGGGTGGCGCCGATCAGGCGCAGCCGCTGCAGCTCGTCGCGACGGTGCGCGATCGCCGCGACGAACGCGTTGACCACCATGATCGCGGCGAACAGCGACAGCATGCCGACGACGACGTTGTTGAGCAGCGTGATCGTGTCGCTGTCGGGGTTGCCGGCCGGGAGGGTGCGGGCGTCGATGTCCACCAGCAGCAGCGTCCCGACGGCGGCCGAGGTCAGCACCAGCACCGGCGCGAGCACGCCGGCGAGCAGGTGCGCCCTCCGGGCCGTGTTGTACGACGCCAGGTGCCCGCTCGCGCCCGCCCGGCCGACCAGCAGGCCGGCCGGAGCGGCGAACCACCGCAGCAGCACCGGTGCCAGCACGGCGAGCCCGACGCCGACGAGGATCGAGCTCGACCCGCTCGTGGACATCGCGGCGTAGGGGTCCTCGTCGTGCGCGGTCACCGCGACGGTGATCACGGCCATCGCGATGCCGTAGCCGACGAGGACGACGGCGGCGAGGACCCGCCACCAGCGCATCCGGCCCTGCTCCGCGGCCGCCTCCCGGAGGAGGACGCCCGCGGGGCCGCGGGTCGCGCGCCGGGCCGCCACCCAGGTGGCCACGCCGGCGGCGACCAGCACCAGCACGGCGGCGGCGCCGACGGAGGCCGGGCCGGCGTCGTACACGGTGGCGTCGGCGACGAGCCCGCCGGATCGGACCAGGTCGAACAGGGCGTGGCCGGTGACGCTCGCGACGAGCGCGCCGAGCAGCGCGGCGAGGGTCGTCACGGCGGCCGTCTCGCGGACCACGAGCCGCCGGGCCTGGCGCGGGGTGGCCCCGACCGTGCGGAGCAGGCCGATCTCGCCGGCCCGCTGGTGGGTGGTGATGCCGACCGTCGAGGCGACGGAGAAGAGCACGATCATCGAGCCCCAGCCACCGACCACGGCGCCCAGGATGACGAGGGTGTCGGCGTCGGTGCCGCTCGCGGCGGAGGACGACTCGGCCAGCGTGGCGAAGGAGCCGATGAGGACCGTGCCGAGCAGGACCGCGAGGAAGGTGGCGGTCGCCGCGAACGGCCGCTGGCGCAGGCTGCGCAGGGCCAGGGAGTTCATCGGGCCACCACCAGGTCGTCGAGGTGCGCCATCTGGCCGGCGACCGCGTCGGCGGTGGGGTGGGTCATCCGTCCCGCGACGCGGCCGTCGACGAGGAAGACCACTTCGTCGGCGTACGACGCCGCGACGGGGTCGTGCGTCACCATCACCACGGTCTGGCCCATCTCCGTCACGCTGGAGCGCAGCAGGGCGAGGATCTGGCGGGCGGTGGCGCTGTCGAGGGCGCCGGTCGGCTCGTCGGCGAGGACCACCTCGGGGTCGGTCACCAGCGCCCGCGCGATCGCGACCCGCTGCTGCTGGCCGCCGGACATGCTGCCCGGCAGGTGGTGCGCGCGGTCGCCGAGGCCGACCCGCTCGAGCAGGTGGCGGACCTTGGCGCGGTCGGGCCGGTGGCCGGCGAGCCGGGCCGGCAGCGCGACGTTCTGGGTGGCCGAGAGGTAGGGCAGCAGGTGGAAGCCCTGGAAGACGAAGCCGATCCGCTCCCGGCGCAGGCGGGTACGACGGTCCTCGTCCCAGTCGGTGACGTCCTCGTCGCCGATGAGGACCCGGCCGGAGGTGGGCCGGTCGAGGCCGGCCGCGCAGGACAGGAAGGTGGACTTGCCGGAGCCGGACGGGCCCATCACCGCGGTGAAGGTGCCGCGGCGGAACTCGAGGTCGATGCCAGCGAGGGCGGAGATCGTGGCGTCGCCGGTGCCGTAGGTGCGGGTGAGGCCGTGCACGGCGAGGGCCGTGGCGGTGGGGCTGGTGGTCATGCGGTGCTCCTGGGAGTCGTCGGATCGGATGACTCCGACGCTAGGAACGCCGCGCCCCGGCCACGATGGGCCTGCACCGCCAGTGCGGGGTGGGGTTTTCCCCACCCCGGGACCACATCCGGCCACACGCTTTCCACAGTTCGGCGAAAGCGGGTGCGATCCCGGCCGATCAGGCGTATCACGGAAGAGAGACAACCGACCGACCGAAGGGAGCACGACGATGTGCGACCACAGCCCGCAGTGCCCGTCCGCAGGCGACGCCGACTGCTGCACCGCCCACGTGACGTCCGACCACAGCGAGCAGGGCTGGTGCCGCCTGTGCAACGGGGTGATCCTGTTCGACGACGGCGCCTACCTGACGCCCGACGGGCGCCCGATGGAGCTGCGCCGCTCGGCCTGACGGCTAGGCCGAGGTCCCCCGGAGCAGCTCGAGCACCGGCGCGAACATCGTCGACTTGATCGACTCGAGCGTCGCGACGTCCTTGCCCTGGAGAGGGGCGACCCGCGCGACGGCGTCGGCCAGCAGGCCCTCCTCGGCGGCCGTCGCGTCGACGATCCCGGCAGCCTCGGCCTCGGGCCCGCCGAAGCGCGCGCCGGTCGTCATCGCGTCGACCGCGGACCGCGGCGTGAGGCGGGCCTGGATCAGCGCCGCCATGCCGGGCGTGAACGGGATCCGGATGTCCACCTCGGGCAGGCAGAAGAAGCCGCGGTCCGCCCGCATCACCCGCCAGTCGTGCGCGAGCGCGAGCATCGCGCCGGCACCGAACGCGTGCCCGTTGACGGCCGCCACGGTCGGGACCGGCAGCGCGAGGAAGCGCGCGAGCAGGCGCTCGACCCGCTGCGCGTAGCCGCCGAACTCCTCGGGGTTCGCCATCGCCCAGTCGAGGTCGAGCCCGTTGGAGAAGAACTTGCCCCCGCCGGTGGTCACCAGCGGCGTCCCTGCCTCGACGACCCGGTCGAGCGCCGCCTCGACCTCGTCCAGCCAGGCGAGGGTGAACCGGTTCTCGTCGTCGCCGATCGTGAGCACCGCGATGCCGTCGGTGATGTCCAGCGTGGTCATGTCATTGCCTCCTGTGGCCTCCGGTCGGGCTGGCCCAGTGTGGCGGCAACGGCCCGGGAGCGCACTACCCTCGCCCCATGACGAACGCCCCGCTGGCCGATCGCCTCCTCGACGCCCAGGTGGCCTGGCTGGTCGGCCGGCTCACCGGCGACGAGCTGCCCGGCATGGTCGAGCGCGACCTCCGGGCCCTCCTCGACCTGGAGTCCCGGATCACCCTGGCCGACCTCGTCGACGCCGCGCGGGCGAAGCAGATCGTCCGTGAGGCCCTCGCCACCGTCCCGGCCAGCACGGGCGCCAGCACGATCGTCACGATGGTCGCCGACGTCGTGTACGACGGCCCCGAGGCGTCGTACACGCTGGGCGAGGTGGTCTCCCGCGAGGACGTCGAACGGATCGCCGCGGAGGTCCTCTCGCGCACCGACCTCCTGGCGCGACTGCTCGACGACGTGAGCGCCAGCCCGCTCGCCTCGAGCCTTGCCTCGCGCTTCGTCGGCCGCCTCGTCGGCGAGGTGCTGCAGTCGAACCGGGCCGCGGCGGAGAGGATCCCGGGCCTCGGCGCCTTGGTGGCGCTGGGCGTGGGGGCGGCCGGTGTGGTCGCCGGTGCCGCCGACAAGCAGATCGAGGGCGTCCTCGGGATGGGCGCGACCTTCGCGACGCGGCGCCTCAACCGCGTCCTCGTCGAGACCCTCAAGGACCCGGCGGCACGGGCCGCCGTCCTCGAGGTCTACGACCTGTACGCCGACCGCCCGATCCCCCACCTGCGCGACGCCGCGAAGCGCACGGACGTCCACCAGACCGCCGGCCTGCTGCAGGACGTCGCCATCTCGGGCGCCACCAGCGAGCCGGTGCTGGCGCTGGCCGACGCCCTCGTCGAGGCGTTCTGGCGGATCTACGGCGACCACCCCGCCACCGCGTTCGCCACCGACCTCGGCCTCGACCGCGACGCGCTCGTCGCCCAGGCCACCTCGATGGCATCGGTCGCCGTCGCGGTCGCCCACGACAACGGCGACCTGGAGCGCCTCGTGCGGGAGCGGCTCGCGCCGTTCTACGCGTCCCCGGAGGTCGCGGCGATCCTCGACGAGTCCGTCGGGTAGGCACCGGCCGGCCACCGGTTCGAGCCTCGGGCTCAGTCGGGTCGAGCGGTCGCCCAGGCGACGCCCAGCTCGAGCATCGAGCCCACGCCGTAGTGCGACATCGCCTCGGAGAGGCGGCGGCGGCCCGTGCGCTCGGACAGGCCCAGCGCCCGCGAGGCCGCCTCGAGCGTCGCGCCGCTGCTCATCAGGGCGAGCAGCGCGTGCCAACCGGCGCCACCACTGTGCACCGGGACCGCGCGCTCCCACATCCGCTCGAACAGCCAGTCCGCCATGGCCGCGACCGAGCGGTCGCGCACCGCCATGACCGACGTCGGCCACCGCTCGCCCCACACCACCGGGAGCGCGACCGTCGTGGCGTCGGCCACCCAGAACCAGCTGGGCGGGTCGGCGAGGAGCCGGATCTGGACGCCGCCGGCCAACTCCTGCGCGAGCCGCTCCTGGGCGTCGGGGTGGGTCGCGTCCGCGATCGAGGCGATCACGCGGGCGTGCCGGCCCTCGCCCCGGCTGGCCTCGTGCCAGACCTCCTGCATCGCCCGATCCGCGACGAAGAGGCCCGTGGCGTCGGGCAGCACGACATCGGTGCGCCTGAGGACCTCGCGCGCCTGCCGCGCGTGCCACAGGTCGACGACCGCCTCGGGACCGTGGAAGAGCTCGACGTCCCACGCGGGGTGGCCGGGATTCGCGGTCTCCCACTCCTCGGCCAGCGAGGGCAGGCGTCCGACGATCTCGGCCAGGTCCGCGAGCCCCGCGACGAGGTCGCCGGCGAGGCCGTCCGCCCGGCGCCGTACCACCTCCGCGACCACGGCGGCGGGAGCCGCGCACCGCAGGTGGTCCCCCCGCAGGACGACATACCCCTCGGCCTCGAGCTGCGCGAGGTCGTGCCGAACGACCGCCTCCTCGCGCACCGCCAGGGCAGCCAGCTCCGGCACCGTGCCCGCCCGGGTCCGCAGCGCGACGGCGAGCAGGTCCAGGGCGGACTGTCCGACCTGCCCGAACCGGTCGTGAGACATGGGTCGATCGTGGCACGGAGGTGGTGGCGGCGCCGTGCCCCACCCGGTCGATCCGGATCCGGGCTGGCCACTTCCTGCCATGGCCGGATAAGGACACACATTCCGGCGTCCGCGCCGAAAGAGTCGGTGCACGGGCCCACGACAGCGCCCTCGGACGAAGGAACACACATGCACGTACCTCGGGCACACCTGCCTCGCACCCGACGGGTCGGCGCGGGCATCGCCACCGCCGCCGTCGTCACCGCCGGCCTCGCCTGCCTCGGGCCGGCCCACGCCGCCGACCTCGCCGACTTCCCCCGGACGGTCGACTTCACCCCGACCGACCTCGTCGCCACCGCCGACGACCTGTACGCCGTCGGCTACGTCGGTGTCGACCTCGATGGCGACTACCAGTTCGACCAGCTCGACGGCTACGTCGAGGCAGCGGGCTCGGGCGAGAAGATCTCCCTCGGCTCCGGCGCCTGGCCCACCGCCGTCAGCGCCAGCCCCGACGGCAGCACGCTCCAGGTGATCGGCACCCGTACGGACCAGGAGGCCCCCGAGAACGGGGCCGGCGGCCACCGCTGGACGATCGACACCGCGACCATGACGGTGACCGCCTCGGCCGGCCTCGGCCCCGGCAACGTCTTCGACGTCGCCTCGGACGGCGCGGACACCTACGTCACCACCTCGCTGAACGACACCGCGACCCTGCGGCTGCTCGGCGGCGGCGAGGTCTCCCTCGGCGACTCGATCTCTCCGGAGCGTCTCGGACTCCTCCCCGACGGCGAGTCGAGCCAGGTCGTCGTCGCCGGCTCGGACTACGTCGGGCAGGGGACGCAGGCGACCCTGCGCATGGTCGACGGCGACGTCGTCGGCCCGAAGGTGGTGCTCGGCCCCGACGGTGGCGCCGACGAGGGCGTCACCGGGATGGACGTCGACGAGGTCAACGGACTGGTCTACGTGACCACCTTCCGCAACGTCGAGGACGGCCCGCAGGAGTACGGCCTCAACGTCATCGGCCCCGACACCGATCTCTACGTCCCGATCGACTACCCGGTCTTCTCCGTCGCGGTCTCGCCCGACGGCGGGACGGTCTACCTCCCCGGCACCGGCGTCTCGGCCTACGACGTCGACCGGCTCACGTCGTACACGGAGGACGACCCGGCTCCGGCCGCCAGCCTCGGGGGAAGCGGCTGGGTCTCCCTCGCCACCGTCGATCCCAGCGGGCGTCTCTACGCCGCCATGGACCACGACGTCACCGACCCCGACACGGGCGAGACGCTGTCGACCACCAAGAAGCTGCACGCCCTCGAGGCTCCGCCCGCGCCGACCGGACTCGCGGCCACGACCTCCGAGTGGGACGCCGGCACCCTCCTGGCCTCCTGGACCGCGGCTGCCGGCACCGGGGGCGCCACGGAGGACTCGGTGACCTACCGGATCTCCCTCCAGGACCAGGCCGGCGGTGAGCCGGTCACCAGCGAGACCTTCCTGACCGAGGAGGAGCTCAGCGGCCTGCTGCCCGGGCACACCTACACCCTGAGCGTGGCGACCACGAACGGCGCCTTCACCAGCGCCCCGGCGACCACGACCTGGACCGCCCCGACGGCCGTGGCCGCTCCGAGCGCCGTGTCGGTGTCCGGCAACGTCGCGGTCGGGTCGCGGCTCTCGGTGCGGACCACTGGCGCCTGGCCGGCGGGCACGACGCTCTCGTACGAGTGGCGCAACAGTGCCGGCCAGGTGCTCGGCCGGTCCTCCACCCTGACGGTCGGCGCGGCCCAGGCCGGTCGGCGGATCAAGGTGTCCGTCACGGGTGAGCTGAGCGGCGCCGTACCGGCCACGGTGACCAGCGCCTTCAGCACCACAGTGGCCCTCGGCACCCTCGCCGGCCGCACCCCGGTGATCAGTGGCACGGCCAAGGTGGGCCGCACGCTGAGCGCCGCGGTGGGCACCTGGACCGCCGGCACCCGGCTCACCTACCGCTGGACGGCCAACGGTCGCACCATCCCGGGCGCGACGGCCCGGTCCTACCGACCGACCCGCGCCGTGGTCGGCCAGCGGATCCGCGTCGTGGTCACCGGCTCGAAGGCCGGCTACCGCACGCTGTCGAGGACGAGTGCCCCGACCGGTGCCGTCAAGCGCTGACCTGACCGAGGCGACGAGACGTGGCCCCCCACCCGGGGGCCACGTCCGGCCAGGAGCCGAGCTCCCCGGGTAGGAGTCGAACCTACGTCGCTTGTCCTGATTCAAAGTCAGGCGGGCCCTGCCGGCAGACCAACCGGGGATTGCAGGAGCCCAGCCTAGGGTGCTCGCGTCGTACCAGACCAAGTGGTTCCGGATCACCCGGATCCACGGCCATTGCGTCCGGTACGACGCGAGCCCGTCAGGCGTTCGGCGCCAGGCAGAGCAGGATGTTGCGCTTCTCGAACTCCCACGGCTGAGCGGGGTTGGCGCACTTGCCGCCGGACTTGCCGACACTCGCCACCTTGACCGTTGACGCCTCGCCCTTGGTGGCGGCGCATTCGACCTTCTTGGCGGGACTGGTCACGCCGCTCTCCTGGAAGCAGTCGCCCTTGGCCGCGTTGAGGGCCAGGCAGAGGTCGGCGACGTTGCCCGTGTCCTCGGTACCGAGCGAGATCGTGTAGTTCAGCTCGGTCTCACCACACTTGCCGTCGTCACTGACGATCTTGTACGTCGCCAGCGCGTCGTCGCAGCTGATCTCCTCGTGGTTGGCGCTCACGCTCGAGCCCGTCATGTTCACGCATTCGCCGACCTTGGGCGCGTCGCCCTCGGCGTCCTTCTCCTGGACCTTGTTCACCACGAGACCGATGCCGACCGCGACGAGGATCGCAACGCCCGCTCCGACGAGACGGCCGAGAAGGCCCTTCCCGAGCTGTGCCATGAGATTCCCTTTCAGGGGATGGTGGGGAGGTCCCGAGTCACCCTCAGCGAATTTTCAGGATCACCCTCCCACGGAGAGGGCTCGCCAAACTCACTTGAGGAGATCACGTCCGATAACCATGCGCTGGATCTGGTTGGTCCCCTCGAAGATCTGGGTGACCTTGGCGTCGCGCATCATCCGCTCGACGGGGTACTCGCGGGTGTAGCCGTTGCCGCCGAGCACCTGCACGGCGTCGGTCGTGACCCGCATCGCGGCGTCGGTGGCGGTGAGCTTGGCGATCGAGGCCTGCCGGGAGAACGGGCGGCCGGCGTCCTTGAGCCGCGCCGCGTGGAGGTACGACGCCCGCGCGCGCTCCACCTCCGCCGCCATGTCGGCCAGCAGGAACTGCATGCCCTGGAACTCGCCGATCGGCCGGCCGAACTGCTCGCGCTCCTTGGCGTACTCCACCGCGTAGGCGAGCGCGCCCTGGGCGATCCCGGTGGCGACGGCGGCGATGCCGAGCCGGCCCGCGTCGAGCGCCGACAGGGCCACCCGCATGCCCGCGCCCTCCTCGCCGACGAGCTGGCCGGCGGGGACCCGGGCGCCGCCGAAGAGGACCTGCGTGGTGACGTCGCAGTGCAGGCCCATCTTCTTCTCGGGGGCACCGAAGCTCATCCCGGCGGTGCCGTCGGGCACGACGAATGCGGACAGGCCGCGCTTCGGGTCCTCGGACGTGCGGGCGAAGAGGATGTAGTAGTCGGCGCAGGACCCGTTGGAGATCCACTGCTTGGTGCCCTTGAGGACGTAGTCGTCGCCGTCGCGGACGGCGGCCGTGCGGATGCCGCTCACGTCGGAGCCGGCCTGCGGCTCGGACAGGCAGTAGGCGCCGAGCCAGTCGCCGGACAGCATCCGCGGCAGCCAGGCGTCGCGCACCTCGGCCGAGGCGTTGGCCGCGACGACGGTCGCGGTCAGGGCGTGCACGCTGGTGCCGACGCCCACGCTCGGCCAGGCCGTGGCGATCTCCTCGACGACCTGGAGGTAGACCTCGTAGGGCTGGCCCCCGCCGCCGTACTCCTCGTCGAAGGGCAGGCTCAGCAGGCCCGACTTGCCCAGCAGCCGGTAGGCCGCCTCGGGGAACACCGCGGCCTCCTCGGCCTCCGCGACCTGCGGCGCGAGCTCCTTCGTGGCGATCTCCCGGGCGAGGGCGAGCAGCTCCTCGGCCTCCTCGGTGGGCAGCAGACGGTCGACGGTGGTGGCCATGCGAGCAACCTAGTCGCGCTGGCTGGGGGCGGCACCCTCGTCCGTGGGTGACCCGTAGGTGAGCTCGGTCCACTCCCCCACGTCGTAGCGGCCGTTGGTCTGGAGGGTGACCGACTGGATGCCGGCGGGACGGCCGTCGCGATAGGTGATCAGGGCGAGGTTCGCGGCCCGCCGCAGCTTGCTGCCGATGGCGATGGCGTACGCCGCCCCGCCCGTCGTACCGACCGTGTAGGTCCAGCCCACCCGCCCGTCGGTCGCGGTGACGGCGGTGGGTCCCTCCTCGACGTGGACGTGGCCACCGACGACGAGGTCGACGCACCCCCGCTCGAGGGCCTGGTCGCCGAAGTCGGCGTCGTGGACGAGCAGGGTGTTCACCCGGTCGCCGTCCTCGTCGGCGGCGCACACGGCGTCGGTGAGCCGCTCGGCGACCTCGGCCGAGGTCAGGCCCTTCTCGTCGCGCCAGTTGCCCAGTCCGCTGGAGCGCGGGTCGTCGACGCCGAGGATCCGCGACCCACCGGGGCCGTCGAGGACCTCGCCGTCGAAGTAGCGCCAGCCGAGCTGGCTCATGTGGCTGCGGACGAAGGTGCCGTTGTCGTGGTTGCCCGCGACCGCCCAGCGCTCGTCGAGGTCGTCGAAGGCGGCCGAGACGGAGTCGAGGGAAAAGGCCTCCCAGCGCTCCCCCGTCGAGGTGTCGTCGCCCGCGTCGAGGACCGCCGTCGCGCCCGCCCGGTCCGCGATCGCGCGCGCCACGGCGTCCATGCCGACGTTGAGGTGGCGGTCGGAGACCAGCACGGCGACGCTCTCGTCGTCCCCCGGCTCGCGCAGGTCGAGGTCGGCGGCGTCGTCCGCGGCCTTCGAGTAGAACGCCTGCCCCTGCTGGTAGCTGCTGACCGCGCTGGCGACCAGGCGCTTGGTCTCCTCCGTCGTGGCGTCGCCCATGATCTCGACGTCACGGGCCTCGTCGGGGAGGGGGATCTCGTCGCCGACGTACTCGGACAGCGAGATCCACCGCTCGGGCAGTGGGTCGTGGCGACCCCAGGTGAGTGGCGCGACGAGCACCACGAGGAGCAGCAGTACGACGAGCACCGCGATGACGCCCCGCGCCGACGGCAGCTGCGCGACCAGGGCCCGGCGCCGCTCCCCACCGACCAGGAGCCACAGCGCGAACGGCAGGGCCGCCAGCACGGCGCCCTGGAGGAGGGCGGCCACTGCCATCGTGCGCACCGAGCGCACCACCACCGCGACCTGGCCCTCCGGCTGGGACGCGATGGCGGCGTACCGCGCGGTGAGCTCCTGGAGCGACGTCGTGTCGGTCTTGCCGAGCTCGATGTCCAGGCCGAGGCGCGATCCCGACGGGGCGCGCAGGTCGGGCAGGACCGGGCCGGTGCGCAGCACGACCTCGCCCGAGAAGTCGGGACTGATCGTCGCCTCGTGGCTGGCGAGGTCGATGGTGCGCTCGCTGCCGGTGAAGATGACCGCGGCGATGGCGAGCGCCAGCACGGCCCAGCCCAGCACACCGAGGACGATCCCCAGCAGGCGGAGCAGCGACGCGCGCGTCATCGGGCCGGACCGGTCAGCGGCGAGCGCGGGCCTCGGAGATGGCGTACAGCGCGACCGAGGCGGCGACGCCGGCGTTGAGCGACTCGAGCACGCCGGCCATCGGGATCGAGAGCAGGCGGTCGCAGTTCTCCGACACCAGGCGCGAGAGGCCGTCGCCCTCGGAGCCGACCACGACCACGAGCGGACCGTTGGCGAGGTCGGCGTCGGCGACCAGCTCCGGGAGGGTCAGGTCGCCGTCGGCGGCCAGGCCGACGACGAAGCAGCCGGCTTCCTGGTAGGCCTGGATCTGCCGGGTGAGGTTGACCGCCTGCGCGACCGGGCAGCGCGCGGCCGCACCGGCCGACGTCTTCCACGCCGCCGCCGTCATCGAGGCCGCGCGCCGCTCGGGGATCACCACGCCGTGGGCACCGAAGCCGGCCGCGCTGCGGACGATCGCCCCGAGGTTGCGCGGGTCCGTGATCGAGTCGAGGACGACGACCAGGGGCGCCTGCCCCGCCTCGGCCGCCAGCTCCAGCAGGTCGTCGGGGTGGGCGTACTCGTAGGCCGGGATCTTTGCGGCGAGGCCCTGGTGGACCGCGCCGTCGGTGAGCCGGTCGAGCTCGCCGCGGCTGACCTCGAGCAGGCCGACGCCGTGCTCGGCGGCGAGCTTGAACACCTCGCGGAGCCGGTTGTCGCGCTCGGCGCCCTCGGCGACGTACACCGAGGTGACGGGCACGCGCTCGCGCAGCGCCTCGAGCACGGAGTTGCGCCCGGCGATCCACTCGGCGTCGCCGGGCTTGCGGCGCGAGCCGCCACGACCGCGCTTGGCCTCCGCGGCCTTCTTGGCCTGCGCGATCTTGTGCGCCTTGTGGTACTCGCGCTCGGTCGCCTTCGGCGTCGGCCCCTTGCCGGCGAGTCCGCGGCGGACCTGCCCACCGGACCCGGCCTGCGGCCTCTTGCTCGACTTGCGGATCGCGCCCTTGCGGGAGGAATTGCCAGCCACGTCAGTGTCCTTGCTCTCGGTGGTCGAGTAGCCCGCCGCGAGGGACGAGCGACGGGCGAATCGAGGCCCCAGTCATGTCAGCTCACCGTCCAGGTGGGTCCGTCGGGGGTGTCGGTGACCTCGATGCCGGCCGCCTTGATGCGGTCGCGGATCGCGTCCGCGCGCGCCCAGTCCTTGTCGGCGCGCGCCTGGGTGCGCTCCTCGAGCAGTCCGGCGACGAGGGCATCGACGGCCGCGGTGAGCCGCTCCTCGCTGTCGGAGCCACCGGTGCCGGCCCACGCGGGGTCGGCCGGGTGCACGCCGAGCACGTCGAGCATCGCGGCGACCGCGCCCGCGGTCGCGGTGGCGTCCTCGCCGGCGGCGAGCTGGCGGTTGCCCTCGCGCACGGTGTCGTAGAGGACGGCGACGGCTGCCGGCGTACCGAGGTCGTCGTCCATCGCCGCGGCGAAGGCCTCCGGCAGGTCGCCGGATTCGGGCGAACCGGCACGGTCGAGGAAGGCCTCGATGCGGCGGTAGCCCACGGCGGCCTCGTCGAGGGCGTCGAAGGAGAACTCCACGTGCGAGCGGTAGTGCGCCGCCACGACGTAGAAGCGCAGCTCGGCGCCGCGGTAGCGCTCGAGGATCGCCGGGATGGAGAGCGTGTTGCCGAGCGACTTGCTCATCTTCTCGCCGGCCGTGGTGATCCACGCGTTGTGCATCCAGTACGACGCGAAGGCGCCGCCCGCGGCCCGGGACTGCGCCTGCTCGTTCTCGTGGTGCGGGAAGCGCAGGTCGACGCCGCCACCGTGGATGTCGAACGCGTCGCCGAGGTACTTGCCGGCCATCGCGGAGCACTCGATGTGCCAGCCCGGGCGGCCGCGGCCCCACGGGCTCGGCCAGCTCGCGGTCTCCGGCTCGGAGTCCTTGCGGCCCTTCCAGAGGGCGAAGTCGCGCGGGTCGCGCTTGCCGCGCGGGTCGGCGTCGGCCGCGGGCTCCATGTCGTCGACGCCCTGGTGGGTCAGCTCGCCGTACGACGGCCACGACCGGACGTCGAAGTAGACGTCACCGGAGCCGTCCTCCGCCGGGTAGGCGTGGCCGCGCTCGATGAGCCGCTCGATGAGGACGATCATCTCGGGGATGTGCCCGGTGGCGGCCGGCTCGTAGGTCGGCGGCGCGACGTTGAGCGCGGCGTACGCCTTGTCGAGCTCGATCTTCATCGCATAGGCGAGGTTGTACCAGGGCCGTCCCTGCTCGGCCGACTTCGTGAGGATCTTGTCGTCGATGTCGGTGATGTTGCGGATGAACGTGACCTCGAAGCCCCGGTGGCGCAGCCACCGCTGGAGCACGTCGAAGTTCACCGCGGAGCGCACGTGCCCGACGTGGGGCTCGCTCTGCACCGTCAGGCCGCAGACGTAGAGACCGACCTTGCCGTCCACAAGGGGCACGAAGTCGCGGACTTCGCGGGTCGCGGTGTCGTACAGCCGGATGCTCACCCGGCAAGTCTAGGGATCCGGCGGGGTCAGTCGCGCATCGTCAGGCTCAGCAGCCGTAGCCGCCGTCGACGTCCAGCTTCTGCCCGGTGATGAAGCCCGCGCGGGGCGAGGCGAGGAAGCACACGGCCTCGGCGATGTCGGCCGCCGAGCCGAAGGTGCGCAGCGGGATGTTGCCGCGGGTGACCTCGAGCGCGCGCTCGTCCAGCTCGCCGCTGCTGATCAGCCGCTCGGCCATGCCGTCGGTCAGCATGCCGGGACCGACGGCGTTGACCCGTACGCCGTAGCGGCCCTCCTCCACGGCGAGCCCGCGCACCAGCGCCTCGACGGCCGCCTTGGGCGCCGCGGAGAGGCCGTCGCGGATCGGGAAGCGGGTGGTCGCGGCGGTGGTCACGGCGGTGAGCGAGCCCCGCGACTCGCGCAGGAACGGCAGCGCCGCGTGCGCGACGGCGAAGAAGCCGGCGGCGTCGACGGCGAGCTGGGTCGCCATGTCGGCCGGCGCCACGCGGGAGAGGTGGACCATCGGCACGTGCGGGCCGGCGGCGTACACGACCGTGTGGAGGCCACCGAGCTCGGCGGCGGCGTGGCCGACGACCCGCGGCACCTCGGCCGTCTCCGCCAGGTCGAGCCCGTACGACGCCACCCCGATGTCGACGGGACGGGAGCGGTGCGTCACCGCGACCCGGGCGCCGCGCTCCTCGAGCAGCTCGGCGATCGCGCGGCCGAGACCGCCCGAGCCGCCGACGACGAGGGCGCCACCGTCGCGGTCGGTGAAGTCCTGCATCCTCATCCCTTCGCGGTGACGTCGATGGTGTGCCAGCCGGTCGCACCGTCGGGCAGCACGTCGGCGACGGCGCCGGTCTGCACCTGGCCGTCGAGGTCGATGGCGCGGACCCGGATCCGGTGGTCGCCCTCGTCGACCCGGACGGTCACGCGCCACTGGACCCACGTGTCGACGTTGGGGGTCGTCGCGAGCTCGGCGTCCTGCCAGGGCCCGCCGTCGACCTGGACCTGGACGCCGGAGATGCCGGTGTGCTGCAACCAGGCGGTGCCGGCGCAGAGGAGCTCGCCGGCCCGGACGTCGTCGCCGTCGTGCGGGAGGTCGATGCGCGAGGCGATCTTGACCGGCCCCTGCTCGGCCCAGCCCTTGTCGGTCCAGTACGCCGTGATGTCGTCGAAGCGGGTGACCTCCATGTCGACGACCCACTTGGTGGCCGACACGTAGCCGTAGAGGCCCGGCACGATCGTGCGGACGGGGAAGCCGTGCTCGATCGGCAGCGGCTCGCCGTTCATCGCGACGGCCAGCATCGCGTTGCGGCTGCGGTCGGTGAGCGCGGCGAGCGGGGTGCCGCAGGTCCAGCCGTCCTCGGAGGTCTGGAGCACCGCGTCGGCGCCCTCCTGCGGACCGGCCTCGGCGAGCAGCCCGGCCAGCCGGACGCCGCTCCACCAGGCGTTGCCGATCAGGTTGCCGCCGACCTCGTTGGACACGCAGTTGAGGGTGATCCAGTCCTGGGTGAGCTCACGCTCGACCAGGTCCGCGTAGGTCAGCGTGATCTCCTTGTCGACCATGCCGTGGATGCGCAGGGACCAGTCAGCGGGCTCGATGGCGGGCTTGATGAAGGTCGTGTCGATCAGGTAGAAGTCCTCGCTCGGCGTCTGCCAGGGCGGCACGTTCTCGATGTCGAACGCGACGCCGTCCGGGACGGCCGGCGCGGTGACACCCTCGATCCGCAGCAGGCGGCGGCTCTCCTCCGCCCGTCGCCGCGCACTGCCCGCGACCCGGCCGACCAGGCCGGCGGCCGCGGCCAGCGCGGCCGCACCGCCGATCGCGACGAAGAAGTGGCGACGGGTGTGGGCCGGCTCGGCCGCCGGGTCGTCCTCCTCGACGACCTCCCAGTTGCGCAGCCACTCGGCGAGCACCGCGAGCGCGACCACCCAGACCAGGAGGCCGACGACGACCGGCGCGAAGTCGATGGGCGAGGGCGTCGGCTTGGTGGCCACGGCGACGACGGCGATCCCGGCCAGCACGGCGTACCCGGCGACGGCCGCCCACCAGCGCCGACGGGCGAGGCGGCCGAGCAGCGCGAACGCCACGGCGAGGAAGAGCAGGATGCCGACGATCAGCACCTTCTTGTCGTCGCGGTCGAAGGTGTTGATCGCCCACTTCACGACGGCGCCGGGCGTGAGGGCCGTGAATCCCTCGGCGACCGCGACGACCGGCGACTCCCGCACGTGCAGCAGTGCCGCGGCGGCATAGCTCATCGCCAGACCGAGCGCGCCGGCCACCAGGCCGGACAGTGCCCACCAGGCACGGGAGGTCCTCACACCCCGATTCTTCCTCAGGCATGATCGGCGCGTGAACACCACCGGGCTGCGCGTCGGGATCGGCTCCGACGTCCACCGTCTCGTCCCGCGCGCCGCGGGTGCCCCTCCCCTCGCCCTCGGCGGCCTCCAGTGGCCCGACGAGGACGTCGTCCTGGAGGGCCACTCGGACGCCGACGTCGCCGCCCACGCCGCCTGCGACGCCCTGCTGTCGGCCTCCGGGCTGGGCGACCTCGGCAGCAATTTCGGTACGGCGGAGCCGGAGTGGTCCGGCGCCAGCGGCGCGGCCCTGCTCGGGGAGACCCGCCGGCGGGTCGAGGCCGCCGGCTTCCGGATCGTCAACGTCGCCGTCCAGGTCATCGGCAACCGGCCGAAGGTCGGTCCCCGCCGGGCCGAGGCCCAGGCGGCCCTGTCGGGCGTCCTGGGCGCGCCGGTGTCGCTGTCGGCGACCACGACGGACGGGCTCGGCCTCACCGGGCGCGGCGAAGGCGTCGCCGCGATCGCGACGGCGCTGCTGTCGTCGTAGGGGCGTCGGCGTCCTGACCTGCGACACGCTGTCGCAGGCGGCGGGCGGCGTGGCAGGCTGGTCCTCCGACACCGACGTCGAGGGGGACCGCATGAGCGACCGCAACGTGATCACCGAGGACGGGCTCCGCATCCACGTGACCGTGCGCGGGCGTGATGACGCCCCGCTGACCGTGCTGCTGTCGCACTGCTGGACCGCCGAGGAGTCGGACTGGCACTACCAGGTCACCGACCTGCTCGCCCGCTACGGCCACGACATCCGGCTGATCACGTGGGACCACCGCGGGCACGGCCGCTCCGACCGCGCGCCCGAGGCGCAGTTGACGATCCCGCACCTCGCCCGCGACCTCGGCCTCGTCGTCGACACCTACGCACCCCAGGGCCCGCTGGTCGTCGCCGGCCACTCGGTCGGCGGCATGACCATCACGGCCATCCCCGAGGAGCGGCCGGACCTGATGCCGCGCATCGTGGGCGTGCTCTTCGTCAGCACCACCAGCGGCGAGCTCTCGAAGGTCACCCTCGGCCTGCCGGCCGCGGCCGGCGCCCTGCTGCGCGACCGGCTCCCGTTCGTGCTCGCCAACCGGGCGCGGATGCTCAGCCTCAGCCGGCGCGAGAAGTACCCCGTCATCGAGCGCCAGGTCACCAAGCGGTTCCTGTTCGGGCGCCCGGCGCGCCCGCGCGACGTCGGCCACGTCGTCGACCAGCTCGTGCACACCCCGCCCGAGACGATGGCGGGCTTCTTCAGGGACATGATGGAGCACGACCGGATCGGCAACCTCGCGGCCTTCGACGACGTCCCGGCCACCGTGCTGGTGGGCAGCCGCGACCTGCTCACCCCGCCCGAGCACGCCGGCAAGATCGCCCAGGGCATCCGCGGGGCCCGGCTCCTCGTCGCCCCCGACGCGGGCCACTACCTGCCGTTCGAGCGGCGTGAGCTGGTCTCCGACGAGCTCTGCGTGCTCGTCGACCGGGCGCTGGCCCGTGCCGCCGCTCAGCCGTCCAGCGAGCGCAAGGCGCCGCGCGGCAAGCACCACGCCCGCGCCTGATCCGGCCTGAACCGGTCCGGGTCTCAGGCCGCGGGGACCTTCCGGCTGCCGATGAGTACGACGCCCTCGACCACCTTGACGTCATACGCCGGGACGGTCACGTGGTGGTCGTCGAGGCAGCGCCCGTTGCGCAGGTCGAAGGCGTGGCGGTGGGCCACGGACGCGACGAACGGGGTCTCCCCCCGCCGGCCGACGATGCCGCGTGAGATCCCGCCGGCGGTGTGCCGCGCGAACGGATCGTGGTTGCCGAGCGCGTAGACCGCGTCGTCACCGGTACGGAAGATCGCAATGGCCTGTCCGTGCACCAGCGCGGTCACACCGCGATCGACCTCCAGCTCGGCCATCCGGCAGACCGGCTGCCACTCCTCCGCGGCGCGGTGGCCCGGGCGTCCCGTCATGCAGCGAACGTAGGCGGCGACTGTTCTCAGCGACGTTTCGCCGTGTAACGGGCGTGAAAACAGGTGCTCTCGGCCGCGGCCGGCCGTCGACCGGTCCTCGCTAGGCTTCGCCCGTGCCGACTCCCACCGCCGCCGTCGTCGTGCTCGCCGCGGGCAGCGGCTCCCGGGTCGGCGCCGAAGTCAACAAGATCCTGCTGCCCCTGCGGGGGGAGCCGCTCATCGCCCGGTCCGTCCGCACCGCCCTGGAGGTGCCCGGCGTCGACCCCGTCGTCGTCGTGTGCCGGCCCGGCGAGCGGGCGCTGGTGGCGGCGGCCGTGCAACCGGTCGTCGAGGAGCGCGAGGTCCTGCTGATCGACGGCGGCGCCACCCGCCAGGCCTCCGAGCAGGCTGCGCTCGACCTGCTCGCGCCCCGGGTCGCCGCGGGCGCGGTCGACGTGGTCGCGATCCACGACGGCGCCCGCCCGCTGGCCGGGGTCGAGCTGTTCGAGGAGGCGATCGCCGTCGCGCGCGAGCACGGCGGCGCCGTACCCGCGTTCGACCTGCCGGGCCTGCTCCCCCGCTCCCCGGGACCGGCGGGCGGCACCGGGGCACGGCTCGCCGGCGTGCAGACCCCGCAGGCGTTCCGCGCGGCCCCGCTGCTGGCGGCCTACGCCGCGGCCAGCGCTACCGGCTTCGAGGGCACCGACACCGCCGCTGCCTTCGCCGAGTTCGCACCCGGCGCGGACCTGGCGATCCGGGCCGTGCCGTCCAGTGCCCGCAACCTCAAGGTCACCTTCGCCGAGGACCTCCCGGTCGCCGAGCGCCTGCTGGGGTAGTCCCGGGCCAAAGCACCGGATCTCGCCGAATTCTGGTGCTTTTGACCCGGGACTACCGCTCAGCGAGGGTCGGTCAGGGCCTGCAGAAGCGCGATGTCGTCGTCCGAGCCGACGCGGCGGGCCTCGGGCGGGGCCTCGACGAGCAGGACCCGCTCGTCGCCGTACCGCTCCCGCAGCAGGCCCACCAACGCGACGAAGTCGGTCGACGGCAGGTCCTCCCCGTCGCCGAGGAGGTCGACGACGACCGCCGGCGGCAGCACGACGGGCGAGCAGACCATGACCAGTCCGTCGCGGTCGACGGTCGCGCCGAGGACGTCGCCACCTGCCCCGGGCGCGACCTCCTTCACGGTGTCGGTGACCGGCCGTACGCCGACGACGACCCGGTCCTCGACGGCGGCCCGGTCCGCACAGGAGGCGAGGAAGGCCGGTGGCGTCATCGGGCACAGCGGGTCGTGCAGCACGAGGGCGTCGCCGCGCTCGGCGAGCACCGACCAGGCCACGGTCAGGTCGACGAGGTCGATCCCGGCCTCGCCGGCCGCCCAGGCGGCGGTGGCGACCAGGGACTCGCCGTGGATCAGGTGGAACGGAAGGGCGCCACGGCCCTCATCGACGACCACCCCGGCGGCGGGGACGGAAATGTCGAAGGCGTCATACGGTTCGGGGCTCATCAGAGTCCCACCGTATGACGCCTTCGATGGTTGGCGAGGAGGTGCCTCAGGTCGCTCGACCCGAACTAGCTGGCGAGCACCTCGTCGAGGATGGTCTCGGCCTTGTCCTCGTTGGTGTTCTCGCACAGGGCGAGCTCGGAGACGAGGATCTGGCGCGCCTTGGCCAGCATCCGCTTCTCACCCGCGGACAGGCCGCGGTCGCGCTCGCGGCGCCACAGGTCGCGCACGACCTCGGCCACCTTCATGACGTCGCCACTGTGGAGCTTCTCGAGGTTCGCCTTGTAGCGCCTCGACCAGTTGGTCGGCTCCTCGACGTGCTCCGCGCGGAGCACCCCGAAGACCCGGTCCAGCCCGTCCTTGTCCACGACATCCCGAACACCCACGAGATCGAGGTTGTCGGCCGGCACACGGACCACGAGGTCCTGCTGGGCGACAATCCGAAGCACGAGGTACTGCCGTTCCTGGCCCTTGATCGTCCGCATCTCGATGTTCTCGATGACAGCGGCCCCGTGATTGGGGTAGACGACCGTTTCGCCGACGGTGAAAGTCATATGAGCAAAACCCCTTCCTAGGGCACCTATCCTACCACGCCCCAACGGCTCACCAGAAAGCGTTTGCGCAGGTCAGCACGGCAATCGGGGCGGCAACGGTGGCTTGACAACCCGGGTGAGGTGTGCGTCCCGGGCACCGTCGGCCTGTGGGACAGATCACCCGACAGGGGTACGACGGCCGCCCCCGGGCCGGCGATCCGGCGGGCGTGTGGGATTGGCGGCCCGATCGGCGGGCCCGCGCCCATGCGGGCGGCCGGTGGTCAATACTGCTCGCCATGGCAAGGATGCAGCGCTGGAAGCGCAGTCGCTCTGCCGGGGAGGGAACAGGCCCGGACGCGGAGGTCGACGAGCACACCGACGAGGAGCTCGACGTCGACCCCGCCGACGAGGCCGGTGAGGTCGATGAGGCCGGTGAGGCCGGTGAGGTCGACGAGGTCGGTGAGGTCGAGCTCGTCGAGGAGCCCGACCCGGCCGAGCCGGACGTCGACCTCGACCCCGCCGCCGAGAGCGACGAGGACCTCGAGGACCTGGACGATGATGTCGAGGAGCTGGACGAGGAGCTGGACGAGGATCTCGACGACGAGCTCGACGAGCTGCCCGAGGACGGCCGACCGCTCCTGCCGAGCGCGACGGACAGCCGGTTCGGCGGCGGGCTGCTCGCCGTCCAGCTGCTCCAGGCGGCGCACGCCAAGCAGGCCATCACCACCGCGCTCGCGATGGGCCTCGCCGCCGCCGTCTCCGGTCGTCCGGCACGCGAGACCGCCGTCGTGCTGCTCACCGTGCTGGTGGGCCAGACCATCCTCGGCTGGCACAACGACATCGTCGACCGGCAGCGCGACCAGGCCCACGGCCTGACCGGCAAGCCCGTCGCGATGGGGCGGATCTCCACCGAGACGCTCTGGTACGCCCTCTTCGTCGCCGCACTGCTGCTCGTCCCGCTCGCGATCACGACCGGCATCAAGGCCGGCTGCCTCTACCTCGCCTCGGTCGCCGTCGGCCTGCTCGGCAACGTCGTGCTGCGCACGGGCTTCTTCTCGTGGTGGTCGTGGGCGGCGTCGTACGCACTGCTTCCGGCCTACCTGTCGTTCGGCGGCTGGGGCGGCCAGGCGGAGGGCAACCCGCCCGAGCCGGTCATCCTCGTCCTCGCCGCCCTGCTCGGCATCGGCGTCCACTTCATGCGCGCGGTGTGGGGCCTGGTGGCCGACCACGAGGACGGCTGGACCTACCTGCCGCTCAAGCTGGGACTGAAGCTGGGCGCGACCCGGCTGCTGGCGCTGTCGACGGTCTACACCGCGATCGTCGCGATCCTGATCGCGGTGATGGGCGCCAAGGTCGGCCTGAGCAAGTAGCGGCCATCCCGGACCGCTAGAGTGTGGCCGCTCACCCGGTTCCACCGGCCGCCCGGCGGCCGACCACGACAGACCAGCGGAGGCCTGCCGACATGCCCCACCTGCGCCCGACCGCGATCGCCGGACTCCTGCTGGCCCTCGTGCCTGCTGCCGCGACGCTCTCGTCCTGCGGCTTCGACTACCCCACCGACCGGGTGAACACGATCGCCGCGGGCGCGAACAACCGCGACCACTCCGTCGACGCGCTCGGCATCCGGGTGCTCGCCACCGCGAAGGGTGAGGGCCGCCTGATCGGCGCCCTGTCCAACAACTACGACGACGACGCGTCGCTCGAGTCCGTCTCGTCCCCCGACGGCACCGCCCGGGCCGCCGACTTCAAGGCCATCGAGGTCGCGGGCCGCGGCACGGTCAACCTCGCCAACGTCGACCCGATCGACCTCACCGGCGACTTCACCGCCGGTGACGTGATCTCCCTCGACCTGACGTTCAGCACCGGCGAGACGGCCAGCCTCGACGTACCGGTCGTCAAGAACTGCTTCCAGTACACCCAGGTGCCGACGCCCGAAGCCGCCCAGTCCGAGGCCGCCGAGTCGGAGGACACCGAGGGCGAGGCCGCCGAGGCCGGCGCCGAGGAAGAGGCCCACGCGGGCGAGAGCCACGAGGAGGAGGGCGGCGACGCCACCTTCAACTGCGCCGACGTCGCGCCGGCCCCCGAGGGTGCGCACTGATGACCTTCACCCTCGTGCTGCTCCGCCACGGCGAGAGCGAGTGGAACGCCAAGAACCTCTTCACCGGCTGGGTCGACGTCGCGCTGACCGAGAAGGGTCGCGGCGAGGCCGTCCGCGGCGGCGAGCTCCTCAAGGAGGCCGGCCTCCTGCCGGACGTCGTCCACACCTCGCTGCAGCGCCGCGCGATCAACACCGCCGCCCTCGCGCTCGACGCCGCCGACCGCCACTGGATCCCGGTGCGGCGCTCCTGGCGCCTCAACGAGCGCCACTACGGCGCCCTGCAGGGCAAGGACAAGGCGCAGGTGCGCGAGGAGTACGGCGAGGAGCAGTTCATGCTCTGGCGCCGCTCCTTCGACGTCCCGCCGCCGGACCTGGCCGATGACGACCAGTACTCCCAGGTGGGCGACCCCCGCTACGCCGACCTCGGTGACGAGATGCCCCGCGCCGAGGCGCTCAAGCAGGTCATCGACCGCCTGCTCCCCTACTGGGACGCCGGTATCGTGCCCGACCTGCGCGCCGGCCACACGGTGCTCGTCGCCGCCCACGGCAACAGCCTGCGGGCGATCGTGAAGCACCTCGACCAGATCAGCGACGCCGACATCGCCGGCCTCAACATCCCCACCGGGATGCCGCTGGTCTACGAGCTCGACGAGGACACCCTGGCGCCCACCGTCCCCGGTGGCCGCTATCTCGACCCGGAGGCTGCCGCCGCGGCTGCTGCTGCCGTGGCCAATCAGGGTCGCTGACCCGTCTGACGCTTCGTGCCAGTTTCACCGGCCGACCGGTGAAACTGGCGCGCTTGGACGACGAAACTCACGCTTGGACGATGAAACTTCGTCGTCCAACCATGAGTTTCACCGGCCGGCCGGTGAAACTCCCACCGTCAGCCCGCCAGCACCCCGTCCGCCACGACCGCGAGCATCGCGTTCGCCGCGGCGGGCTCCAGCTCGCTGTTGTCGACGACCGCGGCGACTCCGCCGACCAGCCGGCACAGCTGCATCGCGTCGACGTCCCCGCGCAGGGCGCCCTCCCCGGCCAGCGCGTCGATGACCCGCTGGTTGGCGTTGAGGTAGGTGCGGCACTTCGCCGCGAAGGGTGAGCCCTCGTCGCCGAGCGCGCTGGTGATCCGCCAGGCGGCGCCCTTGTGGCGGGTGAGGAACTCGACGTAGGACTCGAACCACGCCAGCAGGCGGTCGCGCGGGGTGCCGTCTCCGGCGAGGGCGGTGTCGGCGGCGGCCGTCACGGTCTCGACCCAGGCCTGGATGGCGGCGTCGTAGAGGGCTTCCTTGGTCGGGAAGTGGCGGTAGAGGGTGCCGACGCCGACCCCGGCGCTCTTGGCGACCTCGTCCATCGAGACGGCGTCGAAGCCCTTCTCGCGGAACAGCTTGCGGGCGATGTCCGCGATCCGCTCACGGTTGCGTACGGCGTCGGCGCGCAACGAATTCACCCATCTCCCTTGCTAAACGGAGACACCCTCCGTATCGTTGAGGACTAACCGGAGTCATCCTCCGCTAAAGCCTACCTCGACCTTCCAGGCCAGAACAGGACATCACCCTTGTCTTCTTCAGCAACCACCACGCCGCCCGCCGCGGCACCCCGGGCAACCGCCCGGACGACCACCGCCGCGGGCATCTACATCGTCCTCCTCGCCCAGCTGATGCTGGTGCTCGACTCGGCCGTCATGAACGTCGGCCTCCCCCACATCGCCACCGACCTGAACTTCGGCGCCGCGTCGCTGTCGTGGGTCCTCAACGGCTACGCCCTCGCCTTCGGCGGCCTGCTGCTGCTCGGCGGCCGGCTGGGCGACGTCCTCGGCCGCCTCTCGGTCTTCTGGATCGGGCTCGCGGTCTTCACCCTCTTCTCGCTCCTCGGCGGCCTCGCCACCGAGCCGTGGATGCTCGTCGCCGCCCGCGCCCTGCAGGGTGTGGGCGCCGCGATCGCCGCGCCGTCGGTGCTGGCCCTGATCACCACCAGCGCCCGCGACGAGGCGGCCCGCAACCGGGCGCTCGCGCTGTTCACGGCCGTCTCGTCCGGTGGCGCCGCACTCGGCATGCTGCTCGGCGGCGTCCTGACCGACCTGCTCTCCTGGCGCTGGACGCTGTTCATCAACGTGCCGATCGGCCTCGCCGTCCTCCTGACGGTCCGTCGCCACGTGGCGGACACGCCCCGCCGCCCCGGCCGCTTCGACGTCGTCGGCGCCATCAGCGCCACCGGCGCCGCCGTCGCCCTCGTCTGGACGCTCATCAAGGCGCCCGAGCACGGCTGGGGATCGGCCGCGTCCATCGGCGGCTTCGTCCTCGCCGCGGCGCTGGTCGTCGTCCTCCTCGTCACCGAGGCGCGCCACAGCCACCCGCTGCTGCGCCTGGGCCTGCTCCGCAGCCGGACCCGCGTCGCCACCCTGGTCACCATGGCCGCGCTGTACGGCGGCATGCTGGCCACGTTCTTCCTGATGGTCCAGTACTTCGAGGAGGACCTGGGCTACGGCCCACTGCAGACCGGCTTCGCGTTCCTGCCGATCCCGCTCAGCGTGTTCACCATGTCGCGGATCACGCCCCGCCTGGTGGCCCGGTTCCGGCAGCCGCCGATCATCGTCGCCGGCGCGGTCGGCGTGCTCGGCAGCTTCGTGTTCCTCAACCAGATCGACGCCACGACGGGCTACTGGACCGGCGTCTTCCCGGCCCTGCTCGTGATGGGCCTGAGCATGGGCGGCAGCTTCATGCCGATCACCTCGCTCGCGCTGCAGGGCGTCGAGCCGGAGCACGCCGGTGCCGCCTCGGGCCTGCTGCAGACGATGCAGCAGCTCGGCGGCGCGGTCGGCCTGGCCGTCATCGCGTCGGTCTTCGCCTCGCACGGCGTGGCGGGCGACTTCCTCGTCGGGGCGCACGCCGGCTTCGCCGCGGCGTCGGTCATCGCCGCGATCGGCCTCGCCAGCGCCGCCTCCCTGCTGGCCCGGCCGCGCGCGGTCGTCGTACCGGTCCCGGAGCGGGCGGCGGTGGACGCGGAGGCGGCCTGAGGCCCCGCCGCACGACGAGCAGAGCGGCCCGCCCCTCCCGGGGCGGGCCGCTCCGTGTGTCGGTGGAGGATCAGGCAGCCGGGGCCGGGTTGTGGCCGGTGACCACGAAGACGACGCGATTGGCGACGGACACGGCGTGATCGGCGATCCGCTCGTAGTAGCGGCCGAGCAGGGCGATGTCGACCGCGGCCTCGACGCCGTGGCTCCAGTCGTCGCTGAGCAGCTCGGTGAAGCTGCGGCGGCGCAGCTGGTCCATCTCCTCGTCGTCGCGGCCCAGCGCGATGGCGGCCTCGACGTCGCGGCCGGCGATCACGTCGGTCACCCGGGCGACCATGTCCTCGGCGACGGTGGCCATCCGCTCGACGGTCGGACGGACCTCGGCGGGGATGGCGATGTCCGGGACCCGCAGCCGGGCGATCTTGGCGACGTGGACGGACAGGTCGCCCATCCGCTCGAGCTCGGCGACCATCCGCAGCGCGGCGACGACCGTGCGCAGGTCGCCGGCGACCGGCTGCTGCAGGGAGAGCAGGCTGAACGCGTTCTCCTCGACCTTCTCGCGGGCGCTGTCGATCTGGGCGTCCTCGCTGATGACCCTCTCGGCGATCGAGGAGTCGCCGGTCAACAGGGCCTGGGTCGCGTCCTTGACGGCCGTCCGGACCTGGCGGCTGATGCCGGCCAGGTCCTCGAAGATGGCGTCGAGCTCGACGGTGTACGCATCACGCATGGTGCGAGACTACGGTCGCGAGGTGTCGCGCAGGCGGTGCCCGGTGAACGCAGGATGAACATCGCGAAGCACGGCTTTCCCGATTCCGGGACGCACCTGCGCATCGCCGTACGATCGAGACGTGGACCCGACGACGCAAGCCTTCCTGGCTGCGCTCCTCGGCGCCGTCGTAGCAGGCGGTGCCATGCTCGCATGGCACCTCAGCGACCGCCAGCAGAACCTCTACAAGGCTCCTGAGGAACCGCTCCTCCCCGACGGCGTCGCGGCCGTGCTCTCCGTGCTGCGCAGCAGCGCGGTCGTCGTCGACGAGTCCGATGTCGTCCTCAAGGCCTCGGCGCCCGCCTTCGCGATGGGCTTCGTGCGCGGCTCGACGCTGCTGTCCGACGAGCTCGGCGACCTCATCCGGCAGGTGCGCCGCGACGGGCAGATCCGCGAGACCGAGCTGATCGTTCCCCGCACCACGGGCAGCCCGCGCCACGTCACCGCCCGCGTCGCGCCCCTGGGCTCGCGGCTGGTGCTGGCCCTCGTGGAGGACCGCACGCGCGAGCGCCAGGTCGACGCCGTACGCCGCGACTTCGTGGCCAATGTCAGCCACGAGCTGAAGACCCCGGTCGGGGCCATGCGGTTGCTCGCGGAGGCCGTCCAGGACGCCTCCGACGACCCGGACGCCGTCTACCGCTTCGCCTCGCGGATGCTCACCGAGAGCGACCGGCTCTCGCGCCTGATCCAGCAGATCATCGAGCTCTCGCGGCTGCAGGGCGACGAGCCGCTCGAGTCGCCGGTCCCGGTCTCGATCGACGACGTCGTCGCGTCGGCCGTCGACTTCGTGAGCATGACCGCGACCGCCAAGGACATCTCCGTCATCGCCGAGGGCGAGGAGGGCCTCAAGGTCCTCGGCAGCGAGAAGCAGGTCGGCGCCGCGGTCAGCAACCTCGTCGCCAACGCCGTCGCGTACTCCGAGCCCAACTCGCGGGTCGTGGTGACCCGCAAGCGCGTCGGGCACAACGTCGAGATCTCCGTCATCGACCAGGGCATCGGCATCCCCCAGGGCGAGGTGGAGCGGATCTTCGAGCGCTTCTACCGGGTCGACCCGGCCCGGCACCGCTCGACCGGCGGCACCGGCCTGGGCCTCTCGATCGTGAAGCACGTGGCCGCCACGCACGGCGGGGACGTGCGAGTGTGGTCCGTCGAGGGCCAGGGCTCCACCTTCACGCTCTCGCTCCCCCAGCACCCCCACCAGGACGAGGGGTCGCCCTTCATGGGGCTGGCCCCGCTCGCGTCGTCGCCGGACCACCCGGACCGCCGCAGGCACGACCACCAGGAAGACCAGGAGGAACGCCCGTGACACGGGTACTTGTCGTCGAGGACGAAGAGAGCTACAGCGATGCCCTCGCCTATCTGCTCCGCAAGGAGGGCTTCGAGGTCGCCATCGCGGCCGACGGCAACGACGCGCTGAAGGAGTTCGACCGCAACGGCGCCGACATCGTGCTGCTGGACCTGATGCTCCCCGGCATCCCCGGCACCGAGGTCTGCCGCACCATCCGCCAGACGTCGAACGTGCCGGTGATCATGGTCAGCGCGAAGGACGACGAGGTCGACAAGGTGGTCGGGCTCGAGCTCGGCGCCGACGACTACGTCACCAAGCCGTACTCCCCGCGTGAGCTGGTCGCCCGGATCCGCGCCGTCCTGCGCCGCGGCGCGGGCGAGGAGCTGCTGCCCGACACCCTCGAGGCCGGTCCGGTCCGGATGGACGTCGAGCGGCACGTGGTGACCGTCGACGGCGTGGAGCAGCGCCTACCGCTCAAGGAGTTCGAGCTGCTGGAGATGTTCCTGCGCAACCCGGGCCGCGTGCTGACCCGCGGCCAGCTCATCGACCGCGTCTGGGGCTCCGACTACGTCGGCGACACCAAGACGCTCGACGTCCACGTGAAGCGCCTGCGCGCGAAGCTCGAGCCCGAGCCGAGCGAGCCGAAGTACCTCGTCACCGTGCGCGGCCTCGGCTACAAGCTCGAGGTCTGAGTCCGAGCGCGGGGACCGTCCGAGGAACGAGGACGGTCCCGATCAGCGAGGAGCACGCGTCACGAGACCGGGATGCGTCGTGCGGCAGTGCTCGCCGGCACAGGGACTGCACCGGGGCCAGGAGTCTCGTGACGGTCGCTGCGCGACCTCCTCGACCACCGGGCGAGCGTCGCTGCGCGACCTCCTCGACCGCTGGCGGGATCTCCGGTCAGACCGGGTCGGCCTCCGGCTCCGCCTCGACCTCGAGGACGACGTCCGCGGCCGGCTCCGTGCTGGCCGCGGTGGTCGCGTCGGCCTCCGCGGCCCGGCCACCGGCGGCCACGACGCAGCCGACGAGGATGAGCGGGAAGCCGACCATCATGCCGGTGGTGACCTTCTCGTCGAGCAGCAGCACGCCGAGGACGATCGCCACGGCCGGGTTGACGTAGGTGATGATCGTCGACCGGGTCGGCCCGGCCTCCTTGATCAGCTCGAGGAAGACGACGAACGCGAGCGCGGTGCACACCAGCGCCAGCACGGCCACGCTCCCCCACGCCTTCGCGGGCAGGTCCGTCGGCGGGTCGAGGACGCCGAACGGCGCGTAGACGAGGGCCGTGAGGGTCAGCGCGCAGGCCATCACGCCCAGGCCCGAGACGTCGGCGAAACAGCGCGCGAGCACGAGCGGGCCGGCGGCGTAGCAGATCGCGACGCCGAGCATCTCGGCCACGGCGAGCAGGTCGACGTGGTCGAGGTCCAGGCCGACCAGGCAGGCGACGCCCGCGAAGCCGAGCACGAGACCACCGATCTGCGCGGTGGTGAAGCGCTCCGCGTGCGCGGAGATCAGGAAGGCCAGCGCGCCGAAGAGGGGCACCGCCGCGACCAGCAGCCCGGCCAGCGAGGACGAGATCCGCTGCTCCGCGTGCCCGAGCAGCACCCACGGCACCATGATCTCGATGAAGGCGAACAGGGCCAGCGGCTGCCAGCGGGCCAGCACCGGCGCGACCTCGCGCCGGGCGAGGGCCAGCGGCAGCAGCACGAGCGCCGCGAGCGCCGTACGGAGGAACACCAGGCCCGCGGGCGAGACGTGCTCGACCGCGATCCGGATGAAGAGATAGGGAAGGCCCCAGATCACACACATCGCCAGGAACAGCGACCAGCCGCGCTTCGTCACCGGATCAATCTAGGGACCGGCACCGACATCCGTCGCGCGGGTTTTCGGACAACCCTCTCCGAGATCCCGCCATGAGAAGTCCGGCGAGCGATGTCGAGGACGGAGGTTCGGTTCCGTCCCCGGGGCGAAGGCGGCACGATGGCCGTCTCGGAACCCAAGGAGAGCGTCATGGCGAAGTACCTTCTGCTCAAGCACTACCGCCGCACCACTGGCCCGGCCAACCTGCCCGGCACCGACGTACCGATGGACCAGTGGACGCCCGAGGAGATCGACGCACACGTCCAGTTCATGCGGGACTGGGCGGCCGAGATGGCCGAGCGCGGCGAGTACGTCGACGGGCAGGCGCTCGAGCCGCGCGGCACCTTCGTCCGGTACGACGGCGAGGGCAGGGCGCCGGTGACCGACGGCCCGTTCCCGGAGACCAAGGAGCTGATCGCCGGCTGGATGGTCATCGACGTCGACTCCGACGAGCGCGCCTACGAGGCCGCCGCGTCGTTGTCCGCCGCTCCGGGCCAGGGCGGTCGGCCGATCCACGAGTGGATCGAGGTGCGGCCCTTCTACGGCGAGCCGCCCGTGGTCACCGAGTGACCGGCGACCCCGGCAGCGACGGGCTCGAGGACCTGCTGCGCGAGCTCGGGCCGCAGGTCCTCGGCGTCCTCGTCCGCCGCGGCAGTGACTTCGCGGCCGCCGAGGACGCCGTCCAGGAGGCCCTGCTCGAGGCGGTCCGGCGCTGGCCCGACGCCCGGCCGGACGACCCGAAGGCGTGGCTGGTCACGGTCGCCGGCCGCAAGCTGGTCGACGAGATCCGCTCGGCGGCGGCCCGCCGGCGCCGCGAGGAGCGCCTGCAGCACGAGCCGGAGCCGGGCCCGACGGAGCAGGCCGACGACACCCTGCTGCTGCTCAGCCGCTGCTGTCACCCGGCGCTCACCCCCGCGTCGGCGATCGCACTGACCCTGCGCGCGGTCGGCGGGCTGACGACGGCGCAGGTCGCGGAGGCCTTCCTCGTCCCCGAGGCGACGATGGCGCAACGGATCTCCCGCGCCAAGCGGACCGTGTCGGGCGAGCGCTTCGACCAGCCGGGCGACGTCACCGCGGTGCTGCGGGTGCTCTACCTCGTCTTCAACGAGGGCTTCACCGGCTCCGTCGACCTCGCCCAGGAGGCGATCCGGCTCGCTCGGCAGCTGTCCGCCGCCACCGACGACCCGGAGGTCGAGGGCCTGCTGGCGCTGATGCTGCTCCACCACGCGCGCCGGCGCGCGCGTCGTACCCCCGAGGGCGCGGTCGTGCCGCTCGCCGACCAGGACCGGTCGCTGTGGGACACCGCGATGATCGCGGAGGGGGTCGACATCCTCCAGGCGGCCCTCGCCCGCGACAGGCTCGGCGAGTACCAGGTGCAGGCCGCCATCGCCGCCCTCCACGACGACGCCGCCACCGCCGGCGAGACCGACTGGGTCCAGGTCGTCGAGTGGTACGACGAGCTGGTCCGCCTCGCTCCCGGCCAGCCGGTCCTGCTCAACCGCGCCGTCGCGGTCGGCGCCGCCGACGGCCCGCTGGCCGGGCTGCGGGCGCTCGAGCAGGTCGAGCCGGGCGTCCCGCGCCGCGACGCCGCCGCGGCCTGGCTGCACGAGCAGGCGGGCGACCTCGACGAGGCGGCGCGGCTCTACGCCCTCGCGGCCACCCGGGCCGGCAATGTCGCCGAGCGCGACCACCTCACCCGGCAGGCGGCACGGCTCAGGAGCCGCTGAACAGCATGTTGAGGTCGGTGCCGGGGGCGTCGGCGAAGCCGTCGAAGCTGCCCGCGGCGAGCTGCGCGGCGGCCGACTCGAAGCCCCGCCACGCGGCCTTGGCGAGCGCGCCGCCGACGCTGATCCGGCGGACGCCGAGCTCCGCCCACGCGTTGACGCCGAGCGGGCTGCGGCCCCCGACGAGCACGTTGACCGGCTTCGGCGCGACCGCGGCCACCACGGCAGCGACCTGCTCCGGGTCGCTGACCCCGGGCGCGTAGAGGCAGTCGGCGCCGGCAGCGGCGTAGGCGCGGAGGCGGTCGAGGGTCGCGGGGAGGTCGGGGTGGCCGGAGATGAAGCCCTCGCTGCGCCCGACCAGCAGCACGTCGGCACCGCTCGCGTCGATCGCCTCGCGGGCGGCGGCGATCCGCTCGACGGCCACCGCGACGTCGTACAGGGCACCGCCGGAGGCGTCCTCCACCGACAGCCCGGCCACACCGGTCTCCACCGCGAGCGCCACGCTGGCGGCGACCTCGTCGGCGCTCGCGCCGTAGCCGTCCTCGAAGTCGGCGTTGACCGGCAGCCGGGTCGCGCCGACGATCTCGGCGAGGTGGTCGAGCGTCTCGTCGCGGGTCGCCGAGCCGTCGGAGCGGCCGCGGCTCCACGCGGCGCCCGAGCTCGTCGTGGCGAGCGCCCGGAAACCGAGGTGCTCGAGGAAGCGGGCCGACCCGCGGTCCCAGGGGTTCGGCAGCACGAAGCACCCCCGCTCGTGGAGGGCGCGGAAGGCGGCGCGGCGCTCGGCGACCGGGTCGGCGGAAGTCATGGGGCGACACTAGGCCCTTCGCCGACAGCCGGCGTCACTCGCTGACGCCGGCCTCCAGCCAGCCCCGGAAGGCCTCCAGGTTGGCGGTCGACTCGCCCCGCTCGATCCGCCACTCCCACTCCTTGCGGATGGAGGACTCGAAGCCGAGCTCGAGGATCGTGTTGAACGACTCGTCGGCATAGGTCAGCACCGAGCCGAGCAGCCGGTCGAGGTCGTCGGTCGTGACCGACGACAGCGGCAGCCGGGCGTCGAGGTAGATGTCGCCGTGGTGGTCGATGCCGAACGCGACGGCGTACATCCGCATGTTGCGCTCGAGCAGCCAGCGGTAGACCCGCTCGAACTGCTCGTCGGGGCGCCGGCAGACGAAGGCGTGCACGCCGAGTGCGTGCGGGCCCAGGTCGAGGCGGACCGGGGTCTGCAGCTTCTTCTCGCCGGGCAGCGCGAAGCTGAAGGTGCCCTCCGCGGTCTCCTCGAACTCGATCTCGTTGGTGGCGAGCCAGTCGCGCACGACGTCGATCGGTTGGCTCATCGCAGGGCTCCCGCTTCCTCGCGCATCAGGGAGTGCGCGCGCTGGTAGACGGCCAGGGTCTGGGCGGCGGTGGCCTCCCACGAGAACTGCTCCGCCTGCACGAGCGCGCCGGCCGCCAGACGGTCGCGGTAGGCCGGGTCGGCGACCACGCGCTCCAGCGCGACCGCCCAGTCGTGCGCCTCGTGGCTGTCGACCAGCAGGCCGCTGTGCCCGTCGCGGACGACGGTCGTCAGGCCGCCGACGGCGGCCGCGATCACGGGGGCGCCGCTGGCCTGGGCCTCCGCGGCGACCAGCCCGAACGACTCGTTGTACGACGGCACGGCGACCAGCGACGCGGCGGAGTACCACCCGGCCAGCTCGGCCTGGGGCACCGGCGGCACGAAGCGGACCACGTCGTCGATGCGCAGCTCGGCGGCCAGGTTGGCGAGGGCCGTCGGGCGCTCGAGCCCGGAGCCGGACGGCCCTCCGACCACCGGCACGACCAGCCGTGGACGCAGCTCCGGGCGGCGCACGAGGAGCTCCGCGACCGCCCGCAGCAGCACGTCGGGGGCCTTGAGCGGCTGGATCCGGCCGGCGAACAGCAGCACGAGCGCGTCGTCGGCCAGGTCGCGCTCGCGTCGCGCCCGCAGCCGGTCGGCCGGCGACAGCGGCCGGAACACGCCGGTGTCGACGCCGGGGTGCACGACCTCGACGCGGGCCGGCTCGGCGTCGTACAGGTTGATCAGCTGCTTGGCCTCGAGGTCGGTGTTGGCGATGAGCACGTCGGCGGCCTCGACCACCTGCTCCTCGCCGATCACACGGGCCTCGGGCTCGGGGGTGTCGCCCTCGGCGAGCGCCTCGTTCTTGACCTTGGCCATGGTGTGCATCGAGTGCACGAGCGGCACGCCCCAGCGGTCGCGGGCCAGGGCCCCGACCTGGCCGGAGAGCCAGTAGTGGGAGTGGACGACGTCGAAGTGCCCGGCGGGGTGGGCCGCCTCGGCGCGCAGCACCTCGCGGGCGAAGACGCAGAGCTGGCCGGGGAGCTGCTCCTTGCTGAGCCCCTCGAACGGACCGGCGTGCACGTGGTGCACCGTCACGCCGTCGGTCATCGCCACGACGGGATCGAGGGCGGAGCTGGTGGCGCGGGTGAAGATGTCGACCGCGATGCCGGAGGCGGCCAGCCGGCGGGCCACCTCGACGACGTAGACGTTCATGCCGCCGGCGTCGCCCGTGCCCGGCTGGTCGAGCGGAGAGGTGTGCAGGCTGACCATGGCCACGCGCTCGATCGTCGAGTCCGCCATGCCACCTCCTGCTCGAGTCCGGATTCCGCCGATAGGCCAACCCTCCCAGTGTGCCCGGCATTCCCGGTCCGCTGGATCCGGGGTCGGATGGCGTGGCGAGCGACGTCAGGCGGGTGCGATGGCAAGGCGCGGGCGCGACTGCGGTCCGGCCGACCGTCGAGCGTCCGCAACGCCGCCAGCGCGCCCGAATGACGGTGCTCGGTAGCCAGTCCGGCCCCGGATCCAGCGGTCCGGTTGGATGGGGGTCATGAGCAGCCGCATCGCCGTCGTCACCGGAGCCTCCAGCGGGATCGGGGCCGCCACCGCCCGCCACCTCGCGCGCGAGGGCTTCGAGGTGGTCTGCGCGGCGCGCCGCGCCGACCGGATCGAGGCGCTGGCGGCGGAGATCGGCGGACGCGCGGTCGTCTGCGACGTCACCGACGCCGGCCAGGTCGCCGCCCTCGCCGAGGCCGTCGGCCCGCGCCTCGAGGTGCTGGTCAACAACGCCGGCGGCGCCTTCGGGCTCTCCCCCGTCGCCGAGGCCGACGTCGAGGAGTGGCGCCGGATGTACGACGTCAACGTGCTCGGCCTCATGCAGGTCACCAAGGCCCTGCTCCCCGCCCTGGTCGCCAGCGGGGCCGGCGTCATCGTCAACGTCGGCTCCCTCGCCGGCCGCCGGGCCTACGAGGGCGGTGGGGGCTACACCGCCGCCAAGCACGGCACGAAGGTGGTCACCGAGACGCTGCGCCTCGAGCTGGTCGACCAGCCGGTCCGGATCTGCGAGGTGGCGCCCGGGATGGTGCAGACCGAGGAGTTCGCGCTGGTGCGCTTCGGGGGCGACCAGGAGCGGGCCGACGCGGTCTACGCCGGCGTCGCCGAGCCGCTGGTGGCCGACGACGTCGCCGACGCGATCACCTGGGTGGCCACGCGGCCGCCGCACGTCAACATCGACGAGCTGGTGATCAAGCCGCGCGCCCAGGCGGCCCCGCACAAGGTCCACCGCGCCTGATCGTCCGCCCCACGACGCGGCGCAGCGAGCGCAGCGCCGTCATCGCGCGGCGCGCCAGCGCCCGGGGGACGCCGGTCCAGGCCGTCCGCGCGTCGATCGGGTACGCCGCGTGCGCCGGCAGCACCAGCGCCACGGCCGTGTGCTGCAGGTCGGTCACCGAGCTGCTGGAGGCCAGCCGGTGGCGCAGGCCGATCAGCCCGCCGGCACCTCCCGCGAAGGTTGCCGGGACCGCGACCGCGTGCTGCCGCGCGACCCGCTCGAGGAAGCGCGGCGGCGTCCGGTCCAGCTGGGCGTGCACCGCCGCGGGGACGCCCGCGGGCAGCCCGACCGTCGCCCGGGCCACCGCGAGGGAGCGCACGGCGGCCGGTCGCAAGGGCCGCTCCAGGATCCGCTCGTCGCGGCAGAGCCGGCGCAGGTCGGCCAGCGTCCGCAGCCAGACCCACCCCTCCCGGTGCGCGGCGAGGTGGCGCAGGGCGTCGTACCTGCTCAGGGTGGCGACGCTCGACCCACCGAGGGCGACCTGCTCCGCGCGCCCGAGGAGCACCTCGAACGGAGGGTGCGCGTCCGGGGTGATCTCGAGGCGCCAGTGCAGGTCGACGTCGGCGCCCTGACCGGCGTACGTCAGCGCATTGCCCCACCGGCCGACATGGCGCCAGGCCCAGCTGCCCGGCTCGACCCGGGCGCCCTCGCGCAACCGCCATCCCGCGCCCGTCAGCACCCGGTGCGCGACGTCCAGCCGCTCCGGCGCGACGAGGAGGTCCACGTCGCCGGGTCCGCGGGCATCGGGGCGGCCGGTCGTCTGGACGGCGAGCGGCTGACCCTTGAAGGCCAGCACCCCGACACCGGCCCGGTCCAGCAGCTCCCACGCCCGAACCGTCTCCAGGGCCTGCAGCAGCGTGCGCTGGCGCGCTGCTGCCCGCCACGCGTCGAGGTGGCGGACCAGCCCGTCGGGCAGCCCCAACACCCCGGCGTACGACGCCAGCAGCTCCTCGACGCGGTGCCGCTGGACCGTCGCGAACAGCTCCCGCGGGTCGGTCCCGTCGAGCGCCACGGGCTCGACCGGCAGGCCCTCCTCGGCAGCCAGCGCGGCGCGGCACAGCGCCGTCACGACCGCGAGGGCGGCGTCGCCGGGAGCTGTCACGGGGTCGAGGGTGGCACCCGTCCCGCCGGGCCGGGGACGGAACGGCCGAATCGGAGCCGGCGAGGAGGCCGAGGGGAAAGGTAAAACTTCACCAAATCGAGGCCCGGGCCGTGCCCTCGGGGCTCACAGTTCCGTTTCAGAGGTCAACGGAGACTCTCCCTCCCTCCGTTTCCCATCCCGAGGAGCCGCTCATGAAGCAGACCTACACCCCGCCCGTGCTCGAGTCCCTCAGCCTCCGGGCCACCCAGGACATCGAGCTCGACCTCGACATCATCATCGGCATCGGCAGCTGAGCGCAGCCACCCGACTGGCCGTCGCTGCGGCCTGGGTACTGCTGGGGACCGCCCGGCTGCTGACGCTCGCCCTGCCCTCGACGGTGGTGCGCCACCTGCTGGGCGAGCGACGATCGCCGAGTGCGACGGGACCTGACCCGGGACGGGTCCCGTCGCCTCCCGGGCCGCGTGGGACCGGGCGCGCGCGGCAGATCGGCTGGGTCGTGCGCACCGCCGCCGCCCGGACACCGTGGACGTCGGACTGCTTCCCGCAGGCGCTGACGGCGCGCGTCCTGCTGCGCGCCGCCCGCGTGCCGCACGTGGTCACCTTCGGCGTACGCCGCGACGACACCGGCGCGCTGAAGGCGCACGTGTGGGTGGCCGCCGGCGAGGTCGCCGTGACCGGCGGCTCCGGCTCCAGCTGGACCGGCGTCGGCAGCCACGACTGGGCCCCGCGCCGCCCCTGACTGCCTCGTGACCCCCGCCGCCGCGCGCTCCGCCATGTACTCCGGATACGGACTCCTCGTCGACAGCGAGCTGCCGCTGCCCGAGCTCGGCACGGCCGGCTCCGCCGGGGCGCCCGCGGACGTCGTCGTCCGGGGCGGCACCGTGCCCGCTCCCGGTCCGAGCGCCACCCTCCTCCCCCTCGGGCTCTGGCTCGACGGCGACCGGATCGGCGTCGACGTCCCCGACGTCGGGCGCTTCGCCGCGGACGCGGGCGAGCGGATCACCGTCGACGCCCTCCCCGGTACGCCGCCCGACGTGGTGCGCCTGTTCCTGCTCGGCACTGCCTTCGGTGCCCTCCTGCTGCAGCGCGGCCACCTCGTGCTCCACGGCAACGCCTTCCGCGTCGGCGACGCCTGCGCGGTGGTGCTCGGCCACTCCGGAGCCGGCAAGTCGACCCTCGCCGCGGAGATGCACCGCCGCGGCCACGACGTGCTCAGCGACGACGTCGTACCGATCGACGCCGCGGGGCGCGCGCTCCCCGGCTGGCCGCGGATCAAGCTCTGGCAGGACGCCCTGGACCGGCTCGGCCGCGACAGCGGCGACCTGCGGCGGATCCGCGCCGAGCACGCGAAGTTCCACGTCCCCCTCGACCGCGCGGAGCTCGGTCCGCTGCCGGTCCGCTGGCTCTACGCCCTCGACCGGTACGACGGCCCGCTCCGCATCACGCCCGTGACCGGCGCCGCGGTCTTCACGACGCTCCACGAGCACGCCTACCGCAACGAGCTGCTCGTCGGCGCGCACCGTCGTACCCACCTGGCGCGCAGCGCCGCGCTCGCCGCGACCGCACGCCTGGCCCGCGTCGACCGGCCCCGCGGCGTCGACTCCGTGGCGGCGTCGGCCGACGCGATCCTCGCCGACATCCACCACGACATCCACCACGACAGCCGTCTCGGGCCGACCGCAGCACGAGAGGAACGCCATGTGGCGACGAGCAGCTGAGACCACCCCCGACCGCGCCCAGCGGTGGGTCCGCGACGCGAGCCTGCAGGCCGTCGAGATGAACGGCGAGTTCGTGATGATGGGCGTGGACCAGGGCGAGTACTACGCCGTGAAGGGCGTGGCCGCGACGCTGTGGCGCCACCTCGCCGAGCCCCGCGACCTCGACACGCTGTGCGCCCTGGTCGCCGAGGAGTACGACGTCACGCCCGACGCCTGCCGCGCCGACGTGGCCGCGTTCGTGGAGCAGCTCAGCGACAAGGGCATGGTCGTCGCGGCGGCGTAGGCGTCACACGCGCCCCACAGGCCACAGCGGTCGGGCAGTTCATGCGCTTGTCGGGGGTTGCAACACCCGACAAGCGCATGAATCCCCGGTCGACCGGGGATTCATGCAGACCCGCAGCCCTCACGCCAACGCACGATCCAACGCCGCCGCCACGTGCAGCGTCGTGCACGGGAAGACCGGGATCTCGGAGTCGGCCTGCCGGATGAGCAGCTCGAGCTCGGAGCAGCCCAGGATCACACCACCGGCGCCGGCGTCCCACAGCTCGCTGATCATGCCGACGACCGAGCGGCGGGAGTCGTCGATGACCTTCCCGTGGACCAGCTCGTCGTAGATGATCCGGTTGAGCTCGTCGTGGTGGCCGGCGTCCGGCACGAGGACGCCGAGGCCGTGGCTGGCGATCCGGTCGGTGAAGAAGGTCCGCGACATCGCGAACTTGGTGCCGAGCAGCGCGACGGTCTCGACGCCCTGCTCCTTGCACGCCTCGGCGACGACGTCGCCCAGGTGCAGCAGCGGGATGGAGACGGCGTCCTGCACCTGCTCGGCGACGCGGTGGAAGGTGGTGGTGCAGAGCATCAGGAAGTCGGCGCCGGCACGCTCGACGGACACCGCCGCGTCGCGGAGGATCGCGGCGACGCCGTCCCAGTCCTCTGCCTCCTGCAGCGCGGTGACCTCGGCGAAGTCGACCGACGCCATCACGGTCTTCGCGGAGTGGAAGCCGCCCAGCCGTTCCTCGACGCCGCGGTTCAGCGCCTCGTAGTAGGCCGCACTGCTCTCCCAGGACATTCCGCCGACGAGGCCGATGGTCTGCATTGGTGCAGTCTCCCGCACCGGCCGACCACTTCCAACAGGACCCACCGCGGGGTGGGACGGCGAAAAGCCGCGACTTCCGCTGGGCGGAAGCGTGTCATCGACTTCACCCGGACCGGTTCCTACCTTGTGACGGCGACCACAACGGTCGAACGAGGCCGACCCGGCCGAGTCGAGGAGGAGAGCCCCTTGTCCGCACCCGCCCCCACCGGGACCCCACGCACCGACACCGCGACCGGCGTCGCCGGCAGCAGCGCCAACCGGTGGCCCGTCCTGCTGTGCTGGCTCGCCGTCGCCCTCGACGGCTACGACCTGGTCGTCCTCGGCGCGGTCATCCCGACGCTCGACAAGACCGGCGCCCTCGGCTTCACCGCCGCGTCGCTGACGACGGCCGCCACGATCGGCCTCGTCGGGGTCGGCATCGGCGCCGTGGCCATCGGCCCGCTCGCCGACCGCTTCGGCCGTCGGATCACGCTGATCTCCAGCATCCTGCTGTTCTCGCTGTTGACCCTCGCCATCGCCGCCGCGCCGTCGATGGAGGTCTTCATCGCGCTGCGCTTCCTCGCCGGCCTCGGGCTCGGCGCGTGCCTGCCCACGGCGCTGGCCTTCATGAGCGAGCACGCGGGCGAGCGCCGCTCCGGCTCCGCGATGACCCGGATGATGACCGGCTACCACGTCGGCGCCGTGCTGACGGCGCTCCTCGCGCTGTGGGCGATCCCGCGGCTGGGCTGGGAGGCGATGTTCGTCATCGGCGGCCTGGCCGGCCTCGCCGTCGTACCCCTCATGTGGGCGAAGCTGCCCGAGTCGCACGCCTTCGTGGCCGCCAGCAAGGTCGACCGGGCCCGTCCGGTCGAGGTCGTCCGCGGCCGCTTCCTGCTGATCAGCCTCGGCCTCTGGGTCGCCTCGTTCATGGGCCTGCTGCTCGTCTACGGCCTCAACACCTGGCTGCCGAAGATCATGTCGGAGGCCGGCTACTCCCTCGAGGGCGGCATCGGCCTGCTCCTCACCCTCAACGTGGGTGCCGTGATCGGCCTGTACGCCGCCGGCCGGATCGCCGACGCCCGTGGCAACAAGTCGACGGTGCTGCTGTGGTTCGCCGTCGCCGGCGTGATGCTCGCCCTGCTGTCCATCCGGATCGACAGCACCGTCGTCGTGTACGCCGCCGTCCTGCTCACCGGCGTCTTCGTGTTCAGCGCGCAGGTGCTCGTCTACGCCTTCGTCGGCCACCTCTACCCCGCCCGCGTCCGCGGGACCGCGCTCGGCATGGCCGCGGGGGTCGGCCGGGTCGGCGCGATCGTCGGCCCGTCGCTCGGCGGCGCGCTGGTGACGGCCGGCATCGCGTACCCGTGGGGCTTCTACGCCTTCACGGTGGCGGCCGCGCTCGCGTTCCTGGCCCTGCTGACGGTCCCCGCGCACGCTCCCGCGGATGCTGGGAGTAGCGCCTCGCGCGGATAGGCTGACCCCTCGTGTCCCAGACTCGTCGCACCGATCTCCGCAACGTCGCCATCGTGGCCCACGTCGACCACGGCAAGACCACCCTCGTCGACGCGATGCTGCACCAGGCGGGCGCGTTCAGCGCCCACGAGGCCGAGGGCGTCGCCGAGCGCGTGATGGACTCCGGTGACCTCGAGCGCGAGAAGGGCATCACCATCCTCGCGAAGAACACCGCGGTCCACTACCGCGGTCCTTCGGCGCAGGAGCTCGCCGACGGCGACATGGTCATCAACATCATCGACACCCCCGGCCACGCCGACTTCGGTGGCGAGGTCGAGCGCGGCCTGTCGATGGTCGACGGCATCGTGCTCCTGGTCGACGCGTCCGAGGGCCCGCTCCCCCAGACCCGCTTCGTGCTGCGCAAGGCGCTCAACGCCGACATGCCGGTGATCCTCGTGGTCAACAAGACCGACCGGGGCGACGCCCGGATCGACGAGGTCGTCGACGAGACCTACGAGCTGTTCATGGACCTGCTCGACGACTCGCACAGCCAGGACGCGCTCGACTTCCCGGTCGTCTTCGCGTCGGGCAAGGCCGGCATCGCCTCGCTCACCAAGCCGGACAACGGCACCCTGCCCGAGGGCACCGACCTGGAGCCGCTGTTCCGCACCATCCTGGAGACCATCCCGGCGCCGGAGTACGACGACGAGGCCCCGCTCCAGGCCCACGTCACCAACCTCGACGCCTCCCCCTTCCTGGGTCGCCTCGCGCTGCTGCGCATCAAGCAGGGCACGCTCAAGAAGGGCCAGAACGTCGCGTGGATCAACCGCGAGGGCGTGGCGAAGAACGTCAAGATCACCGAGCTCCTCGTGACCGAGGGCCTCGAGCGCAAGCCCGGCGAGTCCGCCGGCCCCGGTGACATCGTCGCCGTCGCCGGCATCCCCGACATCACCATCGGCGAGACCCTCGCCGACCCGGAGAACCCGGTCGCGCTGCCGCTCATCCACGTCGACGAGCCGGCCATCTCGATGACCATCGGCACCAACACCTCCCCGCTCGTCGGCAAGGGCGGCAAGGGCCACAAGGTCACCGCGCGCCTGGTGAAGGACCGCCTCGACTCGGAGCTGATCGGCAATGTGTCGCTCCGCGTCCTGCCGACCGAGCGCCCGGACGCGTGGGAGGTCCAGGGCCGCGGCGAGCTCGCGCTGGCGATCCTCGTCGAGCAGATGCGCCGCGAGGGCTACGAGCTCACCGTCGGCAAGCCGCAGGTGGTCACCCGCGAGATCGACGGCAAGCTGCACGAGCCCTTCGAGCGCCTCACGATCGACGCGCCGGAGGAGTTCCTCGGCACGATCACCGAGCTGCTCGCCAACCGCAAGGGCCGCATGGAGGGCATGACCAACCACGGCACCGGCTGGGTGCGCATGGAGTTCGTCGTCCCGGCCCGCGGCCTGATCGGCTTCCGCACCGACTTCCTCACCGAGACCCGCGGCACGGGCATCGCGCACTCGATCTCCGAGGGCTACTTCCCCTTCGCCGGCGAGATCCGCTCGCGCCAGTCGGGCTCGCTCGTCGCCGACCGTGCGGGCGCGGCGACGGCGTACGCCATGACCTCGCTGCAGGAGCGCGGCGTGATGTTCGTCGAGCCGTCGACCGAGGTCTACGAGGGCATGATCGTCGGCGAGAACTCCCGCGCCGACGACATGGACGTCAACATCACCAAGGAGAAGCAGCAGACCAACATCCGGTCCGCCACCTCCGACAACTTCGAGAAGCTCATCCCGCCGCGCAAGCTCTCGCTCGAGCAGTGCCTGGAGTTCTGCCGCGAGGACGAGTGCGTCGAGATCACCCCGGAGACGGTGCGCATCCGCAAGGTCGTCCTCGACCAGAACGAGCGCGCCAAGATGGCGAGCCGGGCCCGCAAGGGCACCCGCTGACCCTCGCGTCGGCGGCCCGGCCAGCAGGACTCCCGTCGTCCGCGGCCGGGCGACCCGGCACAGTGTCGGGGTGAGACCGGAGACCGAGGACCGCTGGCTGTTCGCGACCCTCGCGGCGATCAGCGTCGTCACGGCGGTGGTCAGCAGCCTCGGCGCACCGCTCGTCCCCAGCATCGCCACCCGGTACGACGTCCCGCTGGCCACCGCCCAGTGGGTGCTCACCTCCACCCTCATCGCAGCCGCGGCGGCCACGCCGGCGATCGGCCGCTGGGGCAGCGGCCGGCTCCGTCGCCCGGTCGTCCTCGGTGCGCTCGGCGTCGTGCTCGCGGGCGCGGTGCTGGCGGCGCTGCCGCTCGGCATGGGCGCGCTCATCGCCGGCCGGGCCGGACAGGGCATGGGCCTGGCCGTCGCACCGCTGACCCTCGCCGTCGCGCGCGACGTGTGGACCGGCGACCGGCTGGTCTCGCGGCTCTCGCTCCTCTCGATCGCGACCGTCGCGGGGGCCGGCCTCGGCTACCCGTTCACCGGCCTGGTCGCCGAGCACGCCGGCATCGCCGGCGCCTACGGCATGGGGGCGGCGCTGGTCGCCGTCACGCTCGGCCTCGCGATCCGCTTCCTGCCCCGTCAGGCGGACGGTGAGCCGCAGCAGGTCGACCTCGCCAGCGTGGTGCTCGTGGCGGTCGGGATGGTCGCCGTCCTGCTCGCCGTCAGCCAGGGCGAGGCGTGGGGCTGGCTGTCCGCGCCGGTGGTCCTGCTCGCCGCCGGCGGCGTCGTCCTCCTCGCCGGCTGGGTCCTGCGGACCCGCCACCTCGCCACCCACGGCGGCCAGCCGCTGGTGGACCTCCGGCTCGCCGGCCGGCCGGGCGTGCTCGGGCCCAATGCCGTCGCGTTCGCGCTCGCGGTCGGCATGTACGGGTTGCTGACGGTCGTCGTACTCCTCGTGCGGGCCGACGGCAGCGCCGGCTGGGGACTCGACCGGGGTGCCGCCGCCGCAGGTCTCGTCCTCGTCCCGTACGCCGTCCTCAGCGTCACCGGCAGCCGCATCGCGCTGCGCGTGGCCAGGAGGTTCGGCGCCCACCTGCTGCTCCCGATCGGCGCGACGGTGTTCGCGTCCTCGATGGTGCTGGTGGCGTTGCGCCACGACACGCTGCCGCAGGCGCTCGTCGCGATGGCGGTCGGCGGGCTCGGCAGCGGCTTCACCTTCTCCTCGCTGCCGATGCTGATCGTGCCCCACGTGCCGCGTGAGGAGACCGGCAGCGCGATGGCCTTCAACCAGCTGCTGCGCTATCTCGGCTTCTCGGTCGGCTCCGCCGTCACCGTCGCCCTGCTCGAGGTGTACGGCGGCCACGAGGCCGCGTTCCGCGCCACGGTCCTGACCATGGCCGGGATCTGCTTCCTCGCCGGTGCGGGCGTCGCCCTCGGCGGGCGACGGACTCCGGCGCGCGCCTGAGCCACGACCAGCGGATCCGTTGGCCTCGCTAGTCCCCACGGCTCTGACGAGAGGGCGGCACGGCACGGCCCCATCCGCTTGGATGGGGCCGTGCTCGTCGATCTCCAGCTCGATGCCCGCCCCGACCGTGCCCTGGCCCGGGCCCGGGAGCTGACCGCCGCCGGCGCGGCCGGGCTGTTCACCTTCGAGGGTCCGCACGACGTCTTCCTGCCGCTCGCCGCGATCGCCGGCCAGGTCGACGCGGACCTGATGACCAATGTCGCGATCGCGATGCCCCGCTCGCCGATGCACCTGGCCCACACCGCGTGGGACCTGCAGCTCATGAGCGGTGGACGGTTCCGCCTCGGCCTGGGCTCGCAGGTCCAGCCCCACATCGAGAAGAGGTACGGCGCCCGCTGGTCCCCGCCGGCCGCGCGGATGCGCGAGATCGTCGGTGCCGTGCGGGCGATCCTGACCGCGTGGCAGGACGGCACCCGCCTCGACTTCCGCGGCGAGCACACGACGCACACGCTGATGCCGCCGACCTTCGTCCCCGGCCCCAACCCCTTCGGCCCGCCGCCGATCCTGCTCGGCGCCCTGGGCCCGCTGATGACCCGGACCGCGGCCGAGGCCGCCGACGGCCTGCTGGTGATGCCCTTCCACTCCCACCGCCACTTCCACGAGCGGACGCTGCCCGCCGTCGCCGAGGGCCTCGCGCTGACGGGCCGCACGGCCGATGCCTTCGCCGTGTTCCCCCAGGCGATCCTCGCGATGGGCCGCACCGACGAGGAGCTCGCCACCGCCCGCGCCGGCGTCCGGGCCCTGCTGGCGTTCTACGGATCCACGCCCGCCTACCGCCCCGTGCTCGACGTCGAAGGGTGGGGCGAGCTCCAGCCGGAGCTGAATCGCCTCTCGAAGACCGGCGACGTCGCCTCGATGGTGCGCCTGGTCGACGACACCCTGCTGGCCACGATCGCCGTCACCGGCACCCCCGAGGAGTGCGCGGCCGAGATCAGCCGGCGCTTCGGCGGCGTACCGGGGGTCGCGGGGCGGGTCTGCTGCTACTTCCCGGGCCACGACCCGTCGGCGGACCAGGTCGCCGAGCTGGTGGCCGCGCTCGCGGACGCCTGACGGTCACGAGCGATCCACGGTTCGCGTCCTCTCGAGCGGCATCGGTGCCCTCGAGCCTCGAACGGTGGATCCGTCGTGCCTGTGGAGAGGACCGGCACGGCGCCGGCCGGACGGCGATGATCGACCCATGTCCCGCAACGCCGACCCGACTCGCGTGGTCCTGGCCGCGGGCGGGATCTGCGACGCCGCGACATTGCGGGCCGCCTGCTCGGCGCGCGGCATCCGGAGGGCGCTCGACGCCGGCGAGATCGTCTCCCTGCGCCGCGGGAGGTACGGCGTCAAGGGCATCACCGACGCCGATCGCCTCTCCGTCGAGCTGACCGCCACGGTCACCGGGCTGAGCGCGGCGCTCGCGTGGGGGTGGGAGGTGAAGCGGCCCCCCGCCCTGCCGGACCTCACCCTGCTGCGCGGCCGGAAGGTCACCGCGGAGCAGCGCCGCCGGGCAACGCTCCACTGGTGGGACCGCCGCCCCGACGACGTGGTCACCGACGCCCGGGGGGTCCAGGTCACCGGTCGCCTCTCGACGGTGACGACATGCCTGCGCACGCTGCCCTTCGACGAAGCGCTCTGCGTCGCGGACTCCGCCCTCCGTGGAGGCATGCGTCGCGCCGACGTGGTGGCCGCGCTGGAGCGTGGGCCGCGGACCGGGCGCACCGCCGCGCTCCGCGTCGCCGGGTTGGCGGACCGCCGTGCTGCGAACCCGTTCGAGTCCTGCCTTCGTGCGGTCTGCCTCGACGTCCGCGGGCTGACCGTGCGCCCGCAGGTGCAGATCGGGCCCTACCGCGTCGACCTCGCCGACGTCGGCCTGCGCATCGTGGTCGAGGCCGACTCGCGCACCTGGCATGCCGGTCCCGACGAGCACGACGCAGACATCCGCCGCTACACCACGCTCGTGCGCCAGGGCTGGGTGGTCGTCCGGTTCAGCTACAGCGACGTCATGGACGAACCGGGGTACGTCGCCGCGGTGCTCCGTGACGTCGTGGCGATGGCCGCGGCGGGTCGACGAGCCGCCTGAGGCACCCGCTCAGCGGCGGAAGGCCGGCTTCTCCTTGGCGAGGAACGCCCGCACGCCCTCGTTGAAGTCCGGTCCGGTGTAGACCTCCCGCAGCAGCGCCTCCTCGCCCTCGATCGACGCCTCGGCCGGGCGGGAGCGGGCGAGCAGCTGGTGCTTGGTGGTCTCGATCGTCACCCGCGACGCCTGCGCGATGCCGGCGGCGAGGTCGGCGACCTCGGCGTCCAGGGCGGCGGCGTCGGCGACCGAAGCCGTGATCGCGCCGGCGGCGTACGCACGGTCGGCGGAGACGAGCCGGGAGGCCAGCAGCATCTCGCGGGTCAACGACTCCCCGAAGATCGCCTGGCAGCGGTAGAGGACGGTGCCGGAGAGGGCGTTGCCGAGGGTGCGGGCGATCGGGTAGCCGAACCGCGAGGCCGCGGTGGCGACGCGGAGGTCGCAGTGCGTGGCGACGGCGAGGCCGCCGCCGACGCAGACCCCGTCGACGGCCGCGATGGTGACCTGGGGCAGGGCCCACAGGCGGTCGAACATCTCGCGGATCCAGTTCTCGTAGTCGACGGCGTCGGCCTCGAGGAAGTCGCTGATCTCGTTGCCGGCGGCGAACGCCTTCCCGCCCGCGCCGCGCAGCACGACGACGCCGACGGAGCGGTCCTCGGCGGTCTGCTCCCAGAGCTGGCGCAGCTCGCCGTACATCGCCTTGGTGAACGCGTTGCGGCGCTCGGGGCGGTTGAAGGTCACCTCGAGCACGCCGGGGCCGAGGCGGTCGCGGTCGATGAGCAGGTCGTCAGCGGTCACGACGGCGAGGGTACCGGCGGGCGGTTCCCGTCGATCACCGCCGGCTGGAACGCGAGAAGCCCCGCTCGCTGACCGCGAACGCCGCCACCACGCCGGCCACCGCGCCGAACAGGTGGCCCTGCCACGAGACGCCCGGCGTACCCGGGAGGACGCCCCACAGCACGCTGCCGTAGACGACCAGCACCACCAGCCCGATCACGATCTCCGACGGCTTGCGGTCCACGAATCCCTGCACCGCCAGGTAGGTGATCCAGCCGAAGATCAGGCCGGAGGCGCCGATGTGCACGGAGTGGTCGCCCGCGACCAGCCACACGGCCAGGCCACCGAGCAGCCAGATCACCGCCGTCGCCGCCAGCCCGCGGCCGATCCCGGTGGCGAGGGTCAGGAAACCCAGCACCAGCGCCGGCACGGTGTTGGCGACCAGGTGCCCCCAGCCCCCGTGCAGCAGCGGCGCGGCCAGGATGCCCGGCAACCCCTCCGCCTCGCGCGGCTGGATCCCCCACCCGTCGAGCCGGTGCGACGCCGCGACGTCGATCGCCTCGATCGCCCAGAGGAGTACGACGAACGCCACCGTCGCCACCCCGGCGACCTGCCACGCCGGCTTGTCGGCCGTCCTGAGGTCCATGCCGCCAGTGTGGCCGATCCGCCCCACCCACCGCCGACTTGCCACTTTGCTGGGTCGACTTGCCACTCTGGCGCGTCGAGTTGCCACTTCAAGGTACGGAACCGGCAACTCGACCCGACAAACCGGCAACTCGACCCGGCAGAGCGGCAAGTCGGCGAGGGGGGGTCAGGACCAGAGGGCGACCCAGTACTGGACGCCGAAGGGGGCGTCGTCGTACAGGACCTCGGCGTCGGCGAGCGGGGGCAGACCCGGGAGGCAGGCGGTGTCGGCCCACAGCTCCTCGGCGAGGACCGGGTCGATGTCGGCGAACGAGGCCCGCAGCGCGTCGTCGAAGGCGGCCGCGCGCTCGTCGAGGTGGCCGGGCGCCTTCTCGGTACGTCGAGCCGAGCCGTTGCCGACGACGAGGACGCCGGTCTCGCCCTCGTCGACCACCGACCCACCCGCTGCGGCCACCAGTGCGGCGGCGACGCGCGCGCCGGAGCCGCCCGTGGCCTCCGACGCGACGACCCGGACCCGCGGCCCCAGCCGGCCGACGGCGTCGAGGCAGGCGGCGCGGAGGTCGGCGACGGGGTCCTCGATCGACGTGTACGACGGCAGCAGGGCCAGCACGCCGGGGACGAGCGCGGTGGGGGTGCTCACTGCAGCCCCCGGATCGCGCGCAGCGGCGGGCGGCGGCCGGCGATCGACCACACCATGTCGACGGTCTGGCGGGTCTCCACGACCTGGTGGACGCGGTAGATCCGGGCACCGGCGAGGGCGCAGACCGAGGTCGCGGCGAGGGTCCCGAGCAGGCGCTCGCCGACCTCCAGGCCGAGCGTCTCGCCGACGAAGTCCTTGTTGGAGAGCGACACGAGCACCGGCCAGCCGGTGGCGACCATCTCCCCGATCCGTCGGGTCACCTCGAGCGAGTGGAAGGTGTTCTTGCCGAAGTCGTGGGCCGGGTCGATGACGATCGACTCCCGCGCGACGCCGGCCGCCAGCGCCCGCTCCGCGTAGGCCACCGTGTCGGTGATCGCGGAGGCGACGACGTCGTCGTAGTCGATGCGGTAGGGCCGGGTCCGCGGCGTCACGCCGCCGGTGTGGGTGCAGATGATGGCGGCGTCGTACTCCGCGGCGACGTCGACGAGCTCGGGGTCCGCGCCGCCCCACGCGTCGTTGAGGACGTCGGCCCCGGCGGCACAGACGGCGGCGCCGACCTCGGCGCGCCAGGTGTCGACGGAGATCACCAGCTCCGGGTACGACGACCGCACCCGCGCGACGAAGTCGACCACCCGCGCCTTCTCCTCGGCGGGCGAGATCTCGACGCCGGGCGCGGCCTTGATGCCGCCGATGTCGACGATCTCCGCGCCCTGCGCGACCACCTCGGCCACGCGCGCGAAGGCGGCGTCCTCGGCCCAGGTCGCGCCCTTGTCGAAGAAGGAGTCGGGCGTGCGGTTGACGATCGCCATCATCAACGCCTCGTCGTCACCGAAGCGCTGGCGTCCGAGTCTCACAGGTAGGCCTCCGCGGGCGGTCGTTCGAGGGTGAGTACGACGTGCTCGACCGGCTCCAGGAGGCGCAGGTACTGCCGCAGCACCGCCTCCTGGTCGAGCCCGTCCACGCCGGAGCGGCCCAGGGCGGCCGCGATGATCTGGGTGGCCATGCCACCGAGGTCGCGCAGCGCCTGGTGCCGGTGGGCGCGGACCCCGAGGTCGACCTGGGCGATCGCGGACGGCCCGGCGGCGCGGGCGGTGTCGACCAGCGCGGCCAGCTCGACGGCGTACCCGGTCGGGACGGACAGCCCCGCGAACCACGACCGGCGCACGGCCCACTCCCCCGCCAGCGGCTGCACCAGGGTGCCGAGCTCGGGGAACAGCAGGGCGATGAGCGGGCGCGCGACGAGCTCGGTGACGCGGCCGCCCTCGAGCGGCCCGTCGACGCCCGGCCGGTCGTAGAAGCCCTTGACCAGCTCGACCGTCGGGTCCGACAGCAGCGGGCCGAGCAGGCCGGGCACGAAGTGGGTGTCCCAGTCGTGGAGGTCGGCGTCCATGAAGACCACGAGGTCGCCGGTCGTCACGAAGAGCGACTTCCACATCGCCTCGCCCTTGCCGGGGTGGCTGCCGAGGTCCGGCCGGATCTCGGCGGCCCGGTGGACCCGCGCGCCGGCCGACTCGGCCACGGCATAGGTGTCGTCGACCGAGTCGCTGTCGATGACGACGATCTCGTCGACGAGGTCGACGGTCTCCATCAGCGCCTCACGGACCCGGCTCACGACCGCCCCGACGGTGGCCGCCTCGTTGCGCGCGGGGACGACCAGGCTGACCCGCTGCCCCAGCGTCCCCTTGGCCCCCAGCAGGCCCTCGAGGCTCCAGTCGTCCCAGTGGGCGGCGCGGATCCCCATGCCCGTCAACCTACCGGGGCCCCGGCGCGGACCTTCTTCGCAGGTTCGTTGTCAGAACCGACGACCCGGGGTTACGGTGAGGGCTCTCGGGAATTCGGCGGGCGCTCCCTCCCCCCAGGAGATTCCTATGAGCCTTGGACGTTGGCGACGCAAGGTGCGTTGCCTGGTGAAGCACGGCCCGCGCGGCTGTCCGCACATCGAGCGGCACTCGCGGCGACCACGCCGTCGGAGGCGGCAGGCCGAGGCGCCCGGCGGCCGGCACCGCCCGCCGGTCGAGATCATCAGCCCCGCCGACCTCGTCCGCTGAGCCCTACCGGCCCAGGTAGGCCGTGACCGCGTCCGCGATGGCGCGCCCGTAGCGTCGCCGGCCGGCGTCGCTCTCCATCAGCTCCGCATCACCGGCGGCCCGCATGTTGCCGAGCTCCGCCATCACCGCCGGCACGTCCGAGAGGTTGAGCGTCCCGAGGTCGTCGCGCACGTCGATCCCCCGCTCCCCCCGGTACGACGACACACCGATCCCCTCCGCGACGAGCGCGTCGCGCAGGGCCCGCGCCAGGCGGCGCGAGGGCCGCTCGATGTCGTCGGTCCACCCCGCGCGCAGCGCCGGCCGGATGACGTGGAAGCCGGTCGCCGACTCGTCGAGGACGCCGTCGGCGTGGATGCTGACCCGCACGTCGGCGGTCGGACCGGGCTCGCCGGGGTTGCCGATCCGCCCCCGCTCGTCGACGCACGGACCCCACTCGTCGTCGGAGTCGGCGTCCCGGGTGAGCACCACGCGCGCACCCCGCTGCTCGAGCAGGTGCCGCGCCACGACGGCGACCTGCCAGGTGAAGGTCGCCTCGGGGTAGCCGTCGTCGGTCGCGGTCCCCGTCGTGTTGCACTCCTTCTCGAACCCGCCCGCGTCGACCGGCTCAGCGATCGCCGCGGCGTGGTGGCGGTTGCCGAGCTGGTGGCCGGGGTCGAGGACGACGACCTTGCCGGCCAGCCTCCGGTCACTACCCTCGCCGGACCCCGAGGGCGAGGGTGCCGTGGAGCCGGCGCCCGGGGAGGCGGACGGCGTCGTACCGGGGTCGGCGGGAGGGGCCTCCGTCGCGCACCCGGCGGCGAGCGCGGCGACCAGCAGCAGCGCCGCCGCGCGACCCGAGCCCCGCGTGCGGATCACGCGTAGCCCAGCACGTCCTTGCGCTTCTCGCCCCAGGCGAGCGCCGAGGCGATCGCCTCGTCGAGCGAGAGCTCGGTCTGCCACCCGAGCAGCTCGCGCGCCCTGTCGGCGTTGGCGAAGGCGCCCGGGGCGTCGCCGGGCCGCGGGGGCGCCTCGGTCACCGGCACCGGCTTGCCGACCACGCGCTCGACGGCGGCGAGCAGCTCGCGCACGGTGACGCCGTCACCCGCGCCGAGGTTGATGTAGGTGTAGGTGTCGTCGACCTTCGACAGCACCGCGTCGAACTCCTCCACCGCGCGCACGTGCGCCCGCGCCAGGTCCCAGACGTGGATGTAGTCACGGATGCCCGTGCCGTCGCGCGTCGGGTGGTCGGTGCCCGTGATCGTGAAGGTGTCGCGGAAGCCGAGGGCGGTCTGCGCCATGAGCGGGACGACGTGCGTCGCGTCGCGCACGTGGTAGCCGGTCTCGAGGTCGGGGTCGGCGCCGATCGGGTTGAAGTAGCGCAGGATGATCGCGCGCAGCTCGCTCGCCCGGGAGAGGTCCTCGAGGACCTGCTCCATCATCCGCTTGGTCCGTGCGTAGGGCGACGTCGGCTCGACCGGGTCCTGCTCGGTCACCTCGAACTGCGGCGTCATCGCGTAGAGCGACGCCGTCGAGGAGAAGATGATCCGCGGCTTCCCGAGGGCGGTCAGCTCGTCGAACATCTCCAGCGACTTCGCGACGTTGTCGCGGTAGTACTCGTAGGGCTTCTCCACCGACTCCGGTACGACGATCCGGGCGGCCATGTGGATCGTCGCCTCGATGTCGGGGTGCTCCGCGACGATCCGGCGCAGCAGCGCGCGGTCGGCGACGTCGCCCTCGTAGAAGATCCGGTCGCCGACGTACTGACGGGGACCGGTGAGCAGGGAGTCGAGGACGACCGGGACGTGCCCGGACTCCTCGAGCGCCTTGGCGGTGATCGAACCGATGTAGCCGGCACCGCCGGTGACGAGGACCTTCATGCCCGCGACGATACCGACCGACGTCTGCCGGACCGTCCTCGCCGAGCCACCCGCCGACCTACCAGTCGTGCTTCTCGTCCAGCAGCCCCAGCAGGTAGCGGCCGTAGCCGCTCTTCAGCAGGCCCTGCGCCAGATCGGTCAGCTGGGCGTCGTCGATGAACCCCAGCCGCCACGCCACCTCCTCGGGCGCGCCGACCTTCGTGCCCTGTCGCGCCTCGAGCGCGCGGACGAAGTTGCTCGCGTCGTTGAGGTCGTCGAAGGTCCCGGTGTCGAGCCACGCGGTGCCGCGCGGGAGCACCTCGACCTGGAGCCGCTCCTCCTCGAGGTACATCCGGTTGAGGTCGGTGATCTCCAGCTCGCCGCGCGCCGACGGCTTGAGCGACTTCGCCTTCTCGACGACGTCGGAGCCGTAGAAGTAGAGGCCCGGGACCGCGAACGGGCTGCGCGGCTTCTCCGGCTTCTCCTCCAGCGACAGCGCCCGGCCGTCGTCGTCGAACTCCACGACGCCGTACGCCGTCGGGTCGGCCACGCGGTAGCCGAAGACCGCGGCTCCGTCGAGCTCGGCGAACCGGTTGAGCGCGATGCCCAGCCGGGCGCCGTAGAAGATGTTGTCGCCGAGCACCAGGCCCGCGCCCTCGCCGGCGAGGTGCTCCTCGCCGATCAGGAAGGCCTGCGCCAGCCCGTCGGGCGAGGGCTGCACCGCATAGGTGATCTCGATCCCGAACTGCGACCCGTCGCCCAGCAGCCGGCGGAACTGGTCCGCCTCGTGGGGCGTCGTGATCACCAGCACCTCGCGGATGCCGGAGAGCATCAACGTCGAGAGCGGGTAGTAGATCATCGGCTTGTCGTAGATCGGCATCAGCTGCTTGCTGATGGCGTGGGTGATCGGGTGCAACCGGCTTCCGGTGCCTCCGGCGAGGATGATCCCGCGCATGGTGGGGGTTCCCGTTCCTGTCGACGTCGGGGACTGCGGCGCCCAAGGTACTTGAGGAAGCGTCCGCAGGTGGCCGATCGCCCAGCGGGATCCGGCGACGGTCCCTACACTGCTCCGCGTGCAGCGCATCCTCGTCACGGGTGGTGCCGGCTTCATCGGCTCCAACTTCGTCCACCACGTCGTCCGCAACACCGACGCGACCGTCACGGTCCTCGACAAGCTGACCTACGCGGCCTCCCGCGAGTCGCTCGCGGGCCTGCCGGAGGACCGGGTGCGCCTCGTCGTCGGCGACATCGCCGACGCCGCCGTCGTCGACCCGCTGGTCGGCGAGCACGACGCGGTCGTCCACTACGCCGCGGAGTCGCACAACGACAACTCCCTCGACGACCCCTCGCCGTTCATCCGCACCAACCTGATCGGCACGTTCACCCTGCTCGAGGCGGTCCGCAAGGCCGGCGTGCGCTTCCACCACGTCTCCACCGACGAGGTGTACGGCGACCTGGAGCTGGACGATCCCAAGAGGTTCACCGAGGACACGCCGTACCAGCCGTCGTCGCCGTACTCGGCCTCCAAGGCGGGCTCCGACCACCTGGTCCGCGCATGGGTGCGCAGCTTCGGCGTGCAGGCGACGATCTCGAACTGCTCCAACAACTACGGCCCGTGGCAGCACGTCGAGAAGTTCATCCCGCGCCAGATCACCGAGGTGATCGACGGCCGCCGCCCGAAGCTCTACGGCTCCGGCGAGAACGTCCGCGACTGGATCCACACCGAGGACCACTCGTCGGCGGTGCTGACCATCCTCGAGCGCGGCCGGGTCGGCGAGACCTACCTGATCGGCGCCGACGGCGAGAAGTCCAACCTCGAGGTCGTCCGGATGATCCTCGAGCTGATGGGCCGCGAGGCCGACGACTTCGAGCACGTCACCGACCGCGCCGGCCACGACCTGCGCTACGCCATCGACTCGGGCAAGCTGCGCACCGAGCTCGGCTGGACCCCGCAGTACGCCGACTTCGGCTCCGGCCTCGAGCAGACGGTCCGCTGGTACCAGGACCATGCCGAGTGGTGGCGCCCGGCGAAGGCGGCCACCGAGGCGGCGTACGCCGCGAAGGGACAGTGACCGGGTGGCCGAGACCATCGAGACGACCCCCATCCCGGGGCTGGTCGTCCTGCGGCTCGCCGTGCACGGCGACGACCGCGGCTGGTTCAAGGAGAACTGGCAGCGCGAGCGGATGACCGCGCAGGGCCTGCCCGACTTCGGGCCGGTCCAGAACAACATGAGCTTCAACGCCACCGTCGGCGTCACCCGCGGCGTCCACGCCGAGCCGTGGGACAAGCTGGTCTCGGTCGCCAACGGCAAGGTCTTCGCGGCGTGGGTGGACCTGCGCGCGGGCGACAGCTTCGGGGCGACCTACTGGACGGAGATCGACGAGCACGTCGCGGTCTTCGTGCCCCGCGGCGTCGGCAACTCCTACCAGTCGCTCGCCGACAACACGGTCTACTCCTACTTGGTCAACGACCACTACGTGCCCGGGATCGCCTACCCGGCGGTCAACCTGGCCGACGAGACGGCCGGCATCCCGTGGCCGATCCCGCTCGCCGAGGCGGAGCTGTCCGAGAAGGACCGGCACAACCCGCGGCTGGCCGAGGTCACGCCGATGCAGCCGAAGCGCACCCTCATCACCGGCTGCAACGGCCAGCTCGGCCGGGCGCTCGCCCCGCTCTTCCCCGACGCGACGCTCGTCGACCTCGACGAGCTCGACCTGACCGACCCCAAGGCGCTCGAGGCGTGGCCGTGGCAGGAGTACGGCCTGGTCCTCAACGCGGCCGCGTACACCGCCGTCGACCGCGCCGAGACGCCCGAGGGCCGCGCCGCCGCGTGGGCTGCCAACGCCGCCGCTCCCGCGGCACTCGCGAGGATCGCCGCGCGCCGCGGCATCACGCTGGTCCACTACTCGACCGACTACGTCTTCGACGGCGCCGAGGTCGAGGGCGGCCACCGCGAGGACGAGCCGTTCGCGCCGCTCGGCGTGTACGGCCAGACCAAGGCCGCCGGCGACCTCGCCGTCGGCACCGCGCCCAAGCACTACGTGCTGCGCACCTCGTGGGTGATCGGCGAGGGCCACAACTTCGTGCGCACGATGGCGAAGCTCGCCGCCGACGGCGTCGACCCGGCCGTCGTCGACGACCAGGTCGGCCGGCTGACCTTCGCCACCGAGCTCGCCCGTGCCACGCAACACCTCGTCACCAGCGGGGCGGCGTACGGCACCTACAACGTGACCAACGGCGGCCGGCCGCGCTCGTGGGCCGACTACGCCCGCCGCGTCTTCGAGCTGACCGGCCACGACCCGGCCCGGGTCAGCACCGTGACGACCGAGGAGTACGCCGCCGGCAAGGACCTCTCGCCGCGACCGCTCCACAGCACGCTGGCGCTCGACAAGCTCGCGGCGACCGGGTTCGAGAGCGCAGATGCCGACTCCGCCCTCGCCGACTACGTCGCCCATCTAGGCTGACGGGGTGCTCGCGCTCACCTGTCCGACCCAGTCCTACGACTGGGGCTCCACCCACGCCATCCCCGGCTTCCAGCGCCAGGAGGCCGACGGCCGACGCGTCGCCGAGGTCTGGGTCGGCACGCACCCCCTCGGCACCGCCCGGGTGCGCGGCAGCGACGGACAGGAGCGCCCGCTGACGGAGGTCTCCGGCGAGCTGGGCTTCATGCTCAAGGTCCTCGCCGCCGACCGCCCGCTCTCGATCCAGGTCCACCCCGACGCCGACCGCGCGGCCGCCGGCTTCGCCGCCGAGGAGGAGGCCGGCGTCCCGCTGGACGCGCCCCACCGGGTGTTCAAGGATCCGTTCCCCAAGCCCGAGATGGTCTACGCCCTCTCCACCTTCGACACCCTGGTCGGCCTGCGCCGCACCTCGGAGATCGTGCGGATCCTCGAGACCGTCGAGCACCCGCTGACCGACGGGCTCAAGGACGACCTGCTCGACAACACCGGCTTCACCGGCATCGTGCGCCTGATCGAGGGCCTGCTCGCCGATCCCCCGGCGCCCGAGGTGGTCACCGAGGTCGCCGCCGCCTGCCAGAAGGCGCTCGACGGGGGCCGCGACGTGAAGCGGGCCTACGAGACCGCCGTCGAGCTCGCCGAGTCCAGCCCCGGCGACGTCGGCGTGATCATCTCCCTGCTGCTCAACCGGCTCACCCTGCAGGCCGGCGAGGCGGCGTACCTCGCGACGGGCATCATCCACGCCCACCTGCGCGGCCTGTGCCTCGAGGTGATGGTCTCGTCGGACAACGTGCTCCGCGCCGGCCTGACCACCAAGCACATCGACGCCCCCGGCCTGGTCCGCTGCCTCGAGGAGGGCACCTCCCGCGCGGCCCGCGTCGAGCCGATGGTCTTCAACTACTCGACCGACGTGTTCAGCCCGTGCGGCGACTTCGCGCTCTCGGTCACCCAGAGCTCGCCCGCCGACCCCGCCGGCGTCGTGCTGCCCGCCTCGGGCGCCCGGCTGCTGGTGTGCACGGGCGGCGAGGTGGCCCTGGCCAACCGCCGCGACGAGGTGCTGCGGCTGGCTCGCGGCGACGTCGCGTACGCCGACGACAGCGATGGCGAGCTGCGGGTCGCCGGCACCGGCGAGATCGCCCAGGCCTTCGTCCCCGCGGCCGACGCCCGCGGGCAGCTGTTCGACCTGCTGTGACCGTCAGCGGCGGCGCAGTCCGGCCAGCGCCGGACGGACGTCGGCGAGGTAGACGAGTGCCGCGATCAGCATCGCGAGGTTGACGAACGCCAGCGGGATCGGCACCAGGTGCAGCAGCAGGCCGACCCCGAGGATCGCGCACCAGGTGGTCTTGTTGAGCTTGCCCGCCGCGTCGTAGGACTCGTTGGAGTAGAGCAGCGCGCTGACGAGCGCGAACATCTTCACGGCGAGGAGCACGATCCCGACCACGATGAAGATCCAGGCCTCGATCCGCCAGCCGAGCTCGAGATAGTCCGGCAGCTGGGGGAGGAAGACGTCGCGCATGGTGCCCCGATCCTACGTGGTCCCCCGCGATCGGCAGGCGTCCGCGCGATCCCGCGAAAACGACCGCGACCCCGGGGCCGGAGCCTCGGGGTCGCGGTGCGCGGGAGCGGGTCGGCTCACTTGGCGGCGGGAGCCTTCTTGGCCGGCGCCTTCTTCGCGGGGGCCTTCTTGGCGGCCGGAGCCTTCTTGGCCGGAGCCTTCTTGGCGGGAGCCTTCTTCGCCGGGGCCTTCGCGGCCGGGGCGGCCGGGGCCTCGCCGGAGCGGAGCTTCACGACGACGCCCTCACCGCGCTTGGCGAGGTCGGCGTACAGCGCGGTGGCGGTGGCGACGTTGCCGTCGTACGCGCCCTTGACGCTGCTCTGGACCTTGGCCGGGAGGGCCTTGGCGTCGGCCTGCAGCTCGGCGAGCTTGGCCTCGGCCTTGCCCTGCAGCGACTTCGGCTCGGGGAGCTCGAAGCCCTTGACGGTGCTCTGCACGTCGGCGACGCGGGTGGTGACGTCCTTGCGGACCTCGCTCACGCGGGCGGTCACCTTGGTCTGCACGTCGGCGACGTAGGCGATGACCTTCTCGACGGCCAGGTCGGTCGCGCCGACACCGGCGTAGATCGGCTTGGCGGCGGCCGGGGGGAGCTCCGGCAGGTCGATGGACTTGAGGTCGATGGTCGGGATCTCGAGCTTGGGGAGGTCAAGCTTGGGGAGGTCGAGCTTCGGCATTCTTCTTACCCTTCGTTGGTGACGCGGTTGTCGCTGTCGGGATCGATCTCGGTCGTGATCGGGGCGGTGCCCTCGGCGTCGGTCTCCGCACCTGCCGGCGTGGCGTCGTCCGCCCCGTCGGCCGCGTTCAGTGCCAGGAACGATGCGTAGACGTCGAGGAGCGACTGCTTCTGCCGCTCGGTGAGGCCGGTGTCGCTGAGGATGGCCAGCTCCACCGAGCCCCCGACGCCGTCGTCCGGACTGAGGATCCCGGCCCGGATGTAGAGCTGCTCCGCAGAGATCCGCAGCGCCTTGGCGATCTGCTGGAGGACCTCGGCCGACGGCTTGCGGAGCCCGCGCTCGATCTGGCTGAGATAGGGGTTGGAAACACCCGCCTGGTCGGCGAGCTGCCTCAGCGAGAGCCGCGCACCGACGCGCTGCTCCTTGAGGTAGTCACCGAGCGACCCGACGGTCTTCCCGACCTTTCCCTTAGCCATGTCCCCATGGTGCTAGCAATAGTTAGCAAGGTGCAAGCAGGCAGCAAGTGAAGTCGTTCACATGAGCCGTGTTACGGGTCGGCGCGTGCGCAGGGCGGGCGCGGTGCAAGGTCCCACCTGTCAGTCTTGAAATGGGATCAACTCACTCGACTCTGTACGATCGCGAGCGTGTCGAGTCCTTCCGTCCCGCAGCACTGCCCCACGCCCCGGGAGCTCGACGACCTGGAGCTGCTCACCTCGGGCGCCGCCGGCCCGATCGTCGGCTTCAACGAGCCGGGCAGCCCGATCACGCTCGACCTCCCCGAGGCGCTCGAGACCCACCTCGACGAGGGCCACGAGGTCGAGCTCGTCGACCCCGAGGGCCTCCCCCTCGCCCGGATCGCCCGCACCCTGCGCGGCCTGAGCGTCGAGCCCCTCACCCACGCGCAGTTCGGCGCCTTCCGCAGCCTGCACCTGCCGCCGGAGACCGCCCGCGAGCGCTACGCCGGCCGCACCGTCGTCCCCGTGACCGACCTCGTCACGGACACCCAGCTCGAGCAGCTGCGCGGGCTCGGCCCGGTCCTGCTCGCCGCCCTGGTGGGCGCCGGCACTCCTGCCGTGAGCCCCGTCGGCCTGCTGCGCGCGACCGTCCGGGTCGCCGGCATGCTCGACGCGGCCGTCGTGGCGATCCCCCTCACCGACCACGGCTCCGACGCCGACGCGGCCCTGCGCCAGTCGGTCCTCGCCTGGTACGCCGGCGCCGACGACATCGTCGAGCTGAAGCCCGGTGGCCGGACGCTGCCCGAGCTCGCCGACATCGAGGCGCAGGAGCGGCCCGCCCCCGCCGACCAGGGCCTGGTGCTCTTCTTCACCGGCCTCTCGGGCAGCGGCAAGTCCACGCTGGCCCGGGCGCTCATGGACCGCGTCCTCGAGCAGGGCACCCGCTCCATCACCAGCCTCGACGGCGACGTCGTACGCCGCAACCTCTCGGCCGGGCTCACCTTCTCCAAGGAGGACCGCGAGACCAACATCCGCCGGATCGGCTGGGTCGCGGCCGAGATCGCCCGCCACCGCGGCGTGGCGATCTGCAGCCCGATCGCGCCCTTCGACGAGACCCGCCAGCAGGTCCGGGCCATGGTCGAGCAGGCCGGCGGTCGGTTCTTCCTCGTACACGTCGCGACCCCGCTCGAGGAGTGCGAGCGCCGCGACCGCAAGGGCCTCTACGCCAAGGCCCGGCGCGGCGAGATCCCCGAGTTCACCGGGATCTCCTCGCCCTACGAGGAGCCCGAGGACGCCGACGTCCGGGTCGACACGACGGGCCGCACCATCGAGGCCGCCCTCGACGACGTGCTCGCCGGCCTCGCGGCCGCTGGGATCATGGACCTGCGCGGCACCCTGCCGACGCCCGCGCCGCCCGCCGCGCGACGCACGGCCGGCCGTCCGTCGCCCCGCGCCGTCACGACCCCGGCAACCGCCGAGGGCGGTCCGCTGCGGGTGCTCTTCATCTGCACCGCCAACATCTGCCGCTCGCCGTACATGGAGCTCCGGGCGCGGGCGATGCTCGCCGGCGCCACCGACGTCGAGTTCTCCAGCGCCGGGACCCACGGCTTCCGCTCCCACCACGTCGACGCGACGATGGGCGTCGTCCTGGCCGACCGCGGCATCGACGACGAGGCGGCCGAGTCGTTCGCGAGCCGTCGGCTGACGCGCGACATGATCAACGAGGCCGACCTCGTGCTCACCGCCGAGGCGTCGCACCGGGCGTTCGTGCTCGAGGAGGTCCCCGGCGCCTTCCGCAAGGCGTTCACGCTCGGCCAGTTCGCCGAGTCGATCGAGCGGGTCGACCCCACGCTGGTGGGCGCCGCGCTCGTGACCGCGGCCGGGCACCGCCGCGCCGGGGCCGTCGACGCCCACGACATCCGCGACCCCTACCGGCGGGGTCGCGCGGCCGCCGAGGCGTCCGCCGACCAGATCGACGCCCTGCTCAGTGCGGTCCTGCCGCGACTCACCTCCCAGACAGGCATCGCATGAACGACCTGATCACCCTCACCGCGCTCTCGATCGCCGCCGCGGGCTTCTTCGTCGGCATCGTCGTCGGGCTGACGGGCATGGGCGGCGGCGCGCTGATGACGCCGGCGCTGATCTTCCTCGGCGTCGGCCACACCTCGGCGATCGTCACCGCCGACCTGACGGCGGCCGCGATCTACAAGACCGGCGGTGCGATCACGCACGCCCGGGAGGGCTCCCCCAACCTGCGGCTGGCCGGCTGGCTGATCGCCGGCTCGGTGCCGATGGCGTTCATCGGGCCGTGGCTCGTCAACGCCGTCACCGACGACCCGGCGGACCTCGAGAAGACCCTCAAGCTCTGCATCGGCATCGCGCTGCTGTTCGCCGCGTCGACGTACGCCCTGCGCCTCTACATCAACCTCGGCCGGGTCCGCAGCGGCGGCATCCTCCCCGACGACAACCCGCCGATCCGGCCGCTCCCGACCCTGCTCGTCGGCATGCTCGGCGGGCTCCTGGTCGGCATCACCAGCGTCGGCTCCGGCTCGGTCATCATGATCGCGCTGCTGATGCTCTACCCCGGCCTGTCGGCCGTGCGCCTGGTCGGCACCGACCTCGTCCAGGCCGTGCCGCTCGTGCTCAGCGCGGCGCTGGCGAACATCGCGATCCACGGCCTCGAGTGGGACCTCCTGATCCCGCTGGTGATCGGCTCGGTCCCGGGCACCCTGCTCGGCTCGCGGATCGCGCCGCGCGTGCCGCAGTCGATCATCCGCCGCGGCATCGTGATCGTGCTGACCATGTCGGGCACCGCACTGCTCTTCAAGGCCGGCCTGCACCCCTTCGGCCAGGGCCACGAGACCCTCGAGGCCGTGCTCGTCGCCGCGATCGGCCTGGCGATGCTCTTCCTGGTGCCGCTGGTCTGGGGCGTGCTGCGCAAGCGTCACGGGCTGCCGATGTTCGGCGCGCCGACGGTCAGCGAGATCGAGGCGCTGGGCGCGGACGGCAACCGCCGCGGTCGCCGGCAACCGGCGACCGACGAGCGCTAGGTGTTCTGACCACGGACGTTAGGTACGGCGGGTCGGCTGGATCATGACGAAGACCTCCGGGTGAGGTGTGGAGCTACCACGCACCCACACCCACCACGGAGGTCTTCATGACCCACGCTAACGCCACCCTCACCCCGGCCGGACGGCTGCGTCTGGCCAAGCTCGTCGTCGAGCAGGGCTGGACCTATGCCCGAGCCGCCGAGCGATTCTCGGTCGCCATCACGACCGTCCGCCGCTGGGCCACCGTTACCGCCTATCCGGCAAGTCCGGCATGGTCGACCGTTCGTCCCGCCCGCACCGCCACCCGAACCGGCTGCCCCAGCGCACCGAGCGACGGATCGTGGGTCTGCGCGTGACCCGGCGTTGGGGACCGGCCCGGATCGCCTACCACCTCGGCCTGAACCCCTCGACAGTCCACCAAGTCCTGCGCCGCTACGGCTGCCCACGGCTGAAGTGGACCGACCCGGCCACCGGCACCCGGATCAAGACCTCCTCCCGCGACAAGAACCGCTACGAGCACGCCGCACCGGGCGACCTGGTCCACGTCGACATCAAGAAGCTCGGACGGATCCCCGACGGCGGCGGGTGGCACGCGCTCGGACGCGGCACGGCCCAAGACAACCGGGTGCACGCACGACGTAGTCGCGCAGCTCGTGCCGGCGCCTCACCTTCGCGGGGCTACGTCTACCTGCACCACGCCGTCGACGACCACTCCCGGCTGGCCTACTCCGAGATCCTCGCCGATGAGCGCAAGGAGACCGCAGCCGCGTTCTGGAAGCGGGCGCGACGCTTCTTCGCTGCCCACGGCATCACCGTGAAGGCCGTGCTCACCGACAACGGCTCCTGCTACCGCAGCCGGCTCTGGGCCAAGACGCTCGGGCGCCGCGTCAAACACCGCCGCACCCGCCCGTACCGGCCCCAGACCAACGGCAAGGTCGAACGGTTCAACCGGACCCTGCTCGAGGAATGGGCCTACGCAACCACCTACACCTCAGAAGCCGACCGCGCAGCGGCGTACCCCGGCTGGCTGCATCACTACAATCACCACCGCGGCCACACCAGCCTCAAGGGCAAGTCACCCATCGACCGCGTGCCCAACCTCCCGGGTCAGAACAGCTAGGGGTCAGCGGGCCAGCACGCGGTCGTGGTCGAGCCGGAAGGGCTCGTCCTCGGCGGCGGCCCGACCGAGAGCGAGGGTCAGCGCCGTGGCGGCGGCGACCCAGAGGGCTCCCAGTCCGAGCAGTGTCTCCATGTACCAACGGTAGGCACCGGGCCCGACGCAACCAACCCTCAGATCGGTTCAACCTGCAGGGACATTGGTCCCGGGCGTGTCGCCTTGACAGCCGACGGCCCCCGTCGGTCAGTCGCGGCCGTAGATGTCGCGCGTGTAGACCTTCGCCGCCACGTCGGACAGGACGTCGGTCTGCCGGTTGGCGATGATCACGTCGGCGCGCTTCTTGAACTCCCCCAGGTCGCGGACGACCTCGGAGTTGAAGAAGGTGTCGTCGTCCAGCTCGGGCTCGTGGACGATGACCTCGACGCCCTTGGCCTTGATCCGCTTCATCACGCCCTGCACCGACGACATCCGGAAGTTGTCGGACCCGGACTTCATGGTCAGGCGGTAGACCCCGACGACCTTCGGCCGGCGGGCCAGGATGTCGGCCGCGATGAAGTCCTTGCGGGTGGTGTTGGCGTCGACGATCGCGCTGATCAGGTTCTGGGGCACGTGGCGGTAGTTCGCCTGCAGCTGCTTGGTGTCCTTCGGCAGGCAGTAGCCGCCGTACCCGAAGGACGGGTTGTTGTAGTGCGAGCCGATGCGCGGGTCGAGGCCGACGCCCTCGATGATCTGGCGCGCGTCGAGGCCGTGGATCGAGGCGTAGGTGTCGAGCTCGTTGAAGTACGCGACCCGCAGCGCCAGGTAGGTGTTGGAGAAGAGCTTGATCGCCTCCGCCTCGGTGGCCCCGGTGAACAGCACCGGCACGTCCTCGTCGAGCGAGCCGTTGAGCAGCAGCTTGGCGAACTGGTGACCGGCCTCCGTGTCCGAGCCGACGACGATGCGGGAGGGGTGCAGGTTGTCGTACAGCGCCCGCCCCTCGCGGAGGAACTCCGGGCTGAAGATGATCGACGAGCCCAGGTGGCGCTCGCGGAGCCTGCTGGTGAAGCCGACCGGGATCGTCGACTTGATGACGATCGTCGCCGACGGGTTGGCGGCGATCGCGTCGGCGGTGACGCGCTCCACCGTGGAGGTGTCGAAGTAGTTGGTGACGGGGTCGTAGTCCGTGGGCGTCGCGATCACCACGAAGGACGCGTCGCGGTAGGCCTCGTCCTTGTCGAGGGTCGCGGTGAGCGACAGCTCGCGGGTGGCGAGGTAGTCCTGCAGTTCGGCGTCGATGATCGGCGACTCGCGCCGGTTGACCATCTCGACCCGCTCGGGATCGACGTCGAGCGCCCAGACGTCGTGGTGCTGGGCGAGGATGACGGCGTTCGAGAGTCCGACATATCCGGTGCCCACTACGGCGATCTTCACGACGCGAGCGTAAGGCCCGTTCCTTAACCTGTCTGCACATCCCGGTGAACGGCGCGGTGGCCCGGCGAGACGCGGCTCACTGCGCCGCTCACTCCCACACCGAGGCGATCGGCAGGCCCCACAGGCGCGGCCCGTAGCGGTGGCCGACGGACGCCGTGTTGAGCACGACGCCGCCGCGGAAGCGGGAGCCCGCGCGCCGCGCGAGCGCCTCCAGGCGGGCGAACTGGTGCGGCCGGAGGCCCGCCGCCGTCAGCACCTCCAGGCCGTAGATGCTGTCGTCGGGCAGCTCGACCACGAATCCGACCTCCAGCCCGTTGCGCTCACGCAGGTAGGAGACCCGGTGCTCGACGACGCTGGTCGCCTGCTGGCGGAGCAGCTCGGCGGCGACCATCGTGCGCAGCAGCGGCGCGAGCCGGGGCCGACCGGAGAAGGCGGCCAGGGCGGCAGGGTCGTGCCCGGCGAGGTGGCGGGCCAGCGCGGGGTCCTCGAAGACCACCTCGGGGCGACCGATCGCGCGCTTGGCCGCCGACGCCCGGCACCCCGGCAGCAGGCGCACCACACCGATCTCGACCAGCACGTCGACGTACGGCTGGACGGTGGTGCGGGGAATCCCGGCGGCCGCGCCCAGCCGGGCGTGGTTGAGCTCGCCCAGCAACGGGTCCGCCAGGGCTCTCAGCAGGGCCGCCAGCCGTCCCGGGTCCGTACGACGGACCGCGCGGGCCCGCCGGGCGAGGCGGCGCAGCTCGTCGTCGGTGACGGGGCGGGCCGTCGCGGCGACGTACCGCTCGACGTCCCAGGTGGTCCGCACCTCGCCCGGGACGGTTCCCCGGGAGCCCAGACGGGCGACGAAGTCGGCAGCCACGGGCGTCACCCTAAGCGGCTCCCGTGGAAAACTCGTCGATTTGTCTAACGAGGTCGCGCGAATGTCCCGGTGAAAGGCCGCGCATGGCACGATGCAGCCCATGTCCCAGACCCACAGCGACTACCGGCTGAGCCAGCTGGACCAGCTGGAAGCCGAGTCGATCCACATCTTCCGGGAGGTGGCCGCCGAGTTCGAGAAGCCCGTGCTGATGTTCTCGGGCGGCAAGGACTCCATCGTCATGCTCCGCCTCGCGGAGAAGGCGTTCTACCCGGCGAAGATCCCGTTCTCGATCCTGCAGGTCGACACCGGCCTGGACTTCCCCGAGGTCATGGAGACCCGCGACCGCTGGGTCGCCCGGCTCGGCGTGAACCTCGTGGTGGCGAGCATCGACGACGCGATCAAGAACGGGATCATCCCCGACGCCGCGAAGATCAGCCGCAACCGCCTCCAGATCCCGACCCTGCTGAACGCCATCGAGGAGAACGGCTTCACCGCCGCCTTCGGTGGCGGCCGCCGCGACGAGGAGAAGGCCCGCGCCAAGGAGCGCGTCTACTCCCACCGCGACGAGTTCGGCCAGTGGGACCCGAAGAACCAGCGCCCCGAGCTGTGGAGCCTCTACAACGGCCGCCTCCACGAGGGCGAGCACATGCGGATCTTCCCGATCTCCAACTGGACCGAGCTGGACGTCTGGGACTACATCGGCCGCGAGGGCATCGAGATCCCGAGCATCTACTACTCGCACCAGCGCCGCGTCTTCGTGCGCGACGGCATGCTGATGAGCGAGACCCCGCTCAACCCGCTGCGGGAGGGCGAGGTCGTCGAGGAGCGGACCGTCCGGTTCCGCACCTGCGGTGACATCACCCTGACCGGCTGCGTCGAGAGCACCGCGTCGACGATCGCCGAGATCATCGACGAGGTCGCCGTGGCCCGCAAGACCGAGCGCGGCGCGACCCGCGGCGACGACCGGTTCTCCGAGGCAGCCATGGAGGACCGCAAGAAGGAGGGCTACTTCTGATGGCCGGCACCAACATGGACCTGCTCCGCTTCGCGACCGCTGGCTCGGTCGACGACGGCAAGTCGACCCTCATCGGGCGCCTGCTGCTCGACTCGAAGTCGATCTTCGAGGACCAGCTCGAGGCGGTCGAGGCGACCAGCGAGGCGAAGGGGTACGACTACACCGACCTCGCGCTGCTGACCGACGGCCTGCGCTCCGAGCGCGAGCAGGGCATCACGATCGACGTGGCCTACCGCTACTTCGCGACGCCCAACCGCAAGTTCATCATCGCCGACACCCCCGGGCACGTGCAGTACACCCGGAACATGGTCACCGGCGCCTCCACCGCTGACCTCGGCCTCGTGCTCGTCGACGCCCGCCAGGGCCTGACCGAGCAGTCGCGCCGCCACGCGGTGATCCTGTCGCTGCTCCGCGTCCCGCACCTCGTGCTGGCCGTGAACAAGATGGACCTCGTCGACTTCGACCAGTCCGTCTACGACAAGATCTACGCCGAGTTCACCCAGTTCGCGACGAAGCTCAACGTCCCCGACCTCGAGGTCATCCCGATCTCGGCGCTGCAGGGCGACAACGTGGTGACCCGCTCCGAGAACATGCCGTGGTACTCCGGTCCCACGCTGATGCACCACCTCGAGCACGTCCACGTGGCCTCCGACCGCGACCTCATCGACGCCCGCTTCCCGGTGCAGTACGTCATCCGGCCGAAGTCCGACGAGTTCCACGACTACCGCGGCTACGCCGGCCAGGTGGCCGGTGGCGTGCTCAAGCCCGGTGACGAGGTCGTCGTACTCCCGTCGGGGATGACGTCGAAGATCTCGAAGATCGACCTGTTCGACCAGGAGATCACCGAGGCCTTCCCGCCGATGAGCGTGACCGTCCACCTCGAGGACGACGTCGACGTGTCTCGCGGCGACATGATCGCCCGGGTCAAGAACGCGCCGACCCCGAGCCAGGACATCGACGCGATGATCTGCTGGATGACCACCGCCCCGCTGCAGCCGCGGCAGAAGCTGGCCATCAAGCACACGACCCGCACGGGCCGCGCGCTGGTCAAGGACATCCAGTACCGCCTGGACGTCAACACGCTGCACCGCGACCAGGAGACCAAGGAGCTCGGCGTCAACGAGATCGGCCGCGTCACGCTGCGCACCACGGTGCCGCTGCTCGCCGACCCGTACTCCAAGAACCGCACCACCGGCTCGTTCATCCTGATCGACGAGGCCACCGGCGTGACCGTCGGCGCCGGCATGATCAACGGCTGACCGCACCGTCGTACGACGAACGCCCGCTCCCTCGCGAGGGAGCGGGCGTTCGTGCGTTCGGCGCGAAGTGTCGGTCTTTCTCCGCCGAAGTGTCAGTCTTTCTCCTCCGAGGTGTCAGTTCTTCTCCCTCGAGGTGTCACTGCTGCACGCTGCGCCCGTGCAGAAGTGACACCTCGACACAGAACTTGTGACACCTCGACGGAGAACTTGTGACACCTCGACGGAGAACTTGTGACACTTCGACGGAGAAACTGCGCCACTTCGCGGGCGGCGAGGAGCCGTCAGCGCTGCGGGCGGAAGTGCAGACCGACCTCGGGGTCGACGACGACCTCCTGCGCGGCGGGGATGCCGTCGACGACCAGCGGGGCGGCGACGTCGGTGTTGCGCTTCAGGACGGCGAGGGCGATCGGACCGAGCTCGTGGTGGCGGGCCGAGGAGCCGACGAAGCCGGCCGCGCGGCCGCCGTCGGCCGGGAGCACCTCGGTGCCGGCGGCCGGCAGGCGGTTCTCCGAGCCGTCGAGGTGGAGCAGGGTCAGCCGGCGCGGCGGGCGGCCCAGGTTGTGGACGCGCGCGACGGTCTCCTGGCCGCGGTAGCAACCCTTGTCCATGTGCACCGCGGACCACGCCGGCGCCTGCTCGGCGTCGAGCCAGCCGACCTCGTTGGGGATCGTCCGCTCGTCGGTGTCGACGCCGAAGCGCGGCTCACCGCGGGCGATGCGCAGCGCCTCGAAGGCCCACAGGCCGGCAGCCGGCCCCGCCGCCTCGGCGTACGCCGCCAGCTGCGCGCGGGGCACCAGGTCGTAGCGGGTCTCGGACCCCGGCCGCCAGGCGACGGCCAGGTCGGCGGTCACGTCGGTGATCTCGACGCGCATCATGAACTTCATCCGCTCGAGGAAGTCGATCAGCGCCGCGGCCCGGCCGGGCTCGGTGTGCGCCGTGAACGCCTCGCCGTCGTCGACGCCGGTGAAGGCGTGCTCGACGTGGCCCTGGGGGCTCAGCACGAGCGCGGACACCCAGCGGCCGGGCTCGAGGCCCTCGAAGAACTGCGTGGTCAGCGAGTGCAGCCAGGTCAGCCGGTCGGGCCCGGCGACACGCAGCACGTCGCGGTGGGAGAGGTCGACGAAGCCCTCGCCGGCCTCGAGCGCCTTCTGCTCGCCGAACAGGCTGCCGTAGTGGGCGGCGACGGGCGCGTCGATGCCGTCGCCTGCGACCGCGCCCGGCAGGGCGAGGAGCGGGCTGGGCTGGCGGTCGGTGGTCGTGGTCATGTCAGGTCCCGGTAGTGCTCGAGCAGGCGGGTCAGGGTGCCGAGCGCGGTCTGCATCTCCTCGATGTGGACCGGGTCGAGGGTCCGGAGCATCTCCTTGATGTCGGTGCTCGAGACTCCCGACGTGCGCGGCAGGTACCTCACCTCGCAAACGTCGGAGAGGTCGTCGAACTTCCCGGCCCAGTCGTCGCCCATCACGAAGACGTCGACGCCGTGCTCGATGATGTCGGCGCGCTTCTGCTCCCACGCTCGCTCGGGCAGGACCAGGTCGACGCCCTTGATCGCGCCGACGATGGCCGCCCGGTCGTCGTACGAGACGACGGACTTCTTGCCCTTGCCGGCGTTGAACTCGTCGGTGGAGACTCCGACGATGAGCCGGTCGCCCATCGCGGCCAGCCGCTCGATCAGCCGCAGGTGCCCGATGTGGAAGAGGTCGAAGGTGCCATAGGTCAGCACGGTGGTCATGAGGGCTCTCCTTCACAGTCGGCGCAGCGGCCGAAGACGGTGAGATGGCCGAGGTCGGGCACGAAGCCCTTCGCCTCGAGCACCGCGACGAACGGGGCCGCCTCGGCGGCGTCGACCGAGGTGACCGAGCGGCAGCCCCGGCAGACGAGGTGGAAGTGCTCGTGCCCGCGCACCGAGTGGTACGTCGGGGCGCGGTCTGACAGGTGGGCGTGGCGGACCAGCCCGAGCTCCTCCAGCACCTCCAGGGTGCGGTAGACGGTCGAGGCGTTGACCGTGCTCGCGGTCTCCTGGACCTTCGCCAGCACCTCGTCGGGGGTGGCGTGACCGAGCTCGTCGACCGCGCCGAGGATCAGCTCGCGCTGGGGCGTGAGCCGGTAGCCCCGCTCACGGAGGGCGGCGCGCCAGTCGTGGCCGTCGGCGCCCTCCCCGGCGTGCTCCGCCGGGTGGTCGGCCGGGTGGTCCGCGGCGTGGTCCGCCGGGTGGTGGCTATGCACGCTTGAGCCTCGCCCAGAGGTGTGGCTGCAGGGGCTGGCCCATCGCGGCCATGTCGAACGCATAGAGGAGGTCGCCCTCGACGTTGCCGTAGAGGCGCTTGCCGGCGACGTACTCCTTCGCGGTCTCGGTGCGGGCGACCGCGTCGGTCGTCCACTCGAACTTGCCGTTGTCGGCCTCGCCCTCCCAGATCTCCGCGATGCCCGTGTTGTGGGTCAGCAGGATCTCGAAGCGGCCGTCGCCGACCGCGCGGATGAAGCCGGTCTCGATGGCGGCGTCGCGGACCTTCTCGCCGTTCTCGTCGATCACCCAGGCCCGCGCCATGTAGTGGAAGAACGGGCGGCCGTCGTGGGTGAAGATCAGCTCCTGGCCGAACTGGAACGCATCGATCGTCGGGTAGTCGCCGTGGCCGTTGCCGCGCCACGTGCCGAGCATCCAGGCGATGGGTCCGCAGTTGGGGTGCAGGTTGTCGGGGAGTTCGAAGGCCACGACCGGCCATTCTAGGCTGCTTCCCATGGCACGCTCACTCGTCGTCAAGGTCACCTGCGGCACCGATGAGCCGGAGCGCTGCAACCAGGGGTTCACGGTCGCGGCGACGGCCGCCGCCTCCGGCGTCCCGGTGTCGCTCTGGCTGACCGGTGAGGCCGCCTGGCTGGCCGTCCCCGGGCGGGCCGCGGAGCTGGACCTGCCGCTGGCGACTCCCCTGTCCGACCTCCTCGAGACGGTGCTGGCGAGCGGGTCGGTGACGGTCTGCTCGCAGTGCGCCGCCCGCCGCTCGCTCGGCGTCGACGACCTCGTGCCGGGCGCCCGGATCGCGGGCGCGCCGGTCTTCGTCGAGGAGGCCCTCGGCGAGGGCGTCCAAGCGCTCGTCTACTGACGCAACACCAAATTTTCAGGACCGGTCACCAAGAAGGCGGCGGCGCCTCTAGGGTGTGCTCACACCACCGTGCACCCCCCTCCTACGCCACGGTGGTCCGGAGGCTCCCTCGGCGATGTCCGTCACCGCTTGTCCGGCCTGTGGCTCCCCACGGCTGAAGAACTACCGACCCTCGCGGCGCACCGGCCGGAACAACTTCCGGTGCCGTGGATGTGGGCTGGTCGGCTGGTCCGACCGCGCCGACCTCGTGCTCCCCGACACGGTCGGGCTCGACGAGATCAGTGTCGAGGAGCGCGCCGCGTGGGTCGCCAGCAAGCGCGACCACGCCGCCGAGGCCGCCCAGGTCGAGGTGCTCGACGAGCTCGGCGCCCGGCTCGAGGGGGGTCCGCAGGGCCGGCTGCTGTACGACATCGGCACCGGCGACGGACAGTTCCTCGCGGTCGCGAGCAAGCGTGGCTACCAGGTCCGCGGCAACGACCTGATGGAGGCCAACGTCGTCCTGGCCGCCCAGTCCCACGGCGTCGAGGTGGACCTCGGGGACCTGGCCTTCCTCGACGTACCCGCGCAGGACGCCGTCACCATGTGGTGCGTCCTCGCCCATGTCGCCGACCCCGAGGCGCTGCTGCAGAGCTCGTTCGACCTGCTCAAGCCGGGCGGCACGCTCTTCCTCCAGACGCCGCGCCGCTCCAAGGTCGACAGCGCGGCCCTCCGCGTCAGCGCCGCCGCCCGCGGGCGGATGTCACGCTGGGTCGACCGCCGCATCGCCCCGCACCACTGGCACCTGCACACCGCGCAGAGCATGTCCGCCGCGCTGCGCGCCGTCGGCTTCGTCGACGTCGAGGTCATCCCGCGCGCCCGCTACTCGCTCAACTCCGGCGCCTACCTGGCCTCGCTCGGCGTCCCGGCGCGCGCCGCCGGTGCCGTCGGTCGTACGACGGACCGGCTGATCGACCGCGGCTGGGCACCACGGATCGTGCTGGAGGCCTACGCCCGCAAGCCCGGCACCCTCGCCGCGCCGGCCGCCGTACCCGCGGTCGAGCAGGTCCCGGCCGACGGCGGCTCGACCGGCGGCGAGCCGAAGGGCCCGAAGCCCGGGGGCCTCGCGGCGGCCGGCTGAGCGACCGGCAGGATGAGCGCATGCGCGCCGTCCTGCAACGTGTCACGTCGGCATCGGTGGTCGTCGAGGGAAGGGTCGTCGGCGCCATCGACGCCCCCGGCCTGCTGGTCTACCTGGGCGTCACCCACGACGACGGGCCGGCCGAGGTCGCCTGGATGGCCCGCAAGATCCGCGACCTGCGGATCCTGCGCGACGAGCGCTCGGTGGCCGAGGAGGGCGCACCCGTCCTCGTCGTCTCCCAGTTCACGCTGTACGGCGAGGCACGCAAGGGCCGCCGTCCCAGCTGGACCGCCGCGGCGCCCGGTCCCGTCAGCGAGCCCCTCTACGAGGCCGTCTGCGCGGCGCTCGAGGAAGCCGGCACCCACGTCGAGCGCGGGGTCTTCGGCGCCATGATGGAGGTGTCGTCGGTCAACGACGGCCCGTTCACCGTGCTGCTGGAGACTCCGTAGCCGTCGATCTCAGGTGCGGGCGGGACGCAGCCGCAGGCCGAGCAGGTACATCTCGCAGCCCAGGCAGAACGCGAAGGCCGCGTTGAGGAAGGCCGCGACGATGGCGAAGCCGGCGAAGACCTGGCCGAGCAGGGTGGCTCCCGTCGCGAGGCCGATCGTGGCGACGAGGGCGAACACCAGGCCGACGGCCTGCGCGAAGCGGGGCGGCGCCGGGTCCTCGAGGTGGTCCGGCGGGGTGAGCCGCGGCCGGACGACGGAGCGGAAGAAGAGGCCGGTCGGGGTCTTCTGGACGCCGAGGCCGGCGCCGATCGCGAAGAGGACCGCCTGGGCGCCGGTCACCACGGCCGCGATGCCCGGGTGGGCGTCGGACAGCAGCAGCGCCACGGCGAGGACGACGAAGGTCACCGCCGCCGTGAAGCGGGGGCCGCGGGGGTCGATGCCGGTGGGTGCGTCGCTCATCAGGACTCCTGGTGGAGGGGAAGGGCCGCGAGGACCTGCTCGCGTCGCGGTGCACCGGCCGCGCGGGTGATCTCGTTGCCGGCGCGGTCGAGCACCAGCGTGGTGGGGGTACGACGGACGTCCAGCTCCCGGACCAGCTCCAGGTGCTGCTCGGCGTCGATCTCGACGTGGGCCACGCCGTCGTACCGCTCGGCCACGTCGGCGAGCACCACGCGGGTGGTGCGGCAGGGGGCGCAGAACGCGCTGGAGAACTGCACCAGCGTCGCGCGCTCCCCCAGCTCGGCACTCGGCACCGACGCCGCGACGCTCGCCCAGGCCGTCGACTCCTCGACGGCGGGCGCGGGCGCGGCCGCGGGCGCGCCGGCGAAGCGTCCGTCGACCCGACGGCGGTATAGCCCGAAGCCGGCCGCCGCGACGACGGCCAGGACGAGGATGACGAGCCCGGGGTTCACAACTGCCTCCAACGCCGACGGCGGCCCCCGGATTCCGGGGACCGCCGTCGAGTGGTGTGCGTCTCGCTACGCCCGCTCGTTCCTCGCGGGCCACTCGACGAACGGGGAGGGCCTCAGATCGAGATGAGGACCTCGGCGACCGAGCCGGTCTGCGCCTGCACGGCGCGGTCGACCGGGTCGGCCTTGGGAGCGAGCGTCCGCAGCGTCCACTGGCCGTCGCCCGCGAAGAAGCGGAAGTGGCCGGTGGCCGAGGTGGGGACCTCGGCGGTGAACTCGCCGGTCGCGTCGAGCAGGCGGACGTAGGCGCCGGAGACCGGCGTCGCGTCGTCACCCGTGCCGCGCACGACCTGGCCCTGGATCACGGCCTCCTTGGTCACGTTGATGCCCTCGGTGGAGAGGCCACCGACCGTCGCGCCGCACATCAGGCGTCACCGGGCTCGTCGCCGAGCGCGATCGGAACGCCGACGAGGGAGCCGTACTCGGTCCACGAGCCGTCGTAGTTCTTGACGTTCTTCTTGCCGAGGATCTCCTGCAGCACGAACCAGGTCAGCGAGGAGCGCTCGCCGATGCGGCACAGGGCGATCGTGTCCTTGGCCTCGTCGAAGCCGACCTCGTCGTAGAGGGCGGTCAGCTCGTCGTCCGACTTGAAGGTGCCGTCGTCGTTGGCGTTCTTGCTCCACGGGACGTTGACCGAGGTCGGGATGTGGCCGGCGCGCTGCGACTGCTCCTGCGGGAGGTGGGCCGGGGCGAGGAGGCGGCCGGCGTACTCGTCGGGGCTGCGGACGTCGACGAGGTTCTGGGTGCCGATGGCGGCGACGACCTCGTCACGGAAGGCGCGGATCGAGCGGTCCTGCTCCTGCGCCGTGTACGACGTCGCGGCGCGCTGCGGCAGCTCGTCGGTCAGCTCGCGGCTGTCCAGCTCCCACTTCTTGCGGCCGCCGTCCATGAGCTTGACGTCCTGGTGGCCGTAGAGCTTGAAGTACCAGTACGCGTACGCGGCGAACCAGTTGTTGTTGCCGCCGTAGAGGACGACCGTGTCGTCGTTGGCGACGCCGCGCTCGGAGAGGAGCGCCTCGAACTGGGCCTTGTTGACGAAGTCGCGACGGACCTGGTCCTGCAGGTCGGTGGTCCAGTCGAGCTTGATCGCGTTCTTGATGTGGCCCTTGTCGTAGGCCGAGGTGTCCTCGTCGACCTCGATGACGACGACCTTCGGGTTGTCGAGGTTGTCCTCGACCCACTGGACGGAGACGAGCGAGTTCTCGCGGCTCATGGTCTTCCTTACTGGGATTGCGCGGTTGATGGCGGTGCGGATACGAGCGGTGCTGCTGGGCAGCGCGACGGCACACGGGACACAGACGGTCCGGGGCGCAGAGGCGCCAAGAGCGACGGGGACGGCGGAACGGCCGGATTCAGAGACCCGTCAGCAGGGTCGACACAGCGCCGAGCTGACGCGGCAGTTGTCCACCGCGCGCCGCTTGGTCAGCAGCAGAGTCGTCGACATGGGGAAGAGACTAGGCGGCTTTGGCCCGCAGACCCATTCGAGGTTCCAAATGGCGAGACCGTTGTCCATGATGTGGGATGGCTGGCCCGGTGAGGCCCCTCAGCGCACGGTGCAGGACGACGGCACGGTGCCGTTCGAGCTGCTCGGGAAGGCCCCCGGCGTCACCGACAGCCGCACGTCGCCGGTCTGCTCCGGCCCGCTGCTCATGACGAACTCGACCGAGTGCCGCTCCTGGGGCTGGAACTCCAGGCCGATCCGGACCAGGCCACGACCGGCGAGGCGCTCCACGACCGGGTGGGCGACGCGCTGGCCGTCGATCGACAGCTCCGTGACGTCGCCGTCGACGGGCGAGGTCACGTAGATGACCAGCAGCTGGTCGCCCGGCTCCACCCGCTGGTGGCGGTAGCCCTCCCCCGTGATCGACGGGGGCAGCGCGCGTGCGTCGGGCGGGGTGTCGCTGTGGAAGTCGATCGCCCCGGAGATCACCTGGCGGTCGCCGACGCACGAGCGCGAGACCACGCGGGCGTCGTACTTGAGGTAGTACTGCATCTTCGTCGGGCCGCCGTCGTTGATGAAGATCCCGACGCCGGGGTCCTTGCTCGCCTTGTCGGAGAACTCGCCGGCGATCATGGTGCCGGCGATCTCGGCCTCGTTGTCGGCCTCGAAGCTGGCCATCCGGATCCGGCCCTCCATGACGCCGGTGACCAGCCCCCGGATCGACTCCGCCGAATCGCCGCGCCCGGCGGCGAAGGCGTTGAAGACGGCCTTCGCGACGGCCTGCTGGTAGTCGCTGTGGATCTCGCGGTCGTTGGTCAGGCGGTAGATCTCGTTCTCGACGCCCCACACGACGTTGCCGGAGTTGACCGGCCGATACCCCGGTACGGCGACCGGGCCGGTCCCGCGCAGCAGGTAGGACACCGCCACGGGGTCCACGAAGAACATGCCGTCCAGGCGCCCGCCGACCCCACGCTCCCAGCGCTTGCGGATGATCTCGGCGGACCGCTGGAAGTCCGGCGTCAGCGTGGCGTCGACCGCGGCCAGGTTGAGGATCCGCCCGAAGATGCGGTCCTCCTCGTCGGTGAGGGTCACGACCGGTGCGCGGCTGGTCTTCGCGAGCTCCGACATGTCCATCTGCTCGACGATGTCGACGCGGCCGTCCTTCATCCGCACCAGGGACAGGGCGCCGGGGAGTCCGCCGCCGCTGCGCAGCTCGGCGTTGTTCTGCAGGACCATCAGGTAGTAGCGCGGCCGGTCCGTGCCCATCATCCGCGGGATCATCCGGGCGGCGCGGTACGTCGACCCGAGGGTCCCGCGCGCGTCGTCGACCAGGGTGCGCAGCCGGTCGAACTGGTTGCGGACAGGGCCGACGAAGTGGCTGGAGTCGACCTTCGCCAGGGTCGTGGCGGCATCGTCGAACGCCTGCTCGCTGTGCCGGGCCGGCTCCTGCATCGCGGTGATCTGCTCGACCGGGAAGCGGCCGTCGTCCGGCTGGAAGGTCTCGGCCGTCACCAGGTCGGCGGCGTCGGCGATCGGCCCGAGGCCGTCGGTGCCGATGTCGTCGAGCACCTCGGCGACGGTGGCGACGCCCTCGGCGTCGTCGCCGAACACCGGCAACGCCTCGAGGACGGCCCAGGTCGGGCCGGAGGTGTGGTCGCGGGCCGACTCCGCGGCCTCGCGGTAGTCGGCCATCGCCGCGCGGGCGCCGTCGGCGTCGGCGCGGACCAGGGCGGCGCGCATGATCGTCGCGCTGTCCCGCACCTGCGCGAGGTCCCTGTTGGTCGCCCACACGGTCCAGACCGTCCACAGGACGGCGAGCAGCGCGACCACCCCGAGGCCGGCGAGCACCACCAGCCGGGGCCGCTCGCGGCGCAGCTGCCGCAACCGGCGCACGAAGCGCGACGCGGGAGTGGAACGGCGCCGGCGCCGGACCGGAGCGTCGAGGGATCCGTCGGTCACGAGGACACGCCCCGACGGCGGTTCTGGTGGTCACTCACCGGAAGGTGTGTGCTGTTGACTAGGATCACCTCACTTGTCCGTGGCACACGGTACCGACAGCAAGGGTTGGGTCTTGGACTTCAAGCAGTTTCTGGTCGTGCTGCGCCGTCGCTGGCTCACGGTGGTGCTCCTCATCGTGATCGCCCTCGGCGTCGCGGCGGGCATCACCTTCACGCGCACCCCGATGTACGAGTCCAAGGCACAGGTGCTGCTGACGGTCGACGTCTCCAAGGCGAGCGACTCCTACGCCACCTACTTCACCGTGACGCAGCGCGCGACGACGTACGCCAAGGTCGCGAAGAGCACGGAGCTCGCGGAGGAGGTCATCGACGACCTCAACCTGACGATCACGCCGGAGAAGTTCGCCGACCGGGTCAGCGCCGAGGTCGTGGAGGCCACCTCCCTGATCGAGATCAAGATCAAGGACGAGAACGCCCGCGACGCGCAGAAGATCGCGAGCGCCTTCACCGCGCAGTACACCGACTACGTCAAGAACCTCGAGCAGCTCACCGGCACCGAGGCGGCCGTCCAGCTCAAGCAGACGGACCAGGCGACGTACAACCCCGACAAGGTCAGCCCCACCACGCTGCTCAACTTCATCGTGGCCGGCCTGATCGGCCTCCTGCTCGGCATCGGCCTCGCGGTCGCCCGCGAGCTGCTCGACCGCACGATCCGCACGGCCGACCACGTCGCCGAGCTGACCGAGTCGCCGGTCCTGGCCAGCATCGGCTTCGACGGCGACATCCGCTCCGCGCCGCTGCTCACCGACCTCGGTGGCTTCGCTGCCCGCACCGAGGCCTTCCGCCTGCTGCGGACCAACCTGCAGTTCATCGACCTCGACCACCAGCCGCGCTGCCTCGTCATCAGCAGCGCCGTGCCCGGCGAGGGCAAGACGATGACGTCGACCAACCTCGCCGTCGCGCTCGCGCAGACCGGCCGCAACACGCTGATCATCGACGCCGACCTCCGCCGGCCCCGGGTCGCCACGACGCTGGGCCTCGACCCCGCGATCGGCCTCACCACCGCGCTCGTCGGCAAGACCGAGATCCACGACGCGATCCAGGTCCACGAGGCCAGCGGCCTGCACGTGCTCGCCAGCGGCGCCAAGCCGCCGAACCCGACCGAGATCCTGCAGTCGAAGATCACCCACGACCTGATCCGGCGCCTCCGGTCGTCGTACGACATGGTGATCATCGACGCGCCGCCGCTGCTGCCGGTCGCCGACGCGTCGGTCCTGGCCAAGCTCGCCGACGGCGTCATCGTCGTCGTGCGGCACGCCAAGACCACCAAGGACCAGGTCAACGAGGCCATCAACCGCCTCAACCAGGTCGGCGCCCGTCTCTACGGCGTCGTCGTCAACATGGTCGCGAAGCGTGCCGTCGGCTCGTATTACTACTACTACTACGAGGAGACCGCCCCGTCGGGACGCGGCAAGGGTGGCTCTTCCGGCGGTCGTCGCCGGGCCTGATCGGCACTGCTCGGGCGCCGGAACCCACCTGTTCCCGAGAAGTTTCGAAGACGTCGCATCAGTACTGATAAGCCCTGCTATCTTCGCCCGGTGACGACGACCCCCGACGAGCTTCGCGAGCTCTACCTCGACCTGATGAAGCGCACCCTGACGGGCGCCCTGATGGAGGACAACGACTCGATCCTGGGCGGTGTCCGGACCGCCGGATCCCCGTCACTGAAGAAGAAGCTGGCCAACGCGGCCGGCAGCGCGGCGCAGAAGTTCGGCTTCGAGATCTCCTACAAGAAGCCCTACGACCCCGCCCTGCGCGAGACCGGAAGCGACTGGCCGGCCCGCTCGGAGTCGATGATCGGCCTCAAGCGGATGCAGAACATCCAGGACGCGATCAGCGCGATCATCGAGGACGACGTCCCCGGTGACTTCATCGAGACCGGCGTCTGGCGCGGCGGCGCGTGCATCTTCATGCGCGCCAACCTCAAGGCGTGGGGCGACACCAAGCGGACCGTGTGGCTCGCCGACTCGTTCCAGGGCCTGCCGGCGCCGAACGTCAAGGACTTCCCGGCCGACCAGGGCGACACCTTCTACCTCCAGACCGGCCTGTCCGTCGGCGAGGCCGCGGTGCGCCACAACTTCGAGCGCTACAACCTGCTCGACGACCAGGTGAAGTTCCTCGTCGGCTGGTTCAAGGACACGCTGCCCACGGCGCCCGCCGAGAGCTACTCGCTCATCCGCCTCGACGGCGACCTCTACGAGTCGACGATCCAGGCGCTCGACGCGCTCTACCCGAAGCTGTCGCCCGGCGGCTTCTGCATCATCGACGACTACGGCACGCTGCCCGACCAGGCCGGCAAGGCGGTCCACGACTACCGCGAGCAGCACGGCATCACCGACGAGATCATCGACATCGACGGCAACGGCGCCTACTGGCGCAAGTCCTGACCCGAAGGGATCCACGTGCCTGCCCTCCGCAGCACCTCCCACCTCACCAAGCGCATCCGGCAGACGCCGGGCCTGTTCCGCAACTTCCCCACGGTCTTCTGGGACCTCGGGACGCAGCGGACGCGCTTCGCCCGCGACGAGATGACCCTGCACCTGCGCAACGGCTACCAGGTGACCATCCCGAACGCCGACGGTGCCCGTTACCCGATCTACGAGATCTTCGCCGACGACGCCTACGGCATGGCCGAGCTGACGCGGGGCCTGTCGCCGAAGGCGGCCGTGCTCGACATCGGCGGCCAGGTCGGGTGCTTCGCGCTCGCGGTGGCCGCCGAGCTGCCGCAGGCGACGGTCCACGTCTACGAGGCGTCGCCGACCAGTGCGTCGTACGCCGAGCGCAACGTGCGTGACAACGGCCTCGCCTCGCGGGTGAGCGTGCACGCCGCCGCGCTGGCCGGCGAGGACGGCGAGTTCTCGCTCATCGACAACGGCGACGCCAGCGTGCTCAACGGCATCACGGCGCGCGAGGGGAAGGAGGTCGTCGTCCCGGCGGTCTCCTTCGACAATGCGGTCGCCGCCGCGCGGGCCGACGGCAACCCCGTCGAGCTGGTGAAGATGGACGTCGAGGGCGCCGAGTACGACGTCGTGCTCCGCTCCTCCCCCGCGTCCTGGGCGGACGTGCGCGCGGTCGCGCTGGAGTACCACCCGGTGGCCGGCCACTCGCTCGACGAGCTCCTCGCCTTCCTCGCGCCCCTGGGCCTGACGCCGTACCACCAGGAGGACGGCACCGAGCCGGGCCTGGGGATGGTCTGGCTCCGGCGCGCATGACCTCCCGACGATGAGCCGGCTCCCGAGTCGCCTCCAGCCGCTGTGGCCGCTGGTCAAGCGGGGACACCGTGCCGGCGCGCTCGCGATCGGCGCCGTCTCCCGCCACACCACCGGGCCGCTGCGCGACGGGGTGCGGGCGGGGTCGGCGACGTCGCGCGCCACCGCGACCGCAGAGCCCGGCACGGTCACCTTCCACCCGGTGTCGCCGGCGGTCACCCTCGACCGCCCGGCGCCGGCGGGTGACCCCGCGGGCCTGACCTTCCTGTCCTCGCGCACCCGGACCGAGATCCCCGAGCGGTTCGTGCTCGAGCTGGCGGGCGGGCAGCTCATCAGCCGGCACGGCGCGGTCGTCACGGCGGGCGGCATCCTCGACAGCGAGACCAGCCACTACTTCGGCATCTCGTCGTGGCGCGAGCACCCCGTGTTCTGGAACCCGTGGCCGGCGAGGCCCGAGGTCGTCGACGGAACCGTGGCGGTGCTCTCCGCGCGCGGGACGGGCCACAACTTCTACCACTTCGTCACCGACGAGCTGCCCCGCATCGGCCTCCTGCAGGAGGCCTTCGCCGACGTCCGTCCGGACGTGTGGGTGCTCGACCGCCACACCGGCTACCAGAAGCAGCTGCTCGGGATGCTCGGCATCGAGCCGGACCGGGTGCTGACCCCCGGCCCCGGCTTCCACCTGCAGGCGAAGCGGCTGCTGGTGCCGTCGCTGCCCAACGCCGTGATGGACGGGCCGCCGGAGTCGCAGCGCTGGCTGCGCGAGAACCTGCCGGCCAAGGAGACCACGGGCCTGCCGGAGAAGATCTACGTCACCCGCGGTACGACGCCCAACACGCGCCGCATGGTCAACGAGGACGCCGTCCGGGCCGCGCTCGAGCAGCGTGGCTTCACCTGCGTCGACCCCGGCAGCCTGTCGGTGCAGGAGCAGATCGACCACTTCGCCGCGGCTCGCGTGGTCGTGGCCCCGCACGGCGCCGCCCTCACCAACCTGGCGTTCTGCCGCGACGGCGTGCGGGTGCTCGAGCTGTTCGCACCCGGCTACACCGTCCACTGCTACTGGGCGATGACCTCCAACATCCCCGACTCGCGCTACCGCTACCTCGTCGCCCCGACCCCGGTCGGCACGGGCGACAACGAGCTGATGCAGGACATCGAGCTGCAGCCGGGGCCGATCATGGACGCCCTCGACCAGCTGCTCGCGTCATGACCTCCGCGCCGACCGCGCTGGTCACCGGCGTCACCGGCCAGGACGGCATCTACCTCGCCCGGCGGCTGCTCGCGGACGGGCTGCGCGTCGTGGGGGTCGCCCGCCCGGGCAGCGCGAGCGGGCCGCGCGTGGCGGCGTACCTCCCGGGGATGGAGGTGCGCGAGGCCGACATCACCGACGGCGCCACCCTGCGGGCACTGGTCGCCGACATCGCGCCGCAGGAGGTCTACAACCTCGCCGCCCTCAGCTCCGTCGGTCGCAGCTGGGAGGAGCCCGAACTGACCCGCCGGGTCAACCTCGACACCGTCGTCGACCTCGTCGAGGCGGCGCACGCGCTGACGGCTGCAGGCCGCCCGGTGCGCCTCTTCCAGGCGTCGTCGGCCGAGGTCGTCGGCCAGGCCGCGGACAGCCCCTACGCCCGCGCCAAGGCCGACGCCGAGCGTGTCGTGGAGAAGGCCCGGGCGGAGGGCCTGCACGCGTCGTACGCCCGCCTCTACGTCCACGAGAGCCCGATCCGCCCGCCCGGCTTCGTGTTCCGCAAGATCACCCGCGGCGCGGCCGCGATCGCCCTGGGCCGCAGCGACGAGCTGACCCTCGGCACGCTCGACGTCCGGCGCGACTGGGGCCACGCGGCCGAGTACGTCGACGCATTCGTCCGCATGCTGCGCCGCGACGAACCGGTCGACCTGCCGCTCGGCACGGGCATCGACCACTCGCTGGCCGACCTCGTCGAGGTGGCCTTCGCCGCCGCCGGCGTCGAGGACCCGTGGTCGCGGATCGTCCAGGACCCCGACCTGGTGCGGCCCGCGGACTCCAAGGTGCTGCGCGCCGACCCCGAGCCGGCCGCCGAGGCGATCGGCTGGCGGGCGACGACGTCCTTCGCCGACCTCGTGGCGCGCATGGTCGAGGTCGACCTGGAGCGGGTGCGCAGCGGCGTCGAGGACGACCCGCGCTACCTCTGAGTCCTCCTTCGAGTCCTCCTTCGAGTCCACCTTGCGCGGTCGGAGTCCGGGCGGCCCCGGTCGCGGGCGTGGGACGTCATACGAAGCGGTCGCCCCAGCGCGCGATTCGCATGACGCAAACCCGCCCGACCGGTCGCGGGCGTGGGACGTCATACGAAGCGGTCGCCCCAGCGCGCGATTCGCATGACGCAAACCCGCCCGACCGGCCCCGGGCGTGGGACGTCATACGAAGCGGTCGCCCCAGCGCCCGGTTCGTATGACGCAACCCGGCGGCGACCCAGCAGGCCGACCGATCAGCAGGTCAGGCCACCGTCGACGGCCAGCACCTGCCCCGTGACGAACCGGTTGTCGGGCGAGACCAGGAAGAGCGCGGCCCGCGCGACGTCCTCGGCGTCGCCGAGGCGACCCATGGGGGTACGCCGCTCGATCTGGCCGAGCTGCGCCTCGTCGAGGCCGTGGCTCATCTCGGTGCGCAGGTAGCCCGGCGCGATGGAGTTCACCGTGATGCCGCGCGAGCCCAGCTCACGGGCCAGCGCCCGGGTCATGCCGTCGAGGGCGGCCTTCGTGGCGCCGTACACGGACAGGCCGCGGTAGCCGGAGATGCCGACGACCGAGGAGATGTTGACGATGCTGCCGCTGCGCTGGCGCAGCATCACCCGGCTGGCGGCGCGGGTGACATAGGCGGTGCCCTTGATGTTGAGGTCGACGACCGTGTCGATGTCCTCGTCGTTGAAGAGGCCGATCACGCCCTCGCGCGCGACGCCGGCGTTGTTGACCAGGGCGTCGATGCGGCCGAAGCGCTCCACGGCGTCCTTGACGTACGCCGTCGCGTCGGCCTCCTTCGAGACGTCGGCGACCGCGAACCAGAAGCGGTCGGGGTGCTCGCGCTCCCACTCGTCCACCTTGGCGCTGCGGGACCGTGCGCACGTCGCGACCGCGTAGCCCTCCCTCAGGAAGACGTCGATCATGCCGGCGCCGAGGCCCTTGCTGCCGCCGGTGATGAGTGCCACCGGAGTTGCGGTCATCCTTCGATCCTCCTGATCGTCTTGCCGCCCTTGGTCTCGAGGGCGGCAACGAACGTGATGCTGCGCGGGTGCCAGGCCCGCGGCAGGTCCTCGACGGCGGCCCGGACGGCCGCCTTGAGCTCGTCGTGGTCGGCGTCCGCCGACGGCACGATCTCGGCGGCGACGATGGCGCCGGTGAGCCTGTTGGCGCGCCCGAAGACGCGCGCCGCCTCGACCCCGGTCACCGCGGTGATCCGGTTCTCGACGGGCAGCGGGTGGACCTTCACCCCGCCGACGTTGATGACCTCCGAGTCCCGGCCGCGGAACTCGATGCGGTCACCGACCACCTCGACGAGGTCGCCGGTGGCGCGCCAGCCGTCCTCGGTGGCGACGTCGGGCTCGCCGACGTACCCGAGCATGCCGACGCCGGAGCGCACCCACAGCTGGCCGTCGACGACCTTGAGGGTGCCGTCGGGGTTGGCGTCGGAGTGCAGCCGGTCGGCGCTGATGCCGGGCCGGCCGTCGGTCACCGAGGCGACCGAGCCGAGCTCGGTCGACGCGTAGACCTGCGAGACGCGGGCGGTCGGGAACGCGGCGCGGACGGCGGCCAGCAGGTCCGGCGGGACCGCCTCGCCGCCCAGCGTGACCTGCTGCAGCGGGGGCAGATCGACTCCGCGGGAGCGAGCCTCGGCGAGCAGGAAGCGCCAGTACGTCGGCGTCGCGCTCACGCAGTCGACGCCGGGGTCGAGCAGCGCGGCGAGGCCGTCGCGGGGCTGGCGCGGGAAGGGTGCGACGAGCGTGGCTCCGCTGCCCAGGACGTGCATGAGCACCTGCACCCCGGACATCTGGTGCGGACCGTAGGCGAGCAGCCAGCGCTGGCCGGGGCGCTGCCGGGCGCCGGCGACCGTGCCGGACAGCACCCGCCAGTCGTGGCGGGCGGCCTTCGGCGCGCCGGTCGTGCCCGTGGTGCGGATCAGGAGCGGTTGGCCGGCGGACGCGGCGGGTGGCTCCCCCACGTGCGCCAGGAGCGCGTCGGGGTCGACGACCTGGAAGGACTCGCCGAGGTCCGTACGACGGGAGACGACCACGTCGTGGCCCAGCTGCGCCGCGTGGTCGGCGAGCTCGGCCGGGTCGGTGTCCGGCTGGTACTGGCAGGGCTCGGCACCGGCGAGGGCGGCACCGGCCAGCAGCGGCACCAGCCGCGCGGCGTCCTCCTCCACGACGGCGAACCGGGTGATCCCGCGCTCGACGAGTGCCGCGGCCACGTTGCGGGCAGCGGCGAGGACCTCTGCATAGGTCCACGAGCCCCGGTGCGTCACCACGGCCGGGGAGCTGGGCTCCCCTGCCGCGGCGCGCTCGAGGAGATCGATCATGCGGTCGCGGCGGCCTCGTAGAACGCGAGGACCTCGCCGACGGTCTCCGGCATCTCCTCGCCCGCGGAGAACGGGTCGGTGCCGAACTCGTCCTCGAGCATCGCCGAGAGCTCGGCGGCCTCGAGCGAGTCGAGCTCCAGGCCACCGCCGTAGAGGTCGGTGTCGCCCGGCAGCTCGGGGTCGAACGCCTTCTTGGCTCCGGTGAGGAACGTGGCGATCACTCCACGCACACGGTCTGCGGTCACGTCTGGGTCCTTCCGATCAGGGCTTGGCTGCGCCAAGGATGCCGTAGCCGAAGGTGCCGTCGTTCCACAGCCCTTCGAGGATGTCGCACGAGCGGACGAACTCGTCCCGTGCCTGCTCGCCGATGAGCTCCACGATCTCGTGCTCGTGGGTCGCGCAGTTGCTGCGCCAGGCCTCGAACGTCGGGAGCGTCTCGTCGGAGATGTCGGTCGCGTCGGTCACCTGCAGGCCGAGCTCCTCGAGCCAGCCGGTGTAGTCCGACAGGGGCAGCATGTGGGCGTCGCCGAAGGCCGCCCGCAGCACCGCGAAGTCGTCGCGCCGGGCCCGCACCTCGAGGAACGGGATCCGGCGGCGGTTGATGATGTCGCACAGAACGAGGCGTCCGCCGGGGGCGAGCACCCGCGCGGCCTCGGACAGCAGCGCCTTGCGGTCCCGCATCAGGTGCGAGGACTCCAGCGCCCAGACGACGTCGAAGGAGCCGTCCGGCAGGCCGTTGTCGGTGCCGTCGCGCTGCTCGAAGCGGGCACCGTCGAGCCCGCGGCTCGCGGCCAGCTCGGTGGCAGCGGCCACGCCGGCGCCGCTGGTCGTGATGCCGAGCACCCGGGCGTCGTACTCCTCGACGAGGTCGCAGGCCTGGCGGCCGGTGCCGCAGCCGACGTCGAGGACGCGGTCACCGGCGGTGATGGCCGCGCGCTGGAGCATCTGCGCGGTCAGCGCGGCGGTGGCCTGCTCGAGCGGCGTCGTCGGGGTCGCGAAGTATCCGTAGTGGAACTCCTCGCCCATGATCAGGCGCCACGCCTCGTGGACGCGGTCGTAGTGCTTCTCGGGCTCGTGGCTGGCGCCATCGAGATCGGTCGTGCTCAAGGTTGGGGGGCCCTTCTGAGATCAATCCGAACGTCGTCTGCGCGTCGACCGCTACAGTCGCGCCCATCCAACCACCTCAACGGGGGATGCGATGCGACAACTGATCTGCCTGCTGATGGTTATGCTCCCCGGCACCCTCAAACGGCTCGTGGCCTCCCGCCTGCTCGGCTGGGAGATCCACCCCACCGCCCATCTCGGACGCAGCCTGGTCATGGTCGACCGGCTCGTGATGGGCCCGCACGCGAGCATCGGACCCGGCAACACGATCCGCCACCTGTCCGAGCTGCGGATGGGCGAGGGGGCGACGATCTCGTCGCGCAACTGGATCGTCGGCGTGCCCAAGGGCGCGCCCGTCTACCCCAAGCACCCGCACCGCGACCCGTCGCTGGTGATGGACGACTTCGCGCTGATCACCGTCGGCCACAACATCGACGTCACCGACCGGGTCACCCTGGGCAAGCAGGCGGCCGTCGCGGGCTTCGGGTCGCAGATCCTCACCCACAACCTCAACCTGGTCACCGACCTCTTCCAGCCGGGCAAGGTGACGATCGGCGACTACGGCGTACTGATGTCGGGCTGCACGATGCAGAACAACACCGCGATCCCCAACCGCTCGGTGGTCTCGGCCGGCTCCGTCGTGGTCACCAAACTGAAGGACGAGCTCACGCTCTACCGCGGCAACCCGGCCGAGGCGGTGCGGACCCTCCCGGAGACGCTGAAGTTCTTCCACCGGCAGGGCCGCCAGCAGCAGGTCGAGGAGCAGATGACGGAATGGGCCAATGGGGCCTGAGGGTCACCTATAGGCTCTGCGCCCATGAAGCGCGCGCTGATCACCGGCATCACCGGACAGGACGGGTCCTACCTCGCCGAGCTCCTGCTCGAGAAGGGCTACGAGGTCCACGGGCTGGTCCGGCGCCACTCGACCCTCAACCGGTCGCGGATCGACCACCTGGGCGGCACCGAGAACCTCCACCTGCACTACGGCGACCTCACCGACGGCGTCAGCCTGGTCAACCTGGTGCACGCGATCGAGCCGCACGAGGTCTACAACCTCGGTGCGCAGAGCCACGTGAAGGTCTCCTTCGAGCTGCCGGAGTACACCGCCAACACCGACGCGGTGGGCACCCTGCGCCTGCTCGAGGCGATCCGGGCCGCCGGCATCGACTGCCGCTTCTACCAGGCGTCGACGTCGGAGATGTTCGGCGCGACCCCGCCGCCGCAGGACGAGGGCACGGTGTTCTACCCGCGCTCGCCGTACGGCGCCGCCAAGCTCTACTCCCACTGGGTGACGGTCAACTACCGCGAGGCCTACGACCTCTTCGCGGTCTCCGGCATCCTCTTCAACCACGAGTCCCCGCGTCGCGGCGAGTCCTTCGTGACCCGCAAGATCACCCTCGGCGTCGCGTCGATCAAGCTCGGCATCACCGACCACCTCACCCTCGGCAACCTGGACGCGATCCGCGACTGGGGCTACGCCAAGGAGTACGTCGAGGGCATGTGGCGGATGCTGCAGCACGACGAGCCGCAGGACTACGTCCTCGCCACCGGCATCGGTACGACGGTCCGTGAGTTCGCCGAGTACGCCTTCAGCCACGCGGGCCTCAACTGGGAGGACCACGTCCGCTACAACGAGGCCTACGAGCGTCCGACCGAGGTCGACGCCCTCATCGGCGACGCCTCCAAGGCGCGCGAGGTCCTCGGCTGGAAGCCGTCGACCGACGCGAAGGGCCTGGCCGAGCTGATGGTCGACGCCGACATCGAGCAGCTCGGTCGCCTGGTCGCGCACAAGCAGGAGGGCTGAGACCGGGGCGTCCCGGGCACGCGATGAAGATCCTCATCGACGCGATGGCCGCCGAGTTCGGCGGCATCCGGACCCTCATCGACGCCGTGCTGCTGCAGTGGCACGACGTCCACCCCGACGACGAGCTGCACGTGGCCGTGCCGGCCGACTCGACGATCGGCGCCGGGACCCCGCACACCCTGCACAAGCTCCCCGTCCCGCGCCCGTACGTCGTGGGCCGGCCGTGGGCGCAGACGACCCGCATGCGCTCGCTCGCGCGCCGGCTGCGGCCCGACGCGGTGCTGGCGACGGCACCGACCACGTCGGTGCTCTCGCTGGGCGAGGGCCGGCTGGCGACGATCATCCTCGACCTGCGCCACGAGCTGCGTCCCGAGCAGTTCAGCCGCGGCCGCCGGCTGATCCGGGCCGTCTCCTACGGCCGGACCTACCAGATGGCCGACTCGTTCATCGCCATCTCCCAGCGCAGCCTCGACGACCTCCACCGGCTGCACCCGTCGACCGCCCGCAAGCCAGCGGTCGTCGCGCACCTGGGCGCCGACCACGTCCGCGCCTGGCCGCAGCCGGACCGCACCGGGCCGGCGGTGTCCTTCGCCCACCACAGCAACAAGAACCCGGACCTGCTGCTCGACGCCTGGGCCGACCTGGTCGCCCGCGGCGAGAAGGCGCCGGAGCTGCTCGTGCTCGGGGTCGGCGGCGCCCGCAAGCCCGCCCTGCAGGCCGCGATCGACGAGCGCGGCATCGCCGACGTCGTGCGGCTCGCGCCCTTCCTGCCGGACGAGGAGTTCCAGCAGGTCATCGCCGCCGCGCGGATGATCGTGTTCCCCAGCGACTTCGAGGGCTTCGGCCTGCCGACCGTCGAGGGGATGGCGCTCGGCAAGCCGGTCGTGATCGGCCCCGAGCCGGCCTGCCTGGAGGTGGCCGGCGGTCACGCGACGGTGATGGCCGACTGGACGCCGGCGGCGCTCGCCGACGCCGTCCTGCGGGCGGAGTCGGTCGACGACGAGGCCCTCGCCGCTGCTCGCGCGTGGGCGGACACCTTCACGTGGGAGCGCACCATCCGTCGTACCCGGAGCGCGCTGGAGGGCTGAGACCGCAGCGCCGGTCCGGCGCGCGCCTCAGGCCGGCTGGTAGCCGAGCAGCTCCACGAGCCCGGGCGCGACCTCCTCGAGCGCGGCGTGGTGCCGCGGCTCGAAGACCTCCTGGTGGCGCGAGGCACGCTTGCGGTAGTGCGACTCGCTGTCGGCGCTGCGCTGCTCGAGGTCCTTGGCCCGCAGGGCGTCCCTCGAGGTGTCGTTGAGCACCGTTGCGAGGTCGGCCTCCGAGAGCTCGATGCGGCAGTGGGCGAGCATCGCGCGCACCGGGCCCTCCGCGTCGGCACGGACGTCCTCGAGGCGGAAGCGGGCGACCTCGGGGTCGTCGACCCCGGCCCACGACGCCATGGCGGCGAAGTGCTCGCCGCTCAGCTCGATGATGGTCATCATCGCGTCGCCCATCGACATCTGCTTCATCTCCTCGCGCAGCCGCTCGGCCTCCTCGAGGTGGGTCGGGCGGTGCGTCTCCACCGCCGACCAGTAGCCGGAGACCACCAGGTCGCGGGGGTCGCGGCCGAGGTAGACGAGCCGGTGCGGGTGCCGCTTCGGCAGGGCGAGGTACTCCTGGTAGCTGCCGTAGAAGCCGGGCACGAACGTGCCGGCCGGGAAGCCGTTGCGCGGCGGGGTCAGCTGGTAGTCGAGCTGCGGCAGGGTGATCGTGCCGGCCGCACCGCGCACCAGCGGGTGGTCGAAGAGGGCCTTGATCCACTGGCTACCGGCCTTCTGCGGTCCCGCAGCGATGATCACTGCCGGGTCCGGGACCGCGTGGCGTGCCTCCAGGGCCCGGCCGCGCGCCCGCGCGGCGAGGTGGACGGCGCGCTTGGCCGTGTTGCGCGCGGGGGGCCAGTTGAGGGTGCGGGTTGCCCACTCACGGGCGTCGAAGCTGGACATGCTCTGCTCTCTCGGATCGGGTGGCTCGGGGCGACGACGGCGGCTCAGCCGAACATGCCGCCGCGGCCCATGCGCGACGTCACGGCGTTCACGGCCTTGGGGAAGCGCTTCTTGAAGTTGCCGAACTCCTCCGGCATCGACATGCGCGCGCTCTTGGCCGCGTCGACCGACAGCTCCTTGGCGAGGGTCTTCCACGCGCTGCGTCGCCAGGCCGTCCAGGCGGCCGCCTGGGCGGGGTCGAAGGGCGACGGCGGACGCTGGCCGCTGCGGGCCTGCACCCGCCAGGCACGGCGGAGCCGCCGCGGGATCCGGCGGCCCTCGGTGTCGTTCCAGTAGCGGTACGACGGCGCGTCCGGGAGTCGCTCCTCGTGGCGCATCACGTCGGCGGCGTACTCCTTGCAGAGCTGGTCGACCGCGGCGCTCTCGGTGCGCATGTGCGCCGTCGACATGTCGAACCGCGTCGACAGCTCCTGCGGCCGGCTGGTGTCGAAGGCGTGGAAGTGGAACAGCCGGAGCCGGTCGTCGGTGCCGACGATGTGGAAGCCGTCGGCGTCCAGGCCGAGCGGGCGCTCGTGCAGGTTGACGACGCCGACGTTGTAGCCGTGGTGGCGCAGGCTGCGGGCCTCGAAGAGGTCGGAGCCCATGTCCATCCACTTCTGGTCGACGAACAGGCCGTTGAGGTAGTCGAAGAGGCAGTCCCACTGGAGGCGGGCCCACCACCAGTCCAGGGCCGGGATCGCCCGGCGGTCGAAGCCGCAGAAGCCCAGGTTGAACACGCCGACCTGGAGCAGGTGGCCCTCGGTCACGGGCGCCTCGGGCGGGATCGGGTGGAGGAAGTGCGGCGTCAGCAGCACCCCGCCCGTGCTCGCCGCGAGCTCGCCGGGGAGCTCCTCCATCGGCGAGGTCAGGTAGGTGTCGGGGTCGAGGTAGAAGACCTGCTCGCTCGTCTCCAGCAGGCGCTTGAAGAAGAGCGGCTTGATCGCGGTCGCGAACTCGACGAGGTCGTAGTACGTCGTCATGGCCAGCACGTCCTCGAGCGGCAGCCCGAGGAAGTCGGTGCCGACGATGCGGACGCCCGGCAGGTCGGGGAATTCCGGCAGGTCGTGGTCTCGCTCGTGCTGGGCGTCGATGAGCAGGACGACCAGCTCGCCGCGGTCGTGGCGCACGAGGCTGTCGGCGAGCGCCAGTGCCTTCGGCAGGTAGTTGGTGGCAAGGATCGTGCAGTACGTCGGGCCGGTCACGCCGGGAGACCTCCGGTGGGGGTGGGGGGTTGTTCAGGGGGTGGGTTCGACGCGGTGCCGCGCTGGGGTGCGGGAGCGGATGGACAACGCCGACCACCACATCAACGCAGCGAGGACGCTTCCGCTACTCACCCCCCAGTAAGCGCCGTACGCACCGTCGATGAAAACCCCGATCGTCCCGAGCACGAGGGTGACGACGGTGGAGGCGATGTCGATCGGGACGGTCACCGAGACCGCCTTCGACCCGATGAGGTGGGCGCGGGGGCCGGCGATCAGGCCCAGCGCCAGGATCTGGACGCAGGCCGGCAGCAGCAGCGCCTCGGTGGCGTCCCACGTGTCGCTGAGGACGAGCCGGCCGAGCGCGTCGGGCAGGACGAGCAGGATGACGGCGTTCACGGCGGCGACGGCGAGCGACACGATGACGGTCCGCCGCAGGTGTCCGCCGTCGCGGTAGCTGTCGGGGTCGTTGGCGACCTCGGCGACACCGGCCGCGACGGACGCGGTCTGGAAGGTCATGTAGGGCCGCAGCAGGAGGAGGACGCCGCGGACGGCACCCATCGCCTTGGCGCCGGCCACCACGGCGATCACCACGGAGAAGCCGAGGGTCGATCCCTGCAGCGCCACGAACGAGAGCAGGAAGCGCCAGGAGTAGTACCACCGCTCCCGCAGCCAGGCCCGTCCGCCCGCGAGCCGGGGCCGGTGCTGGGCGAAGACCAGCAGCGAGGCGGCGACACCGCTGCCGACCCAGCCGAGGGTGAACCACGGCAGGCTCTCGACGTCGCGCACGAGCAGCACGCCCACGACGCCGAGGATCAGCACCAGCCAGAGCAGGTCCAGCCACAGCGAGCGCCAGGGCCGCTGGGTCGCGAACCCGAGGTACCGACCGAGGTCGTGCAGGATCAGCCCCGGCAGGCCGGCCCCGAGGATGACCAGCTCGACACCCATCGGGACGTCCAGCCACCAGAAGACCCCGCCGATGGCCGCGACCAGCGCACCGATCGCGCCACCGACGATGAGGGCAGCCGAGATCGGCGCACCCGCACGGTGGCGGGCGTCGTCGGGGTGGACCATCAGCGGGTCCCCGACCAGGGACCTGTTCACGCCCTGCGCAGCGGCGTAGATCACCAGGATCATGCCGAAGTAGCCGAAGGCCGCGGTGCCCAGCAGGTGCGCGGAGAGCAGCGCGATCAGGATGTTCGACGCGCCCGACAGCACCTGGTCCACGACGACGACGCTCAGCCGCCGCCCGGCACCTTCAGCGCGCACGGGTCTCCTTCGTGTGGTCCTGCCAGCCGGCACGCAGCCTAGTGGGCAGTGCGCGGATCCGTGGGCTTGACGTCAGGTCTGGTCTCGAGTCCGGGGGCGTGACCCGGCCGTGGTCTACTCGTTGGTCGGACATCGCTGGGGGGCGTTGTCGAGGTCGAGTCCAGCTCGAGTTCCATCTATGAGGAGATACAGCATGAACGCGCCCGTGGACGTCCTGGTCGCCGGTGGCGGCGGTTTCATCGGAGGCCACCTGGTCGCCGACCTGCTCGCCCAGGGCAAGACCGTCCGGTCGGTCGACGTGAAGCCGCTCGACGAGTGGTACCAGGTCCACCCCGACGCGCAGAACAGCGTCGGCGACCTGTCGCTCCTCGACCAGGCCGAGGCCGCGACCAAGGGCGCCCGCGAGGTCTACATGCTCGCGGCCGACATGGGCGGCATGGGCTTCATCGAGAACAACAAGGCCCTCTGCATGCTGACCGTGCTGACCAGCACCCACATGCTCCAGGCCGCGCAGAAGTACGACGTCGAGCGCTACTTCTACTCCTCGTCGGCCTGCGTCTACGCCGCCGACAAGCAGACCGACCCGTCAGTGACGGCCCTCAAGGAGTCCGACGCCTACCCGGCGATGCCGGAGGACGGCTACGGCTGGGAGAAGCTCTTCTCGGAGCGGATGGCCCGCCACTTCCGCGAGGACTTCGGCCTGACCACCCGCATGGCGCGCTACCACAACGTCTACGGCCCCGAGGGCACGTGGACCGGCGGTCGCGAGAAGGCGCCGGCCGCCGTCTGCCGCAAGATCGCGGAGGCGGTCATCTCGGGCAGGCACGAGCTCGAGATCTGGGGCGACGGCGAGCAGACCCGCAGCTTCATGTACATCGACGACTGCGTGAAGGGCTCCCAGATGATCCTGGCGAGCGACCACGTCGAGCCGATCAACCTCGGCTCCGCCGAGCTGGTCTCGATCAACCAGCTCTACTCGATCGTCGAGGACATCGCCGGCATCAAGTGCGAGCGGAAGTACGACCTCTCCGCGCCGCAGGGCGTCCGGGGTCGCAACTCCGACAACACCGAGATCAACGAGGTCTTCGGCTGGGAGCCGTCGATCAGCCTCGCCGACGGCCTCGCGAAGACCTATGCCTGGGTCTACGACCAGGTCAAGCGCGCGCAGGGCTGAGATCCGCTCCCCCGTGCGCATCCTCGTCCACGACTACTCCGGGCACCCCTTCCAGGTCGAGCTGAGCCGCGAGCTCGCCCGGCGGGGGCATGCCGTCACCCACTCGTACTGTCCCGGCTGGGTGTCCGGCAAGGGACACCTCGTCGCCGAGCCCGGCGAGACCCTGACCTTCGACCCGGTCGGCCCGACCGAGCCGATCGCCAAGGACCGCTTCGTCCGCAGGGTGCTCGTCGAGGCGCTCGTCGGCTGGGAGCTGATCCGCCAGGTCCGTCGTACCCGCGCGCAGACGGCGATGCTGTCGAACGCGCAGATCCCGACCCTCGTCGTCTTCGCCCTCGGCATGCTCGTGCTGCGGCGCAAGTGGGTGCTCTGGCACCAGGACGTGTACGCCGTCGCGGTGAAGTCGTTCGCCGGCGACAAGCTCGGCCGGATGTTCCGTGTGGTCGCCGCCGTCTTCAGCGTCGCCGAGAGGTGGGTGTCGCGGCGGGCGTCGGAGATCGTGGTGATCGCCCCGTCCTTCGTCCCGGTCCACGAGGAGTGGGGCACCGCGGACAAGGTGACCGTGATCCCGAACTGGGCCCCCCTCGACGAGATCCGCCCGGTCCCCCGCAAGAACGACTGGGCCACCGAACAGGGCCTCGACGACACCGCGACGCTCCTCTACTCCGGCACGCTCGGCCTCAAGCACAACCCGACGCTGCTGGTGGGCCTGGCCCGCGAGGTGATCGACGCCGGCCGGCCGGTCCGGCTGGTCGTCGTCAACGAGGGACCCGCGGTGGAGGTGATCCGCGCCGAGGCCGAGCGCCTCGACGTGCCGGTGACCCTGCTGCCCTTCCAGCCCTACGAGCGGCTCTCCGAGGTCCTCGGCAGCGGCGACATCCTGGTGGTGCTGCTCGAGCAGCAGGCAGGCGCCTTCTCGGTGCCGTCGAAGACGTTGTCCTACCTGTGCGCCGGCCGCCCGGTGCTCGGCATGATGCCGTCGGAGAACCTCGCCTCGGCGCTCGTGACCCGCGCCGGCGGCCTGGTGGTCGCCCCCGACGCGGAGGCCCTGCCCGGCGCCGCGGCCTGGGCGGCGGGCGTGCTGGCCGACGACGAGCTCCGGGAGGAGCTGGGCGAGGCGTCCCGCGACCTCGCCGAGCTCGAGTTCGCCCTCGCCGGGTGCGCCGACCGGTTCGAGACCATCCTCGAGCGGAGCAGCCGGTGACGGGTCCCGTCGTCCTGGTCGGCCCGAAGACCCGGCTGGGTCGCGAGGTCGTCGCGCAGCTCTCCGGCGCGCCGCTGCTCGCCGTCGCCCGCGACGCGGCCGACGCGACCGTCGTCGCCGGATTGCCGGGCCTCGACCCGTCCCGTGTCGTCGACGCCGGTGCCGGTCAGCTCACCGAGCGGATCGCCGCCCTCGGCGACGGCCCCGTGCGCCTGGTCGTCACCGCGCTCGGCCCCGTGCATCCCGAGACCCCCCGGACGTCGTACGACGCCGCGGGGGTGGTGCGCGACCTGGGCTTCGTCGAGCAGGTGCTCGCGGCGGGCCGGCCGGTCCGGATCGTGCTGGTCTCGACCATCCTGGCCCTCGCGCCCGGCGCCGACCGCCGCTACTACGGCGGCTGGAAGGCACTCGTCGAGCAGCAGCTCCAGGAGCTCGTCGACGAGTGCAACCGCCGCGGTGGCCGGGCGAGCCTCTCGGTCCTCTACCCGGGCCGGCTCCTCGACGCCGCGGAGCGCCGTGGGCGCCTCCGGCTGCACACCAGCTACCAGTCGCTGGCCGCTCGCGCGCTGGCCGCCGGGAGCACGGACCGTGGGGTCGAGCGCACCGTTGGAATTGATTCTCGGATTTGGTTCTTGGTGAGGAGTATCTCTTTAGCACTTCGATCGTTGACGCCTTCAACGAGACGTTCCGTTCCGCCACCCCCCGAGCCCGGCGAAACGGACTAGTACTTCTCCGGGGAAGGTGGGTAGTCGATGCGGACGAAGCGTGTGTTCGACCTGTTCGTGGCCATCACCGCAGCCGTCGCGTGGGTGCCGGTTCTACTCGGATCAGCCCTCATGGTCCTCGTGATGTCGGGCCGTCCGGTGTTCTACCGGTCGAACCGCTGGGTGCGGTCCGGCCAGATGGTGCGGACGGTCAAGTTCCGCACGATGGTCAAGAACGCCGACAAGCTGGTCAACCGCCAGACGGTCCCCGTCGAGGGCGTCCGGTTCCTGAACATCCCGCCCGACTCGCCGCTCTACACGCGGCCGGGCCGGATCCTCGAGAGCCTGGGGCTCACCGAGATCCCGCAGCTGATCCACGTGGTCCGCGGCGAGATGAGCATCGTCGGCAACCGGCCGCTGCCGGAGAACGTCATGCAGTGCCTGCGCGACGAGTACCCCTACGCGGAGGACCGCTTCCTGACCCCCGCCGGCCTGACCGGTCCGGTCCAGCTCGTCGGCCGCGACTCGCTCAGTGACTCCGAGCGGCTGCGCATCGAGGGCGCCTACTGCCGCGCGGTCATGCACGGCTACCGCCTGCGCCTCGACTTCACCGTCCTGCTCTCGACCGTGCTGATCGTGGCCCACATCAAGCAGCCCCTGGACTACCAGGGCGTGATGGACCTGATCGACCGCCACACCAAGCCGACCCGCGAGCGCCGCCACCGCGAGGTGCTCGTCGAGGACGCCCGCGCGACCGACGTCGCCTGACGCTCCACCCCTCCACCGCAGGGACACGACGAAGGCCGCCCCCCATCGGGGGCGGCCTTCGTCGTACGTCGGGGGTGTCGTACGTCGGGGGTCGCGGCCGGGCGCCGCTGGTTTGCGTCATACGAAGCGAGCGCCCTGGCGACCACTTCGCATGACGTCTCCTGCGAGGGTCGTCGACGGCCCCGGGACGTCATACGGATCGGTCGTCCGAGCGACCACTTCGTATGACGCAGACCCGGAGCAGCCGACGCCGACCCGGAGCCACCGACGCAGACCCGCAGCCGGCCGACCCGAGCCGTCAGAGGGCCAGGCGGTGCCGGAAGTAGTCGATCGTCTCGCGCAGGCCGTCCTCGAGCGCCACGGTCGGCTCCCAGTCCAGCTCCTTGCGGGCGAGGCTGATGTCGGGGCGCCGCTGGCGCGGGTCGTCGGACGGCAGCGGGCGGTGCTCGATCCTCGACGGACCGCCGACGAGCCGGATGACGGCCTCGGCGAGCTCCAGCATGGTGTTCTCGGTCGGGTTGCCGACGTTGACCGGGCCGGTGAAGTCCGCCGGGCTCTCCATGAGCCGCCACATGCCCTCGATGAGGTCGTCGACGTAGCAGAAGCTGCGGGTCTGCTGGCCGTCGCCGTAGATGGTGATCGGCTCACCGCGCAGGGCCTGCACGATGAAGTTGCTGACCACCCGGCCGTCGTCGGGGTGCATCCGCGGGCCGTAGGTGTTGAAGATCCGCATCACCTTGATCTCCAGCGAGTGCTGCCGCCAGTAGTCGAAGAACAGGGTCTCCGCGGCGCGCTTGCCCTCGTCGTAGCAGCTGCGGATGCCGATCGGGTTGACCTTGCCCCAGTACTCCTCGACCTGCGGGTGCACCTCGGGGTCGCCGTACACCTCGCTGGTGCTGGCCTGCAGGATCCGCGCCCGGACCCGCTTGGCCAGCCCGAGCATGTTGATGGCGCCGTGGACGCTGGTCTTCGTGGTCTGCACGGGGTCGCGCTGGTAGTGGATCGGCGAGGCCGGGCAGGCCAGGTTGTAGATCCGGTCGACCTCGACGTACAGCGGGAAGGTCACGTCGTGACGCATCAGCTCGAACCGGTGGTTGCCCAGCAGTCCGGCGATGTTGTCCTTCGTGCCGGTGTAGTAGTTGTCGACGCAGAGCACGTCGTGGCCCTCGGCGACCAGCCGATCACAGAGGTGGGAGCCGAGGAACCCGGCGCCTCCCGTCACGAGCACCCGCATGTCAGTTCCTCGCCATCGTCTTGGGGGGTTCGGTGGTGGCCGCCGCGGCCGGCGTGGCCTCGGTCGTGCCGTCCTGGTCGTCGGCTGAGAGCCAGCAGATCGCGGCCAGGCACATCGGGATCCACAGCGTGCGGTCGTAGAGGCTCGGGATCAGCAGACCCCAGCCCATGTAGCCCCACACGGTGTAGCAGAGGCGGCGGTAGGGGCTGGCGCCGAACAGCGGCCGGGCGAAGGCGAACATCACGAGCAGGAACCCGAACAGCCCGAAGATGCCGACGCCGACGGCGACCTGCAGCACGTTGTTGTGGATGTCGAAGAGGTCGATCAGCCCGTCCCCGAAGAACGGGCTCGCCCAGAACCGGTCGACACCGCTCTCGAGCCCGGCGGTGCGGGCCTGGTCGGACCCCGACGCCGAGCCGCCGCCCAGCAGCCGGTCGATGGCCGAGGTGTCGCCGGTGAGCCGCAGGACGAACGGCAGGGCCGCCACCAGGGTCGCGCCGCACACGGCGTAGAAGAAGCCGGTGATCGCCGAGCGCTCCACGATCGGGATCATCACGACGAGCACCGCGACGACGATCGTGGCGCCCCGGCTGCCGCTGAGCAGGATCGAGATCCCGGTGAGGCCGGCGAAGCCGAGGATGACGGTCCTCATGACCCAGTGCTGGTACTCGAAGAACAGGAAGATGAGCAGCGCGATCGCCATGATCGCGGCCTCGGCGAAGTAGTTGGGGTGGTTCGTCATGCCGAAGTGCCGGCCCTGGGCGGTGATGCCGCCTGTCAGGATGCCGCCGGCCCAGCTGGCCATGTGGCCGAGCACGTAGGTCCATGCCAGCCCGCGGATGACCGTGCGGCTCGGCCGCCACAGCAGGATCGCGATCGGGAAGGCGATCATCACGATCAGCCAGAAGACGAGGGCGAAGGCGCTCTCGAGCGAGCGTTCGGAGCGCAGCGTCGCGACCATGCCGAACGCGAAGACGATCACGATGCCGACGATGTAGGTCAACGGCAGCTTCAGCCGGCCCCGGAGCATCTCCGGGAGCAGCAGCGCGAAGCCCACCACCAGCAGCGCGTCGGTCGGCGTGATCGTCGCGCCCTCGGGAGCCAGTCCCTTGTACGCCGGCGCCGTGAAGAAGGCGCCTGCCAGCGTGAGGATGCCGAGACGCGTCGAGCCGAGGACGCTCAGCAGGGCGACGTACAGCGCGACACCGACGGTGACCAGCGCGGTGACCAGGTCGCCGGTGTTGGCGAGGTAGACGAGGCCGACGAGGAGGGCGACGGTCACGAAGGTGATCGCGGCGTTGCTGCCCGCAGGCGCGACGAAGGGCCGGGCCACCTGCTGGGGGCGCGCGGTCGTCTCGTTGGGCACTGCTCTCCTCGGTCAAGCGGCGTCGGACGTCGAAGGCGACCGACCTCGGGGAGTCTAGTGGTCACCCCGGAAGTTGTCCGGGAATGCCCGGTGCTCCGGGTGCGTGCATCGCCAGGCGGCGGCACGACGGCATACCGGTCTCCGATGGTGGGGGCTTGCCGGTGTCCGGCCGGATCAGCCGCCGGCGAAGGGCGGCAGGAACTCCACCGTGTCCCCCGGCCGTACGACGACCGCGGCCGGGTCGCCCGAGGAGACCGGCCGCTCCCCCACCAGCACCGAGCACACCCGGACGACGTCGCCGAACCGGCCGCCGGGGTGGCGGCGGACCACCTCGTCGCGCAGCTCGACCAGCGTCATCGGTCCGCCGGCGTCGACCGTCTCCTCCGCCACACCGGCAGCGGAGCGGGCAGCGGCCCAGTAGCGGACCCTGATGACCTCGGTCTCATTCACCGTCGCGACCCTTCCCGGTTGCCGTGCTGTTTCGCTATCCTTCCCTACACGAAAACCGGCCGGGGCCCAGCGTTGCGTTTCGGTCTCTCGACACGGTCCTGCATGACCTGCAGGTGCCAGTGAGGAGACCCAGGTGAGCACTCTTCTGCTCCTGACCAGTGCCCTTCAGCCTTCCGCGGAGGTGCTGCCCGGCCTCGCGCTGCTCGGCCACCACGTGAAGATCCTGCCGGCCGAGGGCAGCGCCCTGCTCGAGGCGCCCGAGGCCGACCTGCTGCTCGTCGACGGGCGCCAGGACCTCGCCGGGTCGCGTGACCTCTGCCGGCTGATCCGCACGACCGGCACCGACGTGCCGGTCATCCTGGTCGCCACCGAGGGTGGCCTCGCCGTGGTCAACCACGACTGGGGCATGGACGACGTCGTGCTGCACACCTGCGGTCCGGCCGAGCTCGAGGCGCGCATCAAGCTCGCCATCGGCCGGCTCACCGCCGCGCGCGACGCCGCCGACCCGGACGCCCACGTGATCCGCTCGGGCGAGGTCGTGGTCGACGACGCGACGTACACCGCGAAGGTCGGCGGGCGCGTGCTCGACCTCACCTTCAAGGAGTTCGAGCTCCTCAAGTTCCTCGCCCAGCACCCCGGGCGGGTGTTCAGCCGCCAGCAGCTGCTCCAGGAGGTCTGGGGCTACGACTACTTCGGTGGCACGCGCACCGTCGACGTCCACGTGCGGCGGCTGCGCGCCAAGCTCGGCCCCGAGAACGAGACGCTGATCGGCACCGTCCGCAATGTCGGCTACCGCTTCGTGCTGCCGTCCAAGGACAGCGCGGCGGAGGCCGACGCGGCCCGGGTCGCCGAGCGCGAGGCCGCCGCGGCCGAGGGTTGAGGAGCGTCGGCTAGGGCCGAGCCTGCGAGGTCGGAGTGACGCGTCCCGGAACCCGGTCGTTGACCTACGACATCGGCCCGATCACGACGTGTGCCCCTTCTCGTCGAAGTGGTCGGAGAGGTGCATGAAGCGCAGCACCTCCTCGCGCAACGCGGGTCCCAGCTCGCCCCAGCCGTCCTTGTACCCGTAGACCGACGCCAGTGAGCGGGCGTCGTAGTCGCCGTTGAAGATGTCGACGTCGGCGCAGGTGATCAGCGACGGGTGCGCGACGCCGACGGCGGCCGACACCCGGGTGAGCTCCTTGCGCAGTGTGCGCAGGTAGACCGCGGCGCGCTCCGCCTTCGACACCGGGTCCAGGCCGCGCACGAGCCACGGGTTCTGGGTCGCGACGCCCGTGGGGCAGTGGTCGGTGTGGCACTTCTGGGCCTGGATGCAGCCGATCGAGAGCATCACCTCGCGCGCGACGTTGATCATGTCCGCGCCGAGGGCGAACGCCACCGTGGCGTTGTCCGGGAGTCCCAGCTTGGCCGAGCCGATGAAGGTGACGTCGTCGGTCAGGCCGAGCTCGGCGAAGGTGCCGTAGACCCGCGAGAAGCCCATCCGGTAGGGCAGCGAGACGGAGTCGGCGAAGATCAGGGGCGCCGCGCCGGTGCCGCCCTCGCCGCCGTCGACGGTGATGAAGTCGACGCCGCGCTGGCGTGGCTCCATCAACCGGACGAGCTCCTCCCAGAAGTCCATCGCGCCGACGGCCGACTTGATGCCGACCGGCAGGCCGGTCTCCGCGGCGAGCATCTCGACGAAGTCGAGCATCGAGTCCACGTCGTGGAAGGCGGTGTGCCGCGATGGCGAGGAGCAGTCCTTGCCCACCGGGATGCCCCGGATCTCGGCGATCTCCGGGGTCACCTTGGGCGCCGGCAGCAGGCCGCCGAGGCCCGGCTTGGCACCCTGGCTCAGCTTGATCTCCAGGGCCTTGACCGGCGCCGACTCGACCATCGCCTTGAGACGCGGGAGGGAGAAGTTGCCGTGCTCGTCGCGGCACCCGAAGTAGGCCGTGCCGATCTGGACCACCAGCTCCGCCCCGTTGCGGTGGTACGGCGAGATCGAGCCCTCGCCCGTGTTGTGCAGGCAGCCCGCGGCGGCCGCACCCTTGTTGATGGCCGTGATGGCGTTCGAGGACAGGGACCCGAAGCTCATCGCCGACACGTTGACCACGGACCCCGGACGGAACGCCTTCGCGCGGCCGCGGGGACCACCGAGGACCTTCGCGGCGGGCAAGGTCCAGTTGTGGTCCTGGTCGCTCGGCAGCTTGTCGGCGAAGGTGCGCTGCTTGATGTACGCGTGGCCCTGCGTGTGCTCGACGTCGACGTCGGTGCCGAAGCCGAAGTAGCTGTTCTGCTCCTTGCTGGACGCATAGATCCAGGTGCGCTGGTCGCGGCTGAAGGGCCGCTCCTCCTCGTTGCTGGTGACGATGTACTGCCGCAGCTCCGGCCCGATCGTCTCCAGCCAGTACCGGGCGTGGCCGATGACCGGGAAGTTCCGCTGGAGCGCGTGCCTCTTCTGGACCAGGTCGCGCACGGCGACGGCTCCCAGGGCCACGGCTGCCCCACCTACCGCGTGGCTGAGCTTCATGGGGCAGGTCTACCGTGTCGCCCTGTCGCATGTAAACGGTGGGAAACGTCGAGCACCGGGGCCGGTCCGGGGCGCTGTCCCCGGCCGTCGCCGCGCGAGATAGCGTCGAGACGTGCCCCCCGAGACGTTCCTGACCGGTCCCGCCGCGCTCGCCGCGATCGAGGCCGTCGCCGCGGCGGCGGGCATGTACGACGGCGCGGAGCCCCTCGACGAGGCCGCCCTGCTGCGTCTCAAGCACCACGGGCTGGACGGCCTCGACGCGCACGTCACGACCGACGGCTTCGCGCTGCGGCGGGGCACCGAGGTCGACCTCGTCGTCGCGCCCGAGGCCCGCGGCCGAGGCCTCGGCGCCCGGCTGGCCGACCTGGCCGTCGCCGCCCCGGGCGAGCTGACCGCGTGGTCCCACGGCGACCACCCCGCGGCGCGCACGCTGGCCGACCGGCTCGGCTTCGCCCGCGCACGGGAGCTGTGGGTCATGAGGCGCCCGACCGTCGTACCCCTGCCGGCGGTGGCGACGCCCGACGGGATCCGCATCCGCGACTACGGCGACGGCGACGCCGACGCCCTCCTCGCGGTCAACGCCGCGGCCTTCGCCCACCACGCCGAGCAGGGCGCGCTCGACCGCGACGGGCTGGCCGAGCGGATGGCGGAGCCGTGGTTCGACCCGGCCGGCCTGCTCCTGGCCGTCGACGACGACGGCGAGCTCCTCGGCTTCCACTGGACCAAGCAGCACGACCAGCACACCGGCGAGGTGTACGTCGTCGGCATCCAGCCCACGGCCCAGGGACGGGGCCTGGGCCGGCTGCTCACCGTCGCCGGCCTGCAGCACCTCGCCTCCCGAGGGGTGGCCGAGGTGATCCTGTACGTCGAGTCGGACAACGCGCCCGCCCGCCACGTCTACGAGAGCCTCGGCTTCACGCACGCCCCGGCGGACACGCACGTGCAGTACCGGCGGGCGTGAGCGCCGTGATCTGGAACATCCCGCGTAACCAAGCGACTGCTGAGTAGATTTACCTTCCATGAGCTCTGTCACCGACGACGAGCCCGGGTCCGAGGACTCCGGGCTCGACGAGTCGCGCTCGGGGCGCGGCAAGGGACGGAGGGGACGGTTGTGGCGCCGCCACGACAAGGAGACCCCCGTCGTCGGTGAGCTCGACGACGACGACCTTCAGGAGCTGCTGCGGCGCAGCCACACCTCCGGCATGGTCGAGGGCGAGGACGCGCCGGAGCCGACGGCGCCGGCGACCCACGAGCCGGCGGCCGACCTGCTGGACGAGGCCGACCCCGACAACATCGCCGTGCGCGTGGGCAGCCGCACCGGCCCCGCGGCGACCGCGCCCGATGACGTCGACGACGTCGACTGGCGCGCCCTGGTGTCACCCGCCGAGGAGGCCGCAGAGGCTGGCGACGTCGACGGGGCCGACGAGCAGGCGGAGGAGCCGAACCTCACCGCCGTGGACGACGCCGTGGGGGACGCCACGGACGAGGTCGAGCCCACCGCGGACGACGAGGCACCCGTGGACGACGAGGCACCGGTGGACGAGGCACCGGTGGACGAGGCACCCGTCGACGCAGCAGTGGCCGAGGAGGAGTCCCCGGCAGAGGAGACGCCCGCCGACGAGGCCGACGCCGACGAGCCGGCCGGGACCGACGAGGACGAGCCGGCCGAGGACGTCGACTCCGACGACGGTCCCCAGGGCGAGTCCGACGACGACTGGGCGGCGTTGATCGACCGCGCCGTCAGCCGCGAGGAGCCGGCACCGACCGAGGGCGGCCTGGCCGCCCGGATGGCGCGGGTCCGCCAGGACCCGTCGCTCGCCGAGTACAACGGCGAGGCGCCGCCCGCGTGGCCCACGCCCGAGCCGCTCGCCGACAGCGACGGCAGCACCATCGCCGGCGACGACTGGTCGGCGATCATCTCCCGCGCGACCCGGCCCGCGGTCGCGGACCCGCTGACCGACCCGCTCACCGGCCCGCTGGAGGAGCAACCCGTCGACGACGTGCTCGACGAGGCCGCCGACGCCCCCGCGCCGGACCCGCTCACCGATCCCCTCCCCGACCCGCTGACGGACCCGTACGACGAGCCGTCCGACGCCGACGACGCCGGCGACCAGCCTTCGACGGAGGCAGCCCACGACGAGGCCGTCGATGTCGTCCCCGAGGCCCACGGCGACGCAGCCACCGAGGCCGACGAGAAGCAGGCCGCTCCCGCGCCGGCGGCCCGCGCCACCCCGGGCGACCACCACACGACCGACGAGGAGGCCGGCCAGCGGGTCATCGCGGCCGCCGTCGACGGAGGTTTCGCCGAGCCGACCCCGGTCCCCGCGCCGAAGGGCCTGGCGCGGCTGCGCCGCCGCAACTCGCCCGGTTCCGCGCCGCGGCCCGAGGCGCGACCGTTGCAGGACTTCGTCGAGCCGCCCCTGCTCGAGGAGCCGATCCCGGACATCGACGGGCCGCCCGACGTACCGCGTCGCCCCGCCGAGGTCCTCGCCCAGGCCCGTGCGGAGATCGAGGCCGAGCTGGCCCCGGCCGTCGACACCGACGAGGAGACCGCCGAGGGCGTGACCGAGGCCCCGGCGAACGCCGACGTGGTCGCCGCCCTGGCTGCCCGGATGCGACGCGACGCGGAGCTGGCCGCCGCCGAGCAGGCCGCGGAGCGGTTCGCCGCCGAGGAGGCCGCCCAGCGGGCCCACGAGGCGCGTGCCGAGGCCGACCGACTCGCCCAGGAGCAGGCGCAGACCGCCGAGACCGCCCACCGCGCCCGCGCCGAGGCCGAGGAGCTCGCCCGCGCCGAGGCCGCGGCCCGTGAGGCCGCCGAGCGGGCCGCCCGTGAGCGCGCCGAGCTCGCCGACGCCGAGTCCGCCCGCCGCGAGGAGGCCGAGCGCCACGCCATCGCCCAGGCCGAGCTGGCCGCGGCCGCCCACGCCGAGCGTGAGGCAGCCGAGGCCCGCGCCCGCGAGCAGGCCGACCTCGCCGCCAGCGCCGCTGCCGCCCGGCAGGAGGCCGAGACGGCCGCGATCTCGTACGCCGACGCCGCGCGCCAGGCCCACGAGGAGCGCGCAGCGGCCGAGGACCGCGCCCGGGTCATGGCCGAGGCCGCCGCGGTCAGTGCCGCCGAGCACGCCGAGTTCGCCCGGCGCATGCTGGAGGAGCGCGAGGCCGCCGAACGCACCTCCGCCGAGATCGCCCAGGCACGAGCCCTCGCCGAGGAGGCCGCCCGCCAGCAGGCCGCGCTCGCGCAGGAGGCCCACCGCGCCGCGGAGGCCGCCGAGGAGCGTGCCCGCCTGCTCGCCGAGCAGGCAGCGGCCAGCGCCGAGGAGCACGGCGCCCTCGCCCGCCAGGCCGTCGACGAGCGTGCCGCGGCCGAGAACGCCGCGGCCGACCACGCCCGCCTCGCCCAGGAGGCCCACCAGGCCCGTCAGGCCGCCGAGCAGGCAGCGCTGGAGCAGGCCGAGCTCGCCCGGATCGCGCTCGAGACGGCCGAGGCCGCCGAGCAGCGCTCCGAGGAGGCCGCCGCGCGCGCCTCCGAGCAGGCCGCCGCGCGCGTCGCCGCCGACGAGTCCGCGGCCCAGCAGGCACAGCGCGCCCAGGAGGCGCACGAGGCCCGTCGACTCGCCGAGGAGGCCGCGCGCGAGCAGCTGGAGCTGGCGAGCGAGGCGCAGGCCGCCGCAGCCGCTGCCCACGCCTCCGCCGCCGCGCTGGCCGAGGAGAAGAAGGCCGCCACCGAGGCGCTCGCGCTGGCCGCCGAGTTCGCGGCCGAGGCCACCCACGCCCGTACCGAGGCCGAGGCCCGCGCCGCCAGCGCCCTCGCCGAGCTGGAGCAGGCCGCCGCCGCCCACGTCAGCGCCCTCGAGAACGTCCAGGCCGAGCTCGCCCAGGCCCGCGAGGCCGCGCTCGAGCACGCACGCGCCCGGGTCGAGGCCGAGCAGGCGGCCGCCGAGCAGGCGCAGGCCCGAGCCGCCGCGGAGGCCCGCGCGATGGAGCTGGCCGAGGAGCGCGAGCGCGCGCTCGAGGAGGCCACCCGGGCCCGCGAGGCCGCCGAGGCCCGTGCTGCCGAGCTCGCCCGGGCGCGCGAGGAGGCCATCGCCGAAGCGCTCCAGGCGCGCCTCGACGCCGAGGCCAACGCCACTGCCCAGGCCCAGGCCCGCGCCGACGCCGAGACCCGTGCCAGCGAGCTGGCACGCGAGCGGGAGGAGGCGCGCGCCGAGGCGGCCCGCGCCCGCGCGGAGGCCGAGGCCAACGCGTTCCACCTCGCCGACCAGGTCGCCCAGATCCGCGCCCGGCTCGACGCGCACGACGAGGCCACCCCGACACCGGTGCCGGTCGCCCACTTGGCCGCCGCGCCCGTCGAGGAGCCGGTCGTCGAGGAGCCGGTCGCCGAGGAGCCCGTCGCCGAGGAGCCCGTCGCCGAGGAGCCCGTCGCCGAAGAGCCCGTCGCCGAAGAGCCCGTCGCCGAAGAGCCCGTCGCCGAAGAGCCGGTCGCCGAAGAGCCGGTCGCCGAAGAGCCCGTCGCCGAGGACCCCGTCGCCGAAGAGCCCGTCGTCGAGGAGCCCGTCGCCGAAGAGCCCGTCGCCGAGGAGCCCGTCCACGAGCCGTACGTGCTCACCTCGGTCGAGGACGACGGCTCGGATGCCGGCATCCTCGAGGACGACGACTCCTACCTCGTGGCCTCGGCCGAGACCGTGGACACGGCTCCTGAGACCCCCGTCGCCGAGGAGACGCCCGTCGTCGCGGCCTTCGAGCGGCCGCGATCGCTCGTCGAGCAGTGGCGGGCCGGCATCGAGCCGGTCGACGAGGCCATCGAGCCCGAGCCGATCGTCGAGCCCGAGCCCGAGCCGATCGACGAGCCCGAGCCCGAGCCGATCGACGAGGCCATCGAGCCCGAGCCCGAGCCCGAGCCCATCGTCGAGCCCGAGCCGGAGCCCGAGCCGATCGTCGAGCCCGAGCCCGAGCCGATCGACGAGATCGTCGAGCCCGACGTCGAGCCGGTCGACGAGATCGTCGAGCCCGAGGTCGAGCCCGTCGACGAGACGACCGTGATCGAGGTCGCCGAGGAGCCCGCCGCCGAGGAGCCCGCCGCCGAGGAGCCCGTCGCCCTGCGCAAGCGGCCCTCGCACCACGACGCCGGCCGCGAGGCGGTCGCCGCGTTCGCCGAGGCGCCGGCCACGGACCGCAAGCGGATCCCGTTCCACTCCAAGCGCGGCAGCGGCAGCCTCGCCGTGGTCGCCCTGCTGATCGCGGTCGCCTGCGCGGCCGTGGTCGGCCAGATGGCGTGGAAGAAGACGATCCTGGACGACATCCCGTTGAGCGCGACGCTGACCGCCGTCGCCACCGTCCTCCTGCTCTTCGCCCTGCGGGCGATCAACAGCACCCGGGTCGTGGCCATCGACGAGCACGGCGTGCTCAAGGTGGCGGTCGGCGACTTCAGCAGCCAGTTCGACCTGACCAGCCCGAACACCAAGATCGAGCTGACCGGGACGCCGGGCTCACGAAACTGGCGCGTCAACATCCTGCGCCGCAGCATGTCCCCCGTCGCCATCGACAGCCGGATGGTCGACGCCCACACCTTCCTGGAGGCACTGCGGCAATGGCGACCGGACCTCTAGGGACTGACCCCGCCGCGGATCCTGCCGCGGACACCGCCGCGCTCGCTGCCGAGCGCGACGCCCTCGCCCGCCGCTGCGCGGACGCCGAGGCCCGGGTCCGGGACCTGACGGCCGAGCTCGCCGACGCCCACGCCCGGATCGCGTCGTACGAGAACGCCGACGGTGAGCACCTCTCCCTGTTCGACGGTACGACGGACGACCGCATCACCGGCGACGGTAGCGACCCGCGGGTGCTGTCGCTCGTCCTGGGCGCCACGGCCGTCGTCTCCGGCATGGTGGCGCTGCTGGCGCTCGTCAACGGCAAGCTCGGGACGCCGTTCGGCTTCATCATGGTCGCGCTGACCCTCGGCCTCGCCTGGGGCGCGGCCCGGACCAAGGTGGTCCCGGTCGAGGTCAGCGTCGTGCGCGGGATGGTCTACATCCAGCAGGGTGAGTCGTCGCACCGCTTCGACCTGCGCAAGCCCGAGACCGCCGTCGACATGGTCGGCCGTCCCGGCGACGCGGGCTGGGCGGTCCACTTCGGCCGCCGCGGGATGGACCCGTTCGTGATCGACGCCTCGATGGTCGACCCGGACCACTTCGCGCGGCAGGTGCGGGAGTACCGCCCCGAGCTCTGACGGGGCCCGGGCGCCGCTGTCAGCCGAGCGCCGTGCGCAGCCGGTCGGCGATCTCCAGGACGGCGGCGCGGCTGCTGCGCCCCACGCCGACGATGTTCAGGAAGCCGTGGATCTGGTCCACGAAGCGGCGCAGCTCGACCTCGACGCCGGCGTCGGCGAGCCGCCGGGCGTAGGCCTCGCCCTCGTCGCGCAGCGGGTCGAAGCCGGCGGTGACGACGTACGCCGGCGCCAGGCCTGCCGGGAGCTCGACGTCGAGCAGGTTGACCCGCTCGTCGGCGCGGTCCTCGGGCGTCGGGAGGTAGACGTCGTTGAACATCGCGATCGACTCGGCCGTGAGGTAGAGCCCCTCGCCGAACAGCCGGAGGCTCTCCGTGGCGCGGTCGGCGTCGGTGCACGGGTAGACCAGCAGCTGGAACGCGAGCGGCACACCGGCGCGCGCGGCGGCGATCGCGGTCCAGGCGGCGATGTTGCCGCCGGCCGAGTCGCCGGCGACGCCGATCCGCGCGGGGTCGACGCCGAGCTCGGCGGCGTTCTCGACGACCCACTGGACCGCGGCGAAGGCGTCGTCGAAGCCGCCCGGGAACGCGCGCTCCGGCCCGACGCCGTACTCCACCGCCAGCACCGGTACGCCGCTGACCTCGGCGAGCACCCGGCAGGGGCCGTCGTGGGAGTCGAGGTCGCCGTAGAGGAAGCCGCCGCCGTGGAAGAAGACCAGCAGGGGCTGGGCATCGGTCGCGGGACGGGCACCGTGCGGCAGGTAGTGACGCGCGGGGAGCCCGGCGACGGTGAGCTCGCGGGTCGCGCCGATCGGCTGGCGACCGGCGACGAGGGCGGCGTTGTCGCGCATCGCGGCACGGCCCCGGGCGATGTCGGCGGCACCGAGCTCGCTGCGCCGGGCGACCTGCTGCAGCCGCAGCATGAGGTGCAGGTCGGTGGCGAGGGTCTGGCCGTCCAGCACGAGCGGCCGGCCGGCGGCGAGTCGCTGCACGCGCTCGGGCAGGCCCATCACGGTCTTCACGGCGGCGGACTCGACGGTGGCGCGGAGGTTCACGTCGCCAACCTACTCGAAGGTAACTTCCCCGCTCCGCAGGGACACCTCCCGTTCACCCTCGACTGCCACACTCGTCACATGACCACGGAGCCGCACGTCGTCGACGACGACACCGACGTCACCGAGACGCTGAGCGTCGTGCCCGACGACGCCGCCGCCGAGCCGCCGTACACGCCGACCCCCGCGCTCGTGGAGCACATCGAGTCGGTGGACAACCGGTTCGTGGACCGCGAGCTCTCGTGGCTGCGCTTCAACGAGCGGGTGCTGGAGCTCGCCGAGGACGAGAGCCTGCCGCTGCTGGAGCGGGCGCGTTTCCTCGCGATCTTCACGAGCAACCTCGACGAGTTCTTCATGGTCCGGGTGGCCGGTCTCAAGCGCCGGATCGCCACCGGGCTCGCGGTCCGTGCCGCGAGCGGGATGATGCCGCTGGAGGTCCTCGAGGCGATCTGGACCCGCGCCGACGAGCTGAGCCAGCGCCAGGCGCGGGTGTTCCACGACAGGATCGTGCCGGAGCTGCGCGACCAGGGCATCGCCCTGGTGCGCTGGGCCGACCTGGACCGCGACGAGCAGAAGACCTGCAAGAAGCTCTTCAAGGAGCGGGTCTACCCGGTCCTCACCCCGCTCGCCGTCGACCCGGCCCACCCCTTCCCCTACATCTCGGGCCTCTCGCTCAACCTGGCCGTGCTGATCCGCAACCCGAAGACGGGCAAGGAGCACTTCGCCCGGGTGAAGGTGCCGTCGAACTTCGACCGCTTCGTCGCGCTCGGCAACGCCCGCTTCGTGCCGCTCGAGGACGTCATCGGCGCCCACCTCGGCCGGCTCTTCCCGGGCATGGAGGTGCTCGAGGTCCACACCTTCCGGGTCACCCGCAACGAGGACCTGGAGGTCGAGGAGGACGACGCCGAGAACCTCCTCGCCGCTCTGGAGAAGGAGCTGCTGCGCCGCAAGTTCGGGCCGCCGGTCCGGCTCGAGGTCGAGGAGTCGATCGCGCCGTCCGTCCTCGAGCTGCTCGTCTCCGAGCTCGACATCAGCGAGGACGAGGTGTTCCGGCTGCCCGGGCCGCTCGACCTCCGGGGGCTGCACTCGATCGCCGACCTGCCCCGCGACGATCTCAAGTACCCCTCCTTCGTGCCGGCCACCCACGCCCGTCTCGCCGAGGTCGAGTCGTCCGCGCCGGTCGACGTGTTCAAGGCCCTGCGCCGGCGCGACGTGCTCCTGCACCACCCCTACGACTCGTTCGCGACGTCGGTGCAGCGGTTCATCGAGCAGGCCGCGGCCGACCCGCACGTGCTGGCGATCAAGCAGACGCTCTACCGCACGTCGGGAGACTCCCCGATCATCGACGCCCTGATCGACGCCGCCGAGGCCGGCAAGCAGGTCCTCGTCCTGGTCGAGATCAAGGCCCGCTTCGACGAGCAGGCCAACATCCGCTGGGCCCGCAAGCTGGAGAAGGCCGGCTGTCACGTGGTCTACGGCCTGGTCGGGCTGAAGACCCACTGCAAGCTGGCGATGGTGGTCCGCGACGAGCCCGAGGGCATCCGCCGCTACACCCACATCGGCACGGGCAACTACAACCCCAAGACCTCGCGGATGTACGAGGACCTCGGCCTGCTGACCACCAATGTCGCCATCGGCGAGGACGTCGCGCACCTGTTCAACAACCTGTCCGGGTGGTCGCGCAAGGCGACCTACGAGGAGCTGCTCGTCGCGCCCGACTCCGTGCGGACCGGCCTGGTCGAGCTCATCCACCGCGAGATCGAGCACCACAAGGCGGGTCGCGCCGCCGGCATCCGCTTCAAGGCCAACTCGGTCGTCGACGAGCAGATCATCGACGCGCTCTACCTCGCCTCCGGCGAGGGGGTGCCGGTCGAGATCCTGGTCCGCGGCATCTGCGCGCTGCGCCCCGGCGTACCCGGCCTGAGCGAGAACATCACGGTCCGCTCGATCCTCGGCCGCTACCTCGAGCACAGCCGCGTCTTCTCCTTCGAGGGCGGCGGCGAGCCGATCGCCATGATCGGCTCGGCGGACATGATGCACCGCAACCTGGACCGCCGGGTCGAGGTGCTGGTGCGGCTGCCCGAGCAGAGCCGTGACGAGGTACGACGCCTGCTGGACCTGGCGTTCGCCCCGACGACCCAGGCGTGGGAGCTCGGCGCGGACGCCCGCTGGACCCGCAATGCCGGCACGGAGCACCTCCAGGAGACGCTGATCGAGCGGCAGCGCAACCGGCGCAGCAACAGCTGATGAACCCGCGACACGCCGTCTGACCTGCAAGGACGTCGCCGCGGGGCCGTGCCGTGGGCCGCGCCACACCGACCGGCACTGGCGCGGGTTGCGTTCACGGGACCGTGACCCCCTAGCATGATGGCGTTCTTCTCCGCCTCAACGGGAGTCCATGTGGGTCTGCGTCTGCGTCCGGTCGACACTTCTTTCTACGACCTCTTCACCCAGTCCGCGCAGCACCTGGTCGGTGGCGCCGAGCTGCTTGCCGAGATGCTGTCGGACAACTCCGACAAGGCGTCGGTCGCCGAGCGCATGCGTGCCGCCGAGCACGCCGCGGACGAGACGACCCACGAGATCGTGAAGAAGGTCAACAGCACCTTCGTCACGCCCTTCGACCGCGAGGACATCTACGCGCTGGGCTCCGGCCTCGACGACGTGATGGACATGATGGACGAGGCCGTCGACCTGATCCTCCTCTACGAGGTGAAGACCCTCCCGCCCGAGCTGTCCGAGCAGGTCGAGGTGCTCCAGCGGTGCGCCGAGCTGACGGCGGCCGCGATGCCGCGCCTGCAGTCGATGCAGTCGCTCGACGACTACTGGATCGAGATCAACCGCCTCGAGAACGCCGGTGACCGCAACCACCGCCGAATCCTCGCTGCGCTCTTCTCCGGTGAGTTCAAGACCATCGAGGTGCTCAAGCTCAAGGACATCGTCGAGTCGCTCGAGGGCGCCATCGACGCCTTCGAGAAGGTCGCCAACACGGTCGAGCAGATCGCCGTCAAGGAAGGCTGACCGGTCCAGCCATGACCCTCACCCTGGCGATCGTGATCGCCGTGGTCGTCATCGCGCTCGCGTTCGACTACACCAACGGCTTCCACGACGCGGCGAACGCGATCGCCACGTCGGTGTCGACGCGCGCCCTGACGCCGCGGATCGCGCTGACCCTGGCGGCGCTGATGAACTTCATCGGCGCGCTTCTCGGCCAGGAGGTCGCGAAGACCGTCGCCGACGTCGTCACCATCGAGGACGACACCGGCCACCTGCTCGTCGGCGTGCACCACGGGCTGGTCATCGTGATGGCCGGCCTGCTCGGCGCGATCATCTGGAACCTCATCACCTGGTACTTCGGCCTCCCCTCGTCGTCCTCGCACGCCCTCATCGGCGGCCTGGTCGGCGCGGCGCTGGCCGGCGGGGTGAGCGTCAAGTGGGACACCATCGTCCAGAAGGTGCTCATCCCGATGGTCATCTCGCCGCTCTTCGGCTTCTGCGCGGCCTTCCTCGTGATGACCGCGATCCTGTGGATCTTCCGTCGCGGCAACCCGCACAAGATCAACCGCGGCTTCCGCGGCATGCAGACGGTCTCCGCCGCCGCGCTCGCCCTCGGCCACGGCCTGCAGGACGCCCAGAAGACGATGGGCGTCATCCTGCTGACGCTGGTCATCGCCTACCCCGGCTCCTACGACATCGAGACGCTCCCGATCTGGGTCGTCCTCGCCGCTGCCGGCGCCATCTCGGCCGGCACCTACGCCGGCGGCTGGCGGATCATGCGCACGCTGGGCCGCAAGATCATCCACCTCGACCCGCCGCGCGGCTTCGCGGCCGAGTCGGTCGGTGCCGGCGTGCTCTACACGACCGCGTTCGTGTTCCACGCCCCGATCTCGACGACCCACACGATCACCTCGGCCGTGATGGGCGCCGGTGCGACCAAGCGCTTCTCGGCGGTCCGGTGGGGCATGGCCCGCACCATCCTCGCCGCCTGGGTCTCGACCTTCCCGGCCGCCGCGCTCGCCGCGTGGGCCTGCTACGAGATCCTCAAGCTCGTCCTCCTCTGACCGGTCCGGCCTGAGTCAGTCGGGGTCGATGGTGAGGCTGTAGCCCCGCCCCCGGATCCGTCGTACGACGGCGACCGGGCCGAGCCGTGCCCGCAACCGGGTCACGTGCATCGCGATCGTGTTGCCGCCCGGTCGGCGGCCGTGGGTGCCCCAGAGCGCGTCACCGAGCTCGTCGTCGGTGACGATGCCCGGTGAGTGCAGCATCAGCTCGCGCAGCAGCTCGAACTCCTTGAGCGGCAGGTCCGCGATCCGCTGGCCATTGACGCGCACCGTGAACGCGCTGGCGTCGAGCTCGATCGGACCGACCTCGACCCGCGCGTGCTCCGACACCGACCGGGGGCCGTGGGACATCAGCTCCCAGAGCGACTGGGCGGCGTACGGGCGCAGCGCGACGGCGGACGCACCGGCGAGCATCAGCGAGCCCACCCCGCTCCCCCTGCGCGCGGCGGCCGCGGGGTCGGCGAGCTCGCTGAGGTCCTCCGTGCCCGCGATGACGTAGGGCGAGCCGTGCCGCCGGATCAGTCCGACGAACTCCTCGGCCGGGATGCCCGGCGCCTCCGGCGCCACCACGACGGCGTGGGGGTCGGTGCGGCCGAACTCCACCAGGCCGTCCAGGGTCGAGGCCACCCAGGTCACGTGCACGCCGTGCCCCGCCATGCCCTCGGCGAGCGTGCCCTCGTCCACGGCGGGGTCGACCACCAGGAGCTGTGCCCCGGTCGTCTCCGCCCATCGGTGGAGGTAGGCGCGCACGGACTGACGACGGGCGTCGGTACGCCCGTCCCGCTTGCCCATCCCGGCTTCCGTTCGCGGTGTGCCGCCCCCGAGAGCGGTGGACACCGATCAGCCGAAGCGACCAGAGATGTAGGCCTCGGTCGCCGGGTCGTCGGGGTTCGCGAACATCTTCTTGGTGGGGTTGAACTCCACCAGGTGGCCGGGCTCGCCGGTCGCCTTGAGGTTGAAGAAGCCGGTGTCGTCGGAGACCCGCGCGGCCTGCTGCATGTTGTGCGTGACGATCACGATCGTGAACTCGTCCTTGAGCTCGTGGATCAGGTCCTCGATCGCGGAGGTCGAGATCGGGTCGAGGGCCGAGCACGGCTCGTCCATCAGCAGGACCTGCGGCTCGACCGCGATCGCGCGGGCGATGCACAGGCGCTGCTGCTGGCCGCCGGACAGGCCCATGCCCGGCTTGTTGAGCCGGTCCTTGACCTCGTTCCAGAGGTTGGCGCCGCGCAGCGACTTCTCGACCACCGCGTCCGCCTCGGACTTCTTCAGCTTGCCCGCGTTGAGCTTGAGCCCCGCCAGCACGTTGTCGTAGATCGACATCGTGGGGAAGGGGTTGGGCCGCTGGAAGACCATGCCGACCTGGCGGCGTACGGCGACCGGGTCGACCCCGGCGTCGTACAGGTCCTGGCCGTCGACGACGATCTTGCCCTCGACGCGCGCACCGGGGATGACCTCGTGCATGCGGTTGAGCGACCGGAGGAAGGTCGACTTGCCGCAGCCGGAGGGACCGATGAAGGCGGTGACCGCGCCGGCACGGATCGTCATGTTGACGCCCTGCACGGCGAGGAAGTCGCCGTAGTAGATGTTGACGTCGGAGACGTCGATGCTCTTTGCCATTGCTAGTCCCTCTCAGCCCTTCTTCGGGGCGAAGATCTTGCCGACGATGCGAGCCACGAGGTTCAGCACCACCACGATGATGATCAGGATGAAGGCGGCGCCCCAGGCGATCGCCTCCGCGGGGGCGTCGCCCCGCACGTTCTGTCCGTAGATGAGCACCGGCAGCGTGGTCATCGCGCCGTCGAACAGGTTCATGTTGGTGCGGTCGGTCGCGCTGGCGATGAGCAGCAGCGGCGCGGTCTCGCCGATGACCCGGGAGATCGCGAGGGTGATGCCCGTCAGGATGCCGCCGAGCGCGGTCGGGAGGACGATCCGCACGATCGTCTTCCACTTCGGCGTGCCGAGCGCGTACGACGCCTCGCGGAGGTCGTCGGGCACGAGCATCAGCATCTCCTCGGTCGCCCGGACGACGATCGGGATCATCAGCAGCGAGAGCGCCACCGACCCACCGATCCCGGACACGTAGGCCGGGCCGAACACCAGGGTGAAGAGCGCGAACGCGAACAGGCCCGCGACGATCGACGGGATGCCCGTCATCACGTCGACGAGGAAGGTGATCGCCTTGGCGAGCTTGTTCTTCTTGCCGTACTCGACCAGGTAGATCGCGGCCATCACACCGACCGGCACCGAGATGACCGCGGCGCCGAGCGTGATCAGGAGCGTGCCGATGATGGCGTGGTAGATGCCGACCGGCTGGTCGATCTGCGTCTTGAAGAAGGAGTAGCTGAGGAAGGTGCCGTCGATGCGGCCGGCGCCCTTGGAGACCACCCGCCACAGCAGCGAGACCAGCGGCACGACCGCGACGAAGAAGGTGGCCCAGATCAGGCCCGTCATCATCCGGTCGGTCGCACCACGGCGGCCCTCGATGAACAGCGACCAGAGGGGCAGCGCGACGAGGTAGGCGACGACGCCGACGACCACGCCGCCGACCAGGCCCATGCCGAGCACCATCAGCAGCAGGGCGAGCGCGATCGCGATGCCACCGACGATCGCCGGCGCGACCCGCGGGAGGCGGGGCAGGACGAGCGGCGTGTGCGCCCGCTCCTGGATCTCTTCGACAGTGGTCGTCATCGGGCCATCCGCCTCTCGCTGCGGCCGATGATCCACCGGGCCGCGAAGTTCACCAGGAAGGTCAGCAGGAAGAGGACGAGGCCGGTCGCCACCAGGACGTTGAGCAGGTCGGCGCTGCGCTCCTTGTACTTGAGCGCGATGTTGGCCGCGATCGAGGTCGGGCTGGACGTGGCGATGATGTTCCAGGACAGCCCGAAGCCGACCGAGAGCACCATCGCGACGGCCATCGTCTCGCCGAGCGCGCGGCCGAGGCCGAGCATGACGGCGGAGACCATCCCGGAGCGCGAGTAGGGGAAGACCGTCATCCGGATCATCTCCCAGCGGGTGGCGCCCAGCGCGAGGGCGGCCTCCTCGTGCAGCCGCGGCGTGCGGGAGAAGACCTCGCGGGTGATCGCGGTGATGATCGGCAGGATCATGATCGCCAGCACGATGCCCACGGTGAGCCACGACTTGCCGGCCGCGTTCGGCTCCCCGAAGAGGGCACCGAGCACCGGCCACGAGCCGAAGGTGTCGTGCAGCCATTCGTGCATCGGCACGAGCTTCTTCGCGAGGTAGAACGCGCCCCACAGGCCGTAGACGACCGAGGGCACCGCGGCGAGCAGGTCGATGACGAAGGCGACCGGGGTGGCGAGCCACCGCGGTGCGTAGTGGCTGATCACCAGCGCGATGCCGAAGGCGAGCGGCACGGCGATGACCAGCGCGATGATCGACACCGTGAAGGTGCCGACCAGCAGCGGGAAGACGTAGCCCAGGAAGCTCTCGGCGTGCGGCCCGTAGACCTCGGCCGGCTTGCTGAAGCCGGTCGCACCCTTGGCGAGGAGGAAGACGAAGACGCCGGCGAGGGCGCCCAGGATGGTGAGACCGGCAGCGAGCGCAGCGCCGGAGAAGATGCGGTCACCGATGCCACCGCGGACGCTCGCCCACGCGGCGGGCTGGTCCTCGATATCGGCGGTGCGGGCTGTCACTGGGTCACCTCGTGCTCAGGGTGCTCGGGGGGAAGCGGGATGGTGCGGGAACGCCGGTGGAGGGGTGCGGACGGGCCGGGCCCGTCCGCACCCCTCCGGGGCGTCACTTGGCGGAGATCTTGGCGACGATCTCCTGCGCCTTGGCGGCGGTGTCGGCGGAGAGCTTCGCGGAGCCGGCGAAGTCGGCCGCCTCGGCCTGGCCCTCGTCGGACACGATGTACTCGAAGTAGCCCTTGACGTTGGCGGCCTCGGCCGCGTCGTCGTAGGTCTCGCAGGCGATCAGGTACGACAGCAGGATGACCGGGTAGGCGCCGGCCTCGGTCGTGGTGCGGTCGACGTCGACGGCGATGTCGGTGGCGTCACGGCCCTCGACGACCGGCGAGACGTCGACGGTCTTGGCAGCGCCCTCGGGCGACGGGGCGACGTACTCGTCGCCGACCTTCACCGAGACGTGGGCGAGGTCGCCGGTCTGGCTGGCGTCGGCGTAGCCGATCGCGCCCTCGGTGTCGGTGACGGTCTTGACGACACCGGAGGTGCCCTCGGCGGAGAGGCCGCCGGAGACGGGGAACGCGTCCTCGGCCTCGTACTTCCAGTCGCTCGGCGCGACCTTGTTGAGGTAGTCGGTGAAGTTCTTGGTGGTGCCCGAGTCGTCGGCGCGGTGCACCGGCGAGATCTTGGTGTCGGGGAGGTCGACGCCCTCGTTCTGCGAGGCGATGGCGTCGTCGTTCCACTTGGTGATCTTGCCGGCGAAGATCTTCGCGATCGTCGAGGCGTCGAGGTTCAGCTCGGTGATGTCCGGCAGGTTGAACGCGATGGCGATCGAGGAGATGTAGGCCGGGACCTCGACGATGGTGCCGCCGCAGCGCTCCTTGGCCTTGGTGAGGTCCTCGTCCTTGATGTAGGAGTCGGAGCCGGCGAAGGACAGCGCCTTGCTGATGAACTGGCTGCGGCCGTCGGTCGAACCGAGCAGCGCGTAGTCGATGGTGAGGCCGCTGTTCTTGCCCTGGAACGCGGTCTTCCAGGCCTCCTGGGCCTTCTCCTGCGACGTCGCGCCGCCACCCTTGAGGTTGCCGGACAGGCCGCCGGACTCGCCGTCGGTGCCGGTGCCCTCCTCGTTGGAGGCGCCGCAGGCGCTCATCAGCAGGGCGAGGGCGGCAACACCGGGAACCGCGGCGTTGCGGATGGACTTGAAGTTCAAGGAACTTGCCTCTCAGAGGTGAGGGGCGACTCGTTCACCTGCCCCCCGATTCGTACTGGACACCGGTGAAGTTAGGCAGCGTCGGTAACGCAACCCTCCGGCACGTCTGAACGGCCGGTGAACAGTGGCGGTCCGGGTGGCGGCGGGGCGTGTCCCCCGTTACACCGCCGCCGGACGGGCCCTCCCGGCTACGCCGGCGTCGGACGCGGCCGGTGGCGCTCGACGGCGACCACCGCACCCTTGCGCACGTGCAGCACCAGCATCTCGGCAGGCTCGAGCGGACGGTCCTCGAACGCGCCGTCGAGCCCCGCGGCGTCGTACACGAGGGGCAGGACGGGGCGGTGGGTGCACAGCACGCCGCCCTCCTCGGCGTCGAAGAGCTCCTCGACGACCTTGTGCACCGAGCGGGCCGTGGCCCGCTCCTCGCTGAGCCGCGGACGCAGGTCGACCGGGTAGCCGGTCGTCTCCGCGTAGGGCTGGACCGTCTGAATGCAGCGGGTGCTGGTCGAGGTGACGATCCGGGTGACGTCGTAGGCGGCGAGGAGGGGGACGAGCCGGTCCGCCTCGTGCTCGCCGGCCCGCAACAGCGGTCGCGCCACGTCCTCGCCCCGCCACGTGCTGCGCGAGCGCGCCTGCCCGTGCCTGAGTACGACGACCGCCCGGGTCTTGCGACGCACCCGCAGCGCGTCGTCGAGGGTGCCGCGGTCGTGCTCGTAGGTCAGCCGCTCGCGCGCCTCGTCGAAGGGCACCCACGCCACGGCGTCGATCTCTTCGTTGGGGCGGTAGCCGGTCACGTCGTCGTCTCCGACGACGCGGCCCGTCCAGTAGTGGACCGTCTTCATCCGGCGCGCGACCGGGTAGCGCTGCGACGGCAGCGGCGGGCCGAGCCGCACGTGGAGGCCGGTCTCCTCGGCCACCTCGCGCACCGCGGCGGCGACCGCGTGCTCGCCGCGGTCCAGCTTGCCCTTGGGGAACGACCAGTCGTCGTACTTGGGACGGTGGACGAGGAGGACCTCGCGACCGGGTCGGAAGGCGACCACGCCGGCAGCGAGGATGTCGGGCACGGCTATAGGTTAGTGACCCATGAGGTGGTCCCGTCGTCGCTGGCTCGCCGTCGGCGCGGTGGTCGTGGTCGTCGTGGCGGCCCTCGTGGTCGTGTGGGTCGTTCGCGACGACGAGCGCAGCCGCCTCGACCTGGCGCTCGAGCTCGCGCCGGAGTCCAGCCAGCGATTCTCGTGGACGGACTGGTCGGCGGTGCGCGACGAGGTGGGGGCCGACCTGTCGGTGGACTCCTCGGGCGAGGACGTCGACGCCTTCCTGCTGGACGCCTACGACCGCGACCTGAGCAGCACGACGGCCCTCGACGAGTCCGCGGCGACCACCCAGGACGAGCTCGGCTTCTCCCCGGCGACGATCGACTGGGAGCTGTTCGCCCAGGGCGAGGACGGCGCCCTGGTGGCGATGGGCCTGCCCGACGGGTTCGACTACGACCGGTTGCGCGACCACCTGCGTGACGCCGGGTTCGACGAGCCGGCCGACGACGACGGCGTGTGGTTCGCCGGCGCGGACGGGCTCGAGCGGCTCAGCGGCCCGGTCACCCCCGAGCTGGGCGCGCTCGCGATCGACGAGGACGCCGGCATCCTCTACGGCAGCGACGACCGGGGCTACCTCGACGAGCGGGACGACCTGGCCCGTGGCGACCGGGACGACCCCGTGGCGCGTGCCGCCGCCTCCCTCGGTACGACGCCCGGCGCGGTCGTCTACACCGGCGACCACGCGTGCGGCGAGCTCGCCATGAGCCAGGCCGACCCGACGGAGCGGACCCGCGGCGCGGAGCTGATCGAGCAGGCCGGCGGCGTGCACCCGCTGACCGCGTTCGCGATGGGGGCCGAGCCCGGCGGCGACGTCCGCGTGGCCCTGGTGCTCGACAGCGACGACCAGGCTCGTGCCGACGCCGACAGCCGGTCGCAGCTCGCGGCCGGCCCCGCGCCCGGGCAGGGCGGCACCTTTCCCGAGCGCTTCGAGCTCGGGAAGGTGACGGCCGACGGCACGGTCGTGACCATGGAGCTGGCCCCGGTGGACGACAGCCCCGTGCTGTCCGACCTCACCACCGGGCCGGTGCTGTTCGCGGCCTGCTGACGGTCGGCGACGGCGGCCGCGGCGTACGCTGACCGCTCCCCGATCCCATCGACAGGAGCGCCGGATGTCCCGCTTCACGCTGCCGCCCGCCCACGTCCTCGAGGCCCGCGAGAAGCTGGTCCTCGACCACTTCCACGACGAGGTGCGCCAGGACTGGGACGCGACGCTGTCGACCTTCCCCCACCCTCACTACGAGCTCGTGGCGTCGATGACGGTGCACGACGGCGACGACGAGGTCCGTGGCTACTACCACGACACCCGGGTCGCCTTCCCGGACCAGGACCACGAGATCATCGCGCTGCGGCACTCCCACGACGCCGTGATCGTCGAGTTCTGGCTCACCGGGACCCATCTCGGGCCGTTGGGGAAGATGCCGCCGACGGGGTCGGCCCACCGGACCCGGATGACGGCGTACTTCGTCTTCGACGAGCAGGAGCAACTGGTCGCCGAGCGGATCTACTTCGACCAGCTGACGATCCTCAAGCAGCTGGTCGGCGGGCTCGACAAGCGCAGGCCCGCCGACCTGCTGACCCTCGGCCGGGTCGTCGCCGGCGCGCTGGGGATGGCGTCGGGCGACCCCGACCCCCGACTCACGGAGACGACGCCGCCCGACCTCGGGTGATCAGCCGGCCGCCGCCCGGAACGACCGCAGCCGCAGGCTGTTGCTGACCACGAACACCGACGAGAAGGCCATCGCCGCGCCGGCCAGCATCGGGTTGAGCAGGCCCGCGGCCGCCAGCGGCAGCGCCGCGACGTTGTAGGCGAACGCCCAGAACAGGTTGCCCTTGATCGTCGCGAGCGTGCGCCGCGAGAGCCGGATCGCGTCCACGGCGACCTGGAGGTCGCCCCGCACCAGGGTGAGGTCGCTGGCCTCGATCGCCACGTCGGTCCCGGTGCCCATGGCCAACCCGAGGTCGGCCTGGGCCAGCGCAGCGGCGTCGTTGACACCGTCGCCGACCATCGCGACGACCTTGCCCTCGCCCTGGAGCCGCTTGACCACGTCGACCTTGTCGGACGGGAGTACGTCGGCGATCACGTCCGCCTCGTCGATCCCGACCTCCGCGGCGACGGTCCGCGCCACCACGGCGTTGTCGCCGGTCAGCAGCACCGGCCGGAGGCCGAGCTCGCGCAGCTGGGCGATCGCGGCGGCCGAGGTGGGCTTGACCGCGTCGGCGACCACGACGACGCCGCGCGCCCTCCCGTCCCAGCCGACGGCGACGGCGGTGCCACCGGTCTCCTGGGCCTGCTCCAGGGCCGCCTGCAGCTGCGGCGGCAGGTGCTGGGACCACTCCTCCAGCAGGCGTGGCCGCCCGACGAGCACCGCGTGTGACGCGTCGCCGTCGAGCAGCACGCCCTGCACGCCGAGGCCCTCGACGTTGGCGAAGTCCTCGACCGCAGGCAGCGGACCGGCGTCGCGCGCGGCGTCGGCGATGGCCCGGGCGATCGGGTGCTCGGAGGAGTCCTCCAGCGCGCCGGCGTACCGGAGCACCTCGGCGGCGTCCTCGCCCTCGCCCGCGACGACCTCGCGGAGGGTCATCCGGCCGGTCGTGACCGTCCCGGTCTTGTCGAGCACGATCGTGTCGACGGCGTGCGTGGACTCCAGCACCTCCGGCCCCTTGATCAGGATGCCGAGCTGGGCGCCGCGGCCGGTGCCCACCATCAGCGCGGTCGGCGTGGCCAGGCCCAGGGCGCACGGGCAGGCGATGATCAGCACCGCGACCGCTGCGGTGAACGCGGCGGCCAGGCCGTTGCCGGTGCCGAGCCAGAAGCCGAGGGTGCCGGCCGCCAGCAGGATGACGATCGGCACGAAGATGCCGGAGATCCGGTCGGCCAGGCGCTGCACCTCGGCCTTGCCGTTCTGCGCGTCCTCGACGAGCCGCGCCATCTGCGCGAGCTGGGTGTCGGAGCCGATCCGGGTCGCCCGGACGACGAGCCGCCCTCCGACGTTGACGCAAGCCCCGACGACGGGGTCGCCCGTGGCGACCTCGACCGGAACGGACTCGCCCGTCAGCATCGACGCGTCGACCGCGGAGCTGCCCCGCTCGACGACACCGTCGGTGGCGATCTTCTCCCCCGGGCGTACGACGAACAGGTCGCCGACCGCCAGCTGCTCCACCGGCACCTTCGTCTCGGTGACGCCGTCGGGCCCGAGGACCGCGACCTCCTTGGCGCCGAGCTCGAGCAGGGCCTTCAGCGCCGCCCCGGCCCGCCGCTTCGAGCGCTGCTCGAAGTAGCGCCCCGCCAGGATGAAGGTCGTCGCCCCGGCAGCGGCCTCGAGGTAGATGTTGCCGCTGCCGTCGCTGCGCTCGATGGTCAGCTCGAACGGGTGCTTCATCCCGGTCGTGCCCGCGGTGCCCCAGAAGAGGGCGTAGAGCGACCAGCCGAGCGCGGCCAGCGTGCCGAGGGAGATCAGCGTGTCCATCGTCGACGTGCCGTGGCGCAGGTTGGTCCACGCGGCCTTGTGGAACGGGAACGCGCCCCACACCACGACGGGCGCCGCCAGGGTCAACGAGAGCCACTGCCAGTTGTCGAACTGCAGCGCCGGGACCATCGCCATCGCGATGACCGGCACGGTCAGGACCGCGGAGACGAGGAGCCGCTGGCGCAGTGTGGCGACCGGGTCGACCTCCACCTCCGCCGCCGAGCCCTCCGCAGCGGGAGGCTTCGGCAGCGAGGCGCCGTAGCCGGCCGCCTCGACGGCGGCCACGAGGTCGTCGGTGGTCACGCCGGCGTCGTAGGTGACCTTGGCCTTCTCGGTCGCGTAGTTGACCGTCGCGGTGACGCCCTCGAGCTTGTTGAGCTTGCGCTCGATCCGGTTGGCGCAGGAGGCGCAGGTCATCCCGGTCAGCGCGAGCTCGACCTGCTGCTCGGGCGTGGCATCAGTGTGCGTGTCCACTGCTCTCCCCGTGCTCCTCGGTCGTGCTCTCCGCGGTACCCCCGGCGGTGACGGTGAACGCCGCGGTGCGGACGACGCCGTCGTGCTGGAAGTCGAGGTAGAGGTGATAGGTCCCGTTGCTCGGGACCGCGGTGTGGAAGACGACATCGGGCCCCGGGTCCGTCCTGCCGTCGCCGGGCTCACCGTCCGGGTGGACGTGGAGGTAGGCGAGGTCGCCGGTGCGCAGCGCGACCAGGTGGCCGTAGGCACCGAGATAGGGCTGGAGGTCGGTGACCGGCTCGCCGTCCTTGCTGACGCTGAGCGTGAGCCGGGCATCGGCACCGGCGCTCAGGTCACCGTCGAGGGTGACCTCGTAGCCGTCCACGGTCGCGGTCCTGGTGTCGCCCTCCGTCGTCACGGCCTCGAAGCGGCCGTCGACCGCGAGGTCGGTGCCGAGGGTGAGCGCCTCGGCGCCGGTGGCCTTGAAGTCGGCGAACACGCGCCACGTCCCGGGCGTCAGCGCGAGGTCGGTGGACCAGGTGCCGTCGCCGTCGAGGGTCGGGTGCACGTGCTGGAAGCCACTGAAGTCCCGTCGTACGGCGATCAGGTGGAGCCGCTTCTCGTGCTGGACGTCGTACGACGTCACGGGGGCGCCGTCGGGTCCGGTGATGGTGAAGCTCACCGGGACCGCACTGCCGGCAGCAGCCTGCGCGTGGTCGAGGGTGAGGGTGTAGCCGTCCTGCGACGTCATGAGTCCTCCCGGTATCTCGGTCGTCGCCCCGGCGGTCTCGTGCTCGGCGTGGCCCCCGGTGGCGTCGCCTGCGTGCGTGTCGTGGGTCGGCTCCTCCACGTCGACCGGGCCGAGGGCCCGGCCACCGAGGAGGGCGACGCCGAACACGACCGCGGCGACGGCACCGAAGCCAGCCAGCCGCGTCGGGGTATTCATGCGAGCTGGTAGCCGGCCTCCTCGAGGGCCGCCTTCACGGCGGACTCGTCGAGGGGGGCGGCGCTGGTGATCGTGACCGCACCGGTGGGCAGGTCGACCGCGACGTCCTCGACGCCGGAGATCTCCTGCACCTCCTCGGTGACGGAGGCGACGCAGTGGCCGCAGGTCATGCCGGTGACGGTGAAGGTCTGGGTGGTGCTCATCGGAGGATTCCTCTCGTTGGGGATGGACGGGACCGGGACGCGTCAGGAACGGACCAGGCGGGCGATGGCGTCGGAGGCCTCCTTGAGCTTGATGTCGGCCTCCTCACCTCCCTCTCGGGCGGCGTTCACGACGCAGTGCGCCATGTGCTCGTCGAGCAGGCCGAGGGCGACGGACTGGAGGGCCTTCGTCATCGCGGAGACCTGGGTGAGGATGTCGATGCAGTACTGCTCCTCCTCGACCATCCGCTGCAGGCCCCGCGCCTGGCCCTCGATGCGACGCAGCCGCTTGAGGTAGTCGTCCTTGGTGCGGTTGGCGATGTAGCTGTGCTGGTGCTCCGCGCCGGAGTCGCTGTGTGCCATGGCCCTCTGGTCCTTCGTGTGCTGGGAATCGACCTACCTCGGAAGGATACCCCCCTGTGGTATTCCGTGATAGCGTCCCGATCTGTCCGATACCGTACCCCCCTAGGGTACCAAACGCAAGAGGAGATGGAGATGTCAGTCCTCACCCCACCGCAGACCGGTCGCGGCAATCGCCGCTGGCTCGGCCTCGCGGTCATCGCCGCCGCCCAGTTCGTGGTCATCATGGACACGTCGATCATCGGCGTGGCCCTGCCCGGGATGCAGCGCGACCTCGGCTTCACGCCGGAGAACCTGTCATGGGTGTTCAACGCGTACGTCGTCGCCTTCGGCGGCCTGCTGCTCCTCGGCGGCAAGGTCTCCGACGTGCTCGGCGCACGCACCGTCTTCGCCGCAGGCTGGGTCGTGCTCGCGGCCGGCTCACTCGTGGCCGCCGCGGCCGGCAACGTCGAGGTCGAGCTCGCCGGCCGCGCCATCCAGGGCGCCGGCGCCGCGCTGATCGCACCCTCGGCACTGACCCTGCTGATGATGCTGTTCGGCGGCAATCCGCGCGAGCTGACCAGGGCGCTCGCCCTGTACGGCGCCGCCGCACCGGCCGGAGGCACGGCTGGCGTCTTCCTCGGCGGCGTGATCACTGAGTACCTCAGCTGGCCGTGGGTGTTCGCGATCAACATCCCGATCGCACTGCTAGTCCTCGCGCTCGTCCCCTTGTCCATGCCCGCCGGCGCCACGGGCGGCTCACGTCGCGTGGACGTCCTCGGCGCCGCCACGGTGACCGCCGGCCTGGCGGCACTCGTGTACGCCGTCGTCCAGGCCCCCGAGGTCGGCTGGGGCGCCGCTCGCACGTGGTGGGTCCTCGGGGCCGGCGCCGCGCTGCTCGCCGTCTTCGTCGTCCAGCAGGCCCGCGGCGGCGACCCGCTCCTGCGTCTGGGCATCCTCAGAGCACCCGGCCTCGCCGCTGCGAACCTCACTCAGCTCCTGCTCGGCGCCGCGTGGATCCCGATGTGGTTCTTCCTGAACCTCTACCTCCAGCAGGTGCTCGGCTTCACCGCCTTCCCCAGCGGAGCGGCGTTGCTGCCGATGACCCTGCTGATCATGCTCGGCATGGTGGTGCTGGCACCGAAGGCCCTCGCCGCGCTCGGCGTACGCACCACCACCGTCACCGGTCTGGTCCTGCTCGCCGCGGGCATGGCGTGGCTGGCGATGATCGACGCTGACGGCAGCTACGCCGTCGACGTCCTCCCCGCCTCGCTGGCCGCTGCTCTCGGCATGTCCCTGGCCTTCATCCCGACCCTCGGCACCGCGATCTCCGCCGCCCCGCCGGAGGAGGGTGGTCTCGCCTCGGGCATCGTCAACACCAGCTACCAGGTCGGCTCGGCCCTGGGCCTCGCCGTGATGACCGCCGTCGCAGCGGGAGCGGGCGCCGACCAGCTCGGCGACGCCGTGGCGCTGACGGAGGGCTACTCCGCGGCCTTCGTCGGCGCGGCCATCGTCGCGGCGGTTGCAGCACTGGCCACCGCCGCGCTGCTGCGCGGCCCGAAGAGCTGAGTCGGCGACGTCAGGCGGGCGGGCGCGAGACGCCCAGGATGCGATCGATCTCGTCGAGCGGGAGCCGCTCGTCGGAGGCGCTGGCCGCGATGATGAGGTTGGTGGTCAGCTCGACCTCGACCAGGAGGTCGCGGTCCTCGAGGGTCACGTCGAACTGATCAGCCATCAGTTCCTCCCTCGGGCCCAGACCGGAACGGTCAACTGATCCCATCTTCCCCCCTCGACCAACCCCTAAACCTCAAAGTTCAGCAAAAATTCGTGGAGCCCCGCCGACCGGCGGGGCTCCACGTGAAGACGAGGGTCTCCTCGATCAGGCTGGGCCTGGATCAGAGGGGACGAACGTTCTCCGCCTGCGGGCCCTTCGGGCCCTGGGTGACGTCGAACTCGACCTTCTGGTTGTCCTCCAGCGACTTGTAGCCGTTGGTCTGGATCGCCGAGTAGTGGACGAAGACGTCGTCGCCGCCACCCTCCTGCTCGATGAAGCCGAAGCCCTTCTCGGCGCTGAACCACTTCACGGTGCCCTGAGCCATTGTGCTCGTTACTCCTTGTGTCGGGGCGAGAGCCGCCACCTCGGCGACCCACAGCAGATGGAATGACACGTCGCTCCGACCCGTGATGGACACCACAAACCAGAATCGCCGTCGGCCACAATCTCCGCAGGCGTTGAACCTTCCGAAACTGCATCCGCTGCAAACACGACATTACCAATCCGCGCAGACAACGGAAGTCTCCCGCTGCATCGATCTCGCGATCTGCGATGAAGGTTCTGCTACGCAGCCGTGACGACGGCGGAAACAAGGGACGGGGTAGGCCGTGTCGGGCTCGAACCGACGACCCTCGGATTAAAAGTCCGGTGCTCTACCAACTGAGCTAACGGCCCGGGGGAACTCTAGTTCCCCGCCTTCGCGGCGCTGCAGTCGGCGCACAGGCCGACCAGCTCGACGGTGTGCGCGACGTCGGTGAAGCCGTGCTCGTCGGCGACCGCGTGCGCCCACCTCTCGACCGCCGAGCCGGTGATCTCGACGGTGCGCCCGCAGGAGCGGCACACCAGGTGGTGGTGGTGCGAGGTGCTGCAGCGGCGGTACGTCGCCTCGCCGGCCGGACTGTGCCGGACGTCGACCTCGCCGGAGTCCGCCATGGCCTGGAGGGTGCGGTAGACGGTGGCCAGGCCGACCTTCTCCCCCGACTGGCGGACGGCGTCGTGGACCTCCTGCGCGCTCTGGAAGTCGACGGACTCGCGCAGCGCCGCGGTGATCGCGATCCGCTGACGGGTCGGCCGCAGCGCGGTCGGTCGCTCGTCGGTGTCGGTCACGCGCCCTCCTCTGGGAGCCGGAAGTTTGGGAATCACTCTCAATCTACCGCGTCGCGCACGGTCCGTCCGGGTGGTGCCCACTGGCCCGAACGAACCATCGAACCGGGGACGGGCAACCGGGGACGCAGGACCGGGCGCCGGAGTACGCTCGAGCGCGGGAGAGGGAAAGGGAGGACTCTGCCCATGGGGAGCAACGACGAGTTCGGGCCGGACACGGAGACCATCCGGGCCTGGCTGGCGAAGCGCGCCACCTACGCCAAGGACGCGCGCGTCATCGCCGCACCCCGCGGCACCCTCGGCACCCTCGGCACCGACGTCCCGCGCGACCCCGGACCCTCACGCCCGACCCCCTCCCCCGTCGCCGAGGCGGAGCCCGAGGAGCAGGCGGACCCGCCCGCCGAGGTGGTCGACGCGCTTGCCGTACGCCGCCGGGCCGACGGCCCGCGCCCCGACAGCCGCGACGCCGGCCGCTCCGTGCTCGACGCCCTCGGCGCGAGCCCGCCGAGCCCGCCCACGCCGGCCCCCTCCGCCACGCCGACCGATGCCACCGCGGCCGGCCGCTCGGTCGTCGACGCCCTCGGCACCGACCAGCCGCCGGCCCGCAAGCAGCGCCGCGACCGCGCGAAGCCGGCGACTCCCCCCGTGCCCGCTGCCCCCGAGCCGCCGCGCACCACGGTGACCCGCCCGTCGAGCACGGTCCGGGTCAGCGCTCCGGCCGCCCGGTCGTCGTACCAGCCCTCGACGCGGAGCGCGCCGACGCCGCCGCCGCGCCAGGAGCAGCCGGTGCGCCGCGGCCGCTGGACCGAGCCCGAGGAGCACCGCCAGGCGATCGAGGCCACCACCGACGTCGAGTTCCCCGTCCGCAGCGGCATCCGCAGGTTCCTCGGCTTCGTGCTCCTCGGCGCGCTGCTCGCCACCGGCGCGGCGTCGTACTTCGCCAACAAGGACCGCAGCATCGCCGCGATCGGGATCGCCGGCGTGCTGGCCTTCCTCACGCTCGTCGTGTGGGCTGTCCGGGCGAGCTGCGTGACGACGAAGCTGGCCATCCAGCGCGGTCAGCTCATCGTGACGCGGGCCGGGCACGCGCAGCGCGTCGACATCAGCGGCGGGCACACCGTGATCGCGATCGTCGGCGAGCCCGGCGACCGTCGCTGGACCGTCCTCTTCGAGCGCCCCGGCCTGCCACTGGTCGTCGTCAACGCCGGCATGGTCGACCCGCACTGGTTCACCAGCGCGCTCTACCGACTCCGCCCCGAGCTGCGTCCGGGGTGGTCCGACCCCGAGGTGTCCGACGAGTACGCCGGGGTCACGCCGTAGCGATCCAGTAGCGCCGCTTGCCGTTGCGCACGTCCTCGAGGACGCCGCCGTTGGCCTCGATCGTGCGCCGGGACGCGTCGTTGTCGTCCTCGCAGGTCACCAGCACGCGGTCGATGCCGAGGCGGGCGGCAGCGGCGACCGCCAGGGCCAACGCGGCCGAGGCGTGGCCGCGGCGACGGGCGGCCGGCCGGATCGAGTAGCCGATGTGGCCACCCTCCTCGAGGAGGAAGTCGTTGAGCACGTGGCGCAGGTTGAGGAAGCCGACCACCTCGTCGTCCGGCCCGCCGTCCCCGTCGGTGATCCAGAAGTACGACGACGGCACCCGGGTCCCGTCGAGGTCGCCGGGCGCGGTGAGCTCGGTCATCAGGACGAACGCGGCGCAGCCCGCCTCGGTCGGCACCGGGTCGCCCTCGAGGAACCAGTGGCCGGAGCCGTGCATCTCCGTCGTACCGCCGAAGTCCTCGACCATGGCGGCCCAGCTCTGCCAGCGGGCGGTGTCGGGGTCCACGAGTGCCGTCATGGCACCCATCCCACCATCGGCCGGGCGGTCCCGGCGAACGGGATTCCGGCCCACCCAGAACAAGAACGTGTTCTACCCTGAGTGCCATGAACTGGCCGTTCCCGCCTGACGAGACCCCCGACCACGTCGTCGAGCACGAGACGGCCATCTGGGGTCCGCTGGCCGAGGCGGCCCGCGAGCTCGTCGACCTGTGCGTCATGTCGGACGTCGACCCCGAGGAGGTCGCGGCCGCGACCGCCGACGTCGAGGCCGCCGTCGCCCGCCTGCGCAAGGTACGACGCACGCAGACCCTCGGCCAGGAGCACCTGCCGGCCGGGCGTCGGCGCCCGTGGGGCAACCCCGTCATCGGGCTGCGGAACCCGATCGCTCCCCCGCTGCAGGTCCACAGCGTCCCCGAGGGCCGCTCGGAGAGCGACTTCCACTGCGGTCCCGCGTACGAGGGCCCGCCGGGGCTCGTCCACGGCGGCGTCGTGGCGCTCATCCTCGACCAGGTGCTCGGCCATGCCGTCGGCGCGAAGGGGCGCCCCGGCATGACCGGGACGCTCACGATCGTCTACCGGCAGGGCACCCCGCTCGGCGACCTGCGCGTCGAGGCGTGGGTCGAGCGCGAGGACGGGATCAAGACCTGGGCGAAGGCGCAGATGATCGGGCCCGACGGCGTCACCGCGGAGGCCGAGGGCGTGTTCATCCTGCCCCGGGCGATCCGGGAGCAGCTCGCCTGACTTGTCAGGCTGTTCCTGCACTTGTCAGGCGTTGCAACGCCTGACAAGTGCAGGAATCCCCGGTCGACCGGGGATTCATGCAGCAGCCGCGGGTTTCGACCCCGCGGTCACAGGCGCCCGCAGGCTCAGACCTTGACCCCGCGCTTGTTCTCGTCGCTGAGCCGGGCCTCCTCGGCCGCCTGCGCCTCGAGCTCGGCGCGGCGACGCTCGGCGTCGGCGTACTCACCGGGCTCGGAGACCAGGTCGGTCGCGCCACGGGCGAGCCGCTGGAGCGCGACCCGCGCGAAGATCTGCTGCTCGGTCGAGGTCCGCTCGGAGCGGCCCTTGCCGAGGAAGGAGACGGCCCACCGGATCACCGCGGTGACCCGGTTCTTGAAGCCGGTGATGTAGAAGAGGTGGACGACGAGCCACATCAGCCAGGCGATCACGCCGGTGAGGCGGAGCTTGCCGACCATCGCCACGGCGCGGAAGCGGCTGATGATCGCCATCGAGCCCTTGTCGAAGTACTTGAATGGCGGCTGCGCGGGCTTGCCCTTGAGGCGGCCGTCGATCTCCTTCGCGGCGTACTTGGCGCCCTGGATCGCGACCTGCGCGACACCCGGCAGGTTGTCGAGGGAGATCATGTCGCCGACGACGAAGACCTCGGGGTAGCCCGGCAGCGTCAGGTCGGGGTTGACGCCGATCCGGCCGGCGCGGTCGAGCGGGGCGCCGGTCTGGGCGGCGAGCTGCTGGCCGAGCGGGTTGGCCTGGACACCGGCGGCCCACACCTTGGCGACGGCCTCGATCCGCTCGGAGCTGCCGTCCTTGTACTTCACGGTCAGGCCACGCTCGTCGACCTCGGACACCAGCGCACCGAGCATGACCTCGACGCCGAGCTTCTCCAGCTTCTCCTGGGTCCACTTGCCGAGCTTCGCGCCGAACGGCGGCAGCACCTGCGGCGCGGCGTCGACGAGGATGACGCGGGCCTGACGGCTGCTGATGGCCCGGAAGTCGCGGGTCAGCGTGCGGTGGGCGAGCTCGGCGATCTGGCCGGCCATCTCGACACCGGTCGGGCCGGCACCGACGACCACGAAGGTCAGCAGGTGGTCGACGTTCTCACCGCGGGCCGCACCGAGCTCGGCCATCTCGAAGGCGCCGAAGATGCGGCCCCGCAGCTCGAGGGCGTCGTCGATGCTCTTCATGCCGGGGGCGAACTCGGCGAAGTGGTCGTTGCCGAAGTACGACTGGCCGGCTCCCGCGGCGACGATGAGCGAGTCGTACGGCGTCACGAGCTCGCGTCCGAGCACGTGCGAGGTGATCTGGCGGTTCTCCAGGTCGATCGCCGTGACCTCGCCCAGCAGGACCTGGGCGTTCTTCTGGTTGGCGAGCACCTCGCGGGTCGGGGGCGCGATCTCGCCCTCGGAGAGGATGCCGGTCGCCACCTGGTAGAGCAGCGGCTGGAAGAGGTGGTGCGTCGTCTTCGCGATCATCGTGACGTCGACGTCGGCGTGGCGCAGCGCCTTGGTGCCGAACAGGCCACCGAACCCGGAGCCGATGACCACCACCTGGTGCTTGTCGGACCGGGGGACGATCACGCGGTCGGACTGCTCCGGCTGGGTGTCGCCTGCTGCCATGACTTCCTCCTGGACGGCGTGGACGGATGTCGACGGCCGTCCACGGGGGTGCTTCGCGAGCGGCCTCGGTGCCGCTCGGTACCCATTCTCCCGCTTCCTCTCCGCGGGTCCCAACCCGCGACGACGGTCTGGTCGGTCACACTCCTTGGTGAGCCCTTCACGACCGTCACCAAATCAGCTCGGATCTGTTGGTTTGGTTGCGAGTTCAACCGGGTATCGCACTCGGGATCAGGCCTCACCGTCGACCACCACCCCTCGGGCACTGACACCGCGAAAGGTTCCTCCGTGCAGCACCGGCAGACCCTGGAGCTGGCCCCCGGGCCGCGCAGCGTGCACGACGCACGCCGCTGGGTCGTCGCCACCTGCCGCGAGATCGGTCGCGAGGACCTGGTCGACTGCGCCGAGCTGGCGATCTCCGAGCTGGTCACCAACGCCGTGCTGCACGGCGAGCAGCCCGTGCGGATGCAGCTGAGCGGGACCGCCGAGCACCCCCGCTTCGAGGTCCACGACGGCTCCACGATCCCGCCGCAGCCGGTCACGCAGGCGGGCGGCTTCGACATCGACGCCTTCGACCTCGACGCCTTCGACGCCCTCGACGAGGAGCAGCTCGCCGCGCTGACCACTGTCGGCCGCGGCCTCGACATCGTCGCCCGCGCCTCGTTCGTGTGGGGCGCCGAGATCGACGACGAGGGCAAGGCGGTCTGGTTCGAGCCGGCCACGGAGCTCTCCGAGACCGGTGGCACCGACATCCAGATCACCTACGCCAGCAGCCCGTTCGCGGAGGACCACACCCGCGTCGGCGAGGTCGCGGTCCAGATCAACGGCGTGCCGGTCGTCGCCTTCGGCCGCTTCCAGCGCCACTACCGCGACCTGCGCCGTGAGATCCGGCTGCTCGCCCTCGCCCACGAGGACGACTACCCGCTGGCCAAGGTCCTCTCCGAGCACTTCGACGCGCTCGAGCGGCCGCTGCGCTCCAACATGGGCCGCGAGCAGGTCGACGAGGCCAGCGGCGAGGGCCGCAACAGCGTCGACCTGCGCCTGCGGATGCCGCGCGAGACGGCGCGCCAGATCGGTGGCCTGATCGACCTGCTCGACGCGGCCGACGAGTTCAGCCGCGCCCAGCGCCTGTTGACGGCGCCCCGCGGCGCCGAGCAGCGCGCCTTCCAGATCTGGTTCCTCGGTGAGTTCCGGCGGCAGTCGGCCGGGGCCCCCCCGGTGGCTTGGCAGGGCGGCGCCGGGTCCGGCGCCCCGTCCCGCGCACTCTGACGCCGCGGCACTAGCCTCGGCCCATGACCCCGGGACCGCGGCACTTCCTCGCCGTGGCCGCGGGCGGAGCCTGCGGAGCCGTCGTCCGGTACGCCGCCACGCAGGCCCAGCCCGACGGGGCCGGGTTCCCGTGGACCACCTTCGCGATCAACGTCGTCGGGTCGGCGCTGCTCGCGGGCCTGCTCCTGCTGCCGGTGGCCCGCCGCTCGCCGGTCTGGGCCGCCGCGCTCGGCCCCGGGGTGCTCGGCGGCTTCACCACGTTCTCGGCCACGTCGGAGCAGGCGCGCTCGCTGCTCGCCGACGGCCGCACTGGGCTGGCCGCGGCCTATGTCGTCGGCACCCTCGCCGCCGGGCTGGTCGCCGTGGTCGTCGTGGGTGGGCTCGCCCCGTCACTGCCGGCGGAGGACGAGCTGTGACGGCGCTCCTGGTCGCGCTGGGCGGCGCTCTCGGCTCGGCGCTGCGCTACGCGCTCGGCCAGCGGTACGACGACCGGTGGCACCACGGGACCCTGGCGGCCAACACCGTGGCCAGCCTCCTGCTCGGAGCCTGCGCGGGCTGGGCCCTGCACGGCAGCGCCCTCGCGCTGGTCGGCACCGGGTTCTGCGGCGGCCTGTCGACGTACTCCTCGCTGATGGTGCAGTCCCGCGACCTGGGTCCGGCGCGCGGGGCGGCGTACCTCGTCGGGACGATCGCGCTGGGCCTCGGTGCCGCCACGCTCGGATTCACCCTCGCGGGGTAGTCCGCAGCTCGTCAGGCGTAGCCGAGGTCGTGCAGGCGGTCGTCGTCGATGCCGAAGTGGTGGGCGACCTCGTGGACGACGGTGATCCGGATCTCCTCGGTGAGCTCCTCGACGTCCTCGCACATGTCGAGCAGCGGGCCGCGGAACAGGAAGATCCGATCGGGCAGCTGCGGGAGCAGGCCGCCCTCGCGCTCGGTGAGCGCCACGCCGTCGTACAGGCCGAGGAGGTCGTCGGGCTCGCCCTCCGGCGGCTCGTCCTCCACGAGGACGACGACGTTGTGGACCAGCCGGGCCAGCTCCTCGGGGATCTCGTCGAGGGCGGCGTCGACGATGGCGTCGAACTCCTCGGGGCTCATCTCGACCGGCACGCGCGCCATTCTCGCCGACCGCGCCAACGACGCGACCCGCGCGCTGGCAGGATGCGTGCCATGTCGTCCTACGAGCCCCCGGCGGAGTATCCCGGCTACCCGAACCAGCCCGGCTACGGACAACCCGCGTACGGCCAGCCCGCCTACGGACAGCCCGGTTACGGACAGCCCGGTTACGGCTACGGGCCGCCGGCGGGCCCGTGGCAGGCCGGCGCCCAGCTGGGCCTGCCCGACGGCGTGGTCATCGCCTCGCAGGGGCGCCGGGTCGGCGCGTACTTCCTCGCGATCCCGCTCGCGCTGCTCACCTGCGGCATCGGCTACCTGGTCTGGGGCGCGATCGTGTGGGGCAAAGGCACCAGCCCGGCGCTGCAGGTGCTCGGCATGCGGGCGTGGAAGCCGGAGCGGCGCGGCGTGGCCGGGTGGGGCGACATGGCCGCGCGCAACGGGCTCGACTGGCTGATCTCGATGATCACCTGCGGCATCTCGAGCATCGTGTCGTTCGTGATGTTCCTCAGCGACGAGCCGCTGCACCGCACGTTGGCCGACCGCGTCGGCGGCACGGTCATCGTGCACGACCCGCACCGCCGCCTCGGCTGAGCACGGCGGCCCGGCGCAGAACGGGCGAAAACGACAAGAACCGCTCCGGTGATCCGGAGCGGTTCCTCTCTTCTGCGACCCCGACGGGACTCGAACCCGCGGCCTCCGCCGTGACAGGGCGGCGCGCTAACCAACTGCGCTACGGGGCCAGGTGCTCTCCGTGCAGTTTCCTGCGCGGCGAAGCGGATGGAACTCTAACCCATGGCCGTCCCCGGCTCCCAATCGGGAGCGAACCCGGCGCACGACCCGCACCCCCAACCGGATTCGAACCGGCGTACCCGCCGTGAAAGGGCGGTGTCCTGGGCCGCTAGACGATGGGGGCCCTCCGCTGCGGGACGAGGCCCGCAACGGCTCGGTCAGCATAGTGCGCGAGTCCCGGCACACGCCCATCCACACGGGCCCGCGGGACACCTGCCGTCCACGAGGTGCCGCCGCTTTCGTGACTTCCGAGTCCCTCCGGTAAGGTGTGCGACTGCCCGGCCAGGTAGCTCAGTTGGTACGAGCGACCGACTGAAAATCGGTAGGTCGGCGGTTCGACCCCGCCCCTGGCCACGCGCAACCGAAGGGCCCCGCAGCAGTGCTGCGGGGCCCTTCGGCATTCCCGGCCGGACGCCGGCTCGCCGCCCCTTGGACGGACTGTGCGCGCTCACAGTCGGCATCCCTATTATCTCGATCGTCTTGATCGACTAACAAGGAGATGCACCCATGCCGGACCCGTCCCCCCGTCCTGCCGGCCTGTCGCGTCGCGGGCTCGCCGGCGCTGCCGTCGGCGCGCTCGGCGCCGCTGCCGTGGTGAGCGCGACCAGCGAGACCGCCCACGCCGAGCAGCCGTTCCAGGCCATCGCCCGCAAGGGTCCCCGGCCGCGGCCGAACTTCCTCGTCATCCTCGCCGACGACCTCGGCGCCGCCGACCTGAGCGTCTACGGCTCGCCGGACATCAAGACCCCGAACCTCGACGCCCTGGCCGCGACCGGCGTGCGCTTCACGCAGGGCTACTCGGCCGGCGCGGTCTGCTCGCCGACCCGGATCGCGCTCTACACCGGCCGCCACCCGGGCCGGATCCCCGGCGGCCTGCAGGAGCCGATCGGCCAGGTCAACGACCGCGACGGCATCCCGCCGGAGCACCCGACGCTCGCCTCGCTGCTCAAGGGCGCCGGCTACTCCACCCACATGGTCGGCAAGTGGCACGGCGGCTTCCTGCCGACCTTCGGCCCGCTCAAGTCCGGCTGGGACAGCTTCTACGGCAACTACTCCGGCGGCATCGACTACTTCAGCAAGTACGCCCACACCGGCGCCTACGACCTGTACGACGGCGAGCAGCTCGTCGAGGACCCGCGCTACTACACCGACATCCTCACCGAGAAGGCGATCGGCGTGCTGCGCTCGGTCAAGGACCAGCGCGAGCCGTGGCTGTTCAACCTCAACTTCACCTCGCCGCACTGGCCGTGGGAGGGCCCGGGCGACAAGGCGGTCAGCGACGAGATCACCGCGAAGGTCAAGGCGGGCAACCCGCAGGCGCTGTTCCACTACGACGGCGGCTCGCTGGAGAAGTACAAGGAGATGGTCGAGAACCTCGACAGAGCGATCGGCAAGGTGCTCGCCGAGCTCCGGCGCACCGGCCAGGACCGGGACACGGTCGTGCTCTTCGCCAGCGACAACGGCGGCGAGCGGTACAGCTACAACTGGCCCTTCACGGGCGTGAAGGCGAGCGTCAACGAGGGCGGCATCCGGATCCCCGCGATCCTGTCGTGGCCCGGCCGGCTCCCGAAGCGGACCGTCGACGACACCCCCGTCTCCACGACCGACTGGACCGCGACCTTCCTCGAGCTCGGCGGCGCGGAGCCGGACGCGGCGTACCCGCTCGACGGCACCAGCCTCGTGCCGCACCTCTTCGAGGGCGAGGAGGTGCCCGAGCGCGACCTGTTCTGGCGGACCCGCAACGGGCGCGCGCTGCGGCGCGGCGACCTCAAGTACGTCCGGTCGGGCAGCACCGACTACCTCTACGACCTCGGCGTGGACGCACGGGAGCAGGCCAACCTGGCCGCCAGGCGACCGGCGGACCTCGCCGAGCTGCGGACCGCGTGGGAGAAGGTGAACGCGACCCTGCTCGCCTACGCCTGAGCGGTGGCGGCGCCCGCCCTGCGCAGCGCGGGGCGGGCGACCAGCCAGTAGAGCAGGGTGCCGAGCAGGCCCAGGAGCACCATCAGCAGCACGTAGACCAGCTTGCTCTGGTCGGCGGCCTCCCACGTGGAGTCGGGGATCCGCAGCGCCTGGACCAGCACGGCCAGCCAGAGCACGAAGAGCCCGACGACCGCGAGGCCGATCAGCAGCCCCCCGAGGACGACGGCGAGGCCGAAGGCGTCGCCTGAGCGGTCACCGCGCTCCTCGGCGGCGACGGGGACCAGCAGGGTGAGGGAGCTCGCGATCACGAGCCGCATTCTGCTCCTCAGCGGGCCGGGAAGGCACGCATCTCGGCCAGGACGGCGGCGCGGTCCTCCGCCAGCACGAAGCCGGCGGCGATCGCCGCCTCCGTCGCCGCCGTGTACGACGCCCGGTAGTCCTCCGGCGAGGCCCACCGCCGACGCAGGTCGGCCTCCGGCAGGGCCAGGGTCCGCCCGAACAGCCCGCAGATCACGGACGCACCGGGCGCGTCGCCGGCCAGCACCTCCACGGCCGCCTCGACGACCGGCGTGCGGACGCCCCCGCGGACGTTGCCGACCTCGTCCCTGACGAACGCGCCGTCGCGCACCTCGATCGGCGTCGCGGACGGCGCCGCCGGGCCACCGCGCGCCCAGACCACCAGGTGGCGCAGGGCCGCCCGGACGACGTACACCTGCTGGCCGCGGTTGACCGGGTCGGGGCAGCCGAGGAAGGCCTCGAACTCGCCGATCTGGAAGAGGTCGGCGTGCGCGGCGCCCGCGACCTCCCAGACACGCAGCAGCGGACCGTCGGGCTGGCGCGCGGGCAGGTAGTTCATCCGGCCGAGCAGGTCGCCCTCGGTCTGCACGACCATGACGGGCACGTCGAGGTCGCGGCGGATCGGCGTCGGGACGCCGCTCTCGCGGGCGGCCAGCAGGTCGATGCCGCAACCCGCCTTCCCTGCCGGTGCCGCGACGTCGCCGCGGCTGTGGATGAGGAAGCCGTCGAAGAAGCGGTCGTGCGGGTGGACCTCGTTGACGTGCGTCGTGAGCAGGTACGCCGACTGGGACTCCCCGATCGCGAGCACCTGGTCCGCGCCGACCAGCGCCGCGACCGCGCGGGCGGTCTCCGTGAAGATGCCGTGCGCGTGGAGGTCGCCGGGGTGGTGGAGCCCGCCGTAGCGGTCCGGGTCGACGCCCTTGAGCCCCTGCAGCGCGGCGCCCTCGACGGCGACCACGGCGGAGCCGCCCTCCACGCCGTTGAACTGCGCCGAGACGCCGGCCCACGCGTGCCCCTGCCGCACGAGCTCGTCGGCGAGATAGGTCCAGTCCGGAGCCGCGTCCGCGCCCGAGCTGACGTTGAGCCACTCCACGACGAGGGTACCGCTCGCGGGCGCGGACTCCGGTCGCCGGAGGACCACGCGGGTGCTGAACGGGGCGGGAGTGGTGCCGCTGGCGGCGTACTCGACCTCCGACCAGCCGGCGGCCGCGAGGTCGGGTCCGGGGCGCGCGGAGGTCAGGGCGAGACCGTTGCCGCCGGTGAGCGGGGTGAGGGTGACGCGGGGCACGGGGAGATCATGCTGCATCGCCGCCTGCATGGGATCCTGCGCGGGTGCTGCCCGCGTTCGAGATCGTCGCCCGCCACCGCCCGGTGGAGGTGGTCGGGACCCCGCTCCTCACCGAGGTGTACGACGACCCGGCGGCTCAGCAGTCGAGCACCGGGAAGCTGCCCCTGCTGGCGCCGTTCGCGGCGGTCGAGGTTTCGCTCTCGTCCCGCGGCGGCGGGACCGCGGCGAGCCTCGCCGGCCCGGACGGCTCCCAGTTCTCGTCGGTGATCGACCAGGGCCGGGTCTGCATCACGGTGCGCTCGGGCGACCGGGAGAGCATCCACCGCAGCCGGCGCCACGGCAGGACCCGCTCCCCCGGCCGCCTCGCGCTCGCGCTGACCGGCACGCACGTCTCGGCGCTGACGCTCGAGGGCGGCGCCTGGGTGGTCCGGGCGCGGGTCGACCTGTCGGCGTCCGGCACGGGCGCGATCCCCGACGTGCGCGACCCCGGCTGGCTGGCCGGGGTGACGGCCTCGTGGTCGTCCACGGAGCCCGGCGCCGTCACCGGCTGGACGGCCGGGACGTTCGGGCAGCTCGGGTTGCGCGACATCAGGCTGGTGACCTGGGCCGACGGCTCGGCGTACCGCACGGACGACGGCTCGGTGCTGCTCTCTGCGACCGCTGCGGGACCGGGGTTCTTCGGCACGGCACACACCTCTACGTGGACTCTCAACGCACAAGGGGGGGTGCGGCGCGGTGCCGAGCTGTACTTCCAACGACCCGACCGTCCGGGAGGCTACGGCGACCATGCGACCCACGTGGTCCGCGACGGCGACCGGTGGCTGGTCGCCACCAGCACGTGGTCGGACTTCCCCGCCGACCCGGGGGCGCGCGCGGACGCGCGGGTCGCGGTCACGCTCGCCGAGACGACCGCCGACCTCACCCGCGGCCAGCACCTGCTGACGACCCGGGCGCTCGACCTGCCGACCGACGGCCCGAGCGTCGGCGTCTGGGACCCGCACCTGGTGCGCGACGACGACGGCTCGTGGCTGGTCGGCTACGTGAGCGCGCGGCGGTTCTTCGACTTCCACCCGGTGCTCGCGGCCGGACCGTCGCTCGACGAGCTCACCCTGCGCGGTGCCGCGACCGACCGTACGGCGACCGAGGGCACCACGCTGGCGCGCCTGGACGGCGCGTGGCGGGTCCTCGCCAGCGACGGGCGCGACAACAGGCGCGCCGTGCGCGGGCGGTTCCCCGTGTTCGACACGTCGATGCGCGAGGTCGGCACCGTGGACGCGCCGTACCCGACGAACATCCCGTGGCCGACCATCGTGCCGCCGGACCCCGACGAGCCGGGAGACCGCTGGCGGCTGGTGACCTTCGACGGGACGCCGTCAGGAGGCGCGCTCGTGGGCTACGGGACCCACGGTGACCTGCTGGTGCTGCGGGGCACTCGATGAGTGCCGCCACGCATCACTTGCGCGGGTCGTAGTCCGCCCACTTGTCGAGCACCTCGTCGTCGACCTCGTCCTCGACGCGGTCAACGGGCTCACCGTGGAGCTCAGCGGCCAAGGCCGAGAGGTCCGTGTCGTGAGTGCGGTACTTCAGGTCGCGTGCGACCTTCGTCTGCTTGGCTTTCGCTCGGCCGCGGCCCATAGGGTCCAGCCCCCTCGCACACTTGGCCGGGAACCCTCCGGGCCCCGGACTGCTGAATCAGAGTCTCGTGGGCACAACGGTACATGGCCGGTGGCTGTTCCCGCACGTCAGGGCGCCCGTTCGGACGCGCCGTGCGGCGAAGGTCACCAGCGGGGTCACCAGCCGGGGTGCTGACCCACCAGCTCGACGGTGCCCTGCTGCGCCGGGTCGACCCCGACCTCGCCCGCGACCCAGCTGTCGATGCCGAACTCGCCGAGCCGCGCCAGGGCCGCGTCGACGGAGTCCGGCGCCACCAGGGCGACCATGCCGACGCCGCAGTTGAGGGTGGCCTCGAGGTCGGGCTGGGCGACCTCGCCGACCCGGCGGACCACGTCGAAGACGGGCGCCGGGGTCCAGGTGGAGCGGTCCAGGGTCGCCTTCAGCTCCGGCGGCATGACTCGCGCGAGGTTGTTGGCGAGGCCACCACCGGTGATGTGGGCCATCGCGTGGGTCTCGGTCTCGCGGGCGATCGCCAGGCACGGCTTGGTGTAGATCCGGGTCGGCTCCAGGAGCTCCTCGCCGAGCGTGCGGCCGAACTCCTCGACGTGCCGGTCCACGGTCCAGCCGGCCTGCGTGAAGAACACGTGGCGGGCCAGGGAGTAGCCGTTGGAGTGCAGGCCGCTCGCCGCCATCGCGATCACGACGTCGCCCTCGCGGACCAGGGAGGCACCGAGGAGCGCGTCGGCCTCCACCACGCCGGTAGTGGCGCCGGCGACGTCGTACTCGTCGGGGGCGAGGAGGCCCGGGTGCTCGGCCGTCTCCCCGCCGACCAGCGCGCAGCCGGCCTCGACGCACGCCTCCGCGATGCCCTTGACGATCGCGGCGATCCGCTCGGGCACGACCTTGCCGGTCGCGATGTAGTCGGTCATGAAGAGCGGCTCGGCGCCGCAGACGACGAGGTCGTCGACGACCATGCCGACGAGGTCGAAGCCGATCGTGTCGTGCTTGTCGACCATCTGCGCGACCGCGACCTTGGTGCCGACGCCGTCGGTGGAGGTCGCCAGCAGCGGACGCTTGTACGACGTCAGGGCGCTCGCGTCGAAGAGGCCGGCGAAGCCGCCGAGGCCGCCCAGCATCTCGGGCCGGCGGGCCTTCTCGACCCATTCCTTCATCAGGTCGACGGCGCGGTCCGCGGCCTCGATGTCGACGCCGGCACGGGCATAGGCGTTCTCAGCCACGGTTCCCCTTGGTTCGCTCACGGGTTGTTGAAGACAGGAAGCGCCTCGCCGTGCGTGCTCGGCTTGAGCGTCGCCTCCAGGAGGTGCTTGCCGAGCAGGCTCTCGTCGGGCAGCTCGATCGGGTACTCACCGGTGAAGCAGGCGGTGCACAGCGTGCTCTGCTGCTGGCCGGTCGCCTCGACCATGCCGTCGAGCGAGATGTAGCCGAGGCTGTCGGCACCGACACTGGCGGCGATCTCGTCGACGTCGAGGCCGTTGGCGATCAGCTCGGCGCGGGTGGCGAAGTCGATGCCGTAGAAGCAGGGCCACTTGACCGGCGGGCTCGAGATCCGCACGTGGACCTCGGTCGCCCCGGCCTCGCGCAGCATCCGGACCTGGGCGCGCTGGGTGTTGCCGCGCACGATCGAGTCGTCGACGACGACGATCCGCTTGCCGCGGATCATGTGCTCCAGCGCGTTCAGCTTGAGCCGGATGCCGAGCTGGCGCAGCGTCTGGCTGGGCTGGATGAAGGTGCGCCCGACGTACGCGTTCTTGACGAAGCCCTGGCCGAACGGGATGCCGCTCTCGAGCGCGTAGCCGGAGGCAGCGGGCGTGCCGGACTCGGGGACCGGGATGACCAGGTCGGCGTCGACCGGGAACTCGCGGGCCAGCTGCCGGCCCATCTCGACGCGCGCCTCGTGGACGCTGCGGCCGGCGATGGTGGCGTCGGGACGGGCGAGGTACACGTACTCGAACACGCAGCCCTTGCGGCGCGGCTCGGCGAACTTGTGGGAGCGCAGGCCGTCCTCGTCGATGACGAGGAGCTCGCCCGGCTCGACCTCGCGGACCACGCTGGCACCGACGGTGGCCAAGGCGGCGTCCTCGCTGGCGACGACCCAACCGCGGTCGAGGCGGCCGAGCACCAGCGGGCGGATGCCCTCGGGGTCGCGGGCGGCGTACAGGGTGTTCTCGTTCATGAAGACGAACGAGAACGCACCCTCGACCTGCGGCAGCAGCTCCAGGGCGCGCGACTCCAGCGACTGGTCCGGGTGGTGCGCGAGCAGCGCGGTCACCAGGCTGGTGTCGTTGGTCGACGTCTCGAGGTTGCGGGCGTGGATGTCGAGCTCGCCGTCGTCGCTCGGCAGGTCCTGCACCATCTCCGCGAGGGCGGCGGTGTTGATCAGGTTGCCGTTGTGGCCGAGCGCGATCGAGCCGTCCTCGGTGGGCCGGAAGGTCGGCTGGGCGTTCTGCCACGTGCTCGCACCGGTGGTGGAGTAGCGGCAGTGGCCGACCGCGAGGTGGCCCGCGAACGACTCGAGGGTGTTCTCGTCGAAGACCTGGGACACGAGGCCCATGTCCTTGTAGACGAGGATCTGGCGCCCGTTGCTGACCGAGATGCCGGCCGACTCCTGCCCGCGGTGCTGCAGGGAGTAGAGGCCGAAGTAGGTCAGCTTGGCGACGTCCTCACCCGGGGCCCATACGCCGAAGACTCCGCACACGGCTCCAGCGTACCGGCGAAGTGGCCCCAGACCTCAGTTGGCGAGGCTGCGGCGAGACGAGCGCTCCACCACGGCCGTGGCGACCTGCGCGGCCTGGGCGCGGATCTCGGGGATGGCGGTCGACTCCCACAGCGTGCCCTTGCGCGGCGGACCGACGAGGTGGAGGTCCGGGACCGGGTTGCCGGCGGCGTCGACGACCTGCCCCTCGGCGGTCGTGTCGAGGCCGAGCGCGAGGCGGTCGGGACGGACCGTGCCGCGCGCGAGGAGCGACTGGAGCAGGGGGTCCGCGCTCTGGCGGACGTCGGAGAGGGGGCCGGTGCAGTTGACGACCGCGTCGACGTCGTACGACGTGGCGTCGGTGGTCGTCACGCGACATCGCTCGCCCCGGTCCTCGGCCGTCGCGATGCTGCTGGCGCGGACGTGGAGGCGGCCCTCGTAGCGGTAGCGCTGCAGGCGCAGGGCGACGTCGGGCGCCATCCGGTGGCGGCGCACCTCCCAGTCCCGGGCGTAGACCTCGAGGAAGCGGACCCGCTCGGCGTGCGGCAGCCGGCGCCACAGGTCCTGGGTCGCGGGCCGGACGCCGTCGACGACGGCGCGCCAGTTCACGCCGCGCTCGGCGGCGGCCGCGCACTCCTCGGCCAGCGCCGTGGCGATCTCGTCGGCGCTCACCGGGCCGGGCCCCTCGGGGACCTTCGTGACCCACGCCGTGTGCGCCTGGCCGACGTGCGGCTTCGGCAGCAGGCCGTTGCGGCTCAGCATGGTGACCTCGCGTCCGGGGCCGTCCTCGAGCAGCGTGATCACGGTGTCGACGGCGGTCAGGCCGGTGCCGACGACCACGACGGAGGCATCGGCGGGCAGCGCCCGCAGGCGGGCCAGCTCCCACGGGTTGGCGACATGCCACGGCGCCTCAGGGAGGGCCTCGCCCGTGGTCGAGGCGACCAGCGGACGGGGCGGCTGGTTGCCGTGGGCCAGCACGACGGCGGAGGCCTGGCTGCGCGAACGCTCGGTGACGATCTCGAAGCCGGTCTCCGTCGGCACGACGTCGAGCACCCGGCCGGCACGCACCCGGAGCCGGTCGTCGGCGACGTCGGCCAGCCGGTCCTGGAGGTAGATCGCGTAGTCGGCCCGGGGCAGGAAGCCCTGCGGGTCGCTGCTGCGGCCGGTCCGCAGCGCCCAGTCGAGGAGGTCGGACGGCGAGTCCGGGAAGGCGCTCATGTGCCGCGCCCGGACGTTGAGCAGGTGACGTTGGTCGTTGGTGCCGTAGGCGATCCCGCGCCCGACGATGCCGCTGGCCTCGTGGATGACCACCTCGAGGTCCGGGTCGTCGGAGCGCACCAGCAGGTTGATCGCGGTCAGCACGCCGCTGGCGCCGCCACCGATCACCGCCACCCGGTTGCGCTGGCCGACCTGCCCGGGCTGCGGCGTACCCGCCTCCGTCACCGTCATGCGAGTGAGTCTAGCGAATCACTTGACTTTGGGCCGAGTTGCCAGTTTGGCGCGTTGACTTGCCGATATGGCGGCTTGAGTTGCCAGTTCTGTCGACCCACGCAGGCAGAACCGGCAACTCGGCGGACCAGACCGGCAAGTCGACCGGCCAGACCGGCAACTCGGCCGGCCAGACCGGCAAGTCGGCGGGTGGGGGTCAGGCGCCGAGGTTGCGGAGGAGGAGGGCCTCGGCGAGCAGGACCTTCTCGAACTCGGCCAGGTGCAGGCCCTCGTTGGGGCCGTGGGCGCGGGTGTCGGGGTCCTCGACGCCGGTGACCAGCACCGACGCGGCAGGGAAGCTCTCGAGGAACTCCGCGATGAACGGGATCGAGCCACCGACGCCCATGTCGACCGGCGGGGTGCCGTCCCAGGCCTCGGTGAAGGCGGCGCGGGCGGCGTCGTACGCCGGGCCGGTGGCGTCGATCGCGATCGGCTCGCCGGTGTCGACCACCTTGGTGGAGAGCTCGGCGCCCCAGGGGACGTTCTTCTCCAGGTGGGCCTGCAGGCAGGCGACGGCGTTCTCGCCCGTGTCGCCCGGCGCGATCCGGACGGTGACCCGGGCGCGGGCGACGGGCGAGAGCGTGTTGGAGGCGCCGTCGACCTTGGGGGCGTCGAAGCCGGTGACGGTCACGGCCGGCTTGGTCCACAGCCGCTCGACGGCGGGGCCGCTGCCCACCCAGGACAGGCCGGGGATGGCGCCGGACTCGGCGCGCAGCCGCTCCTCGGGGTAGTCGACGTCGGCGGCCGGGCCGCTGACGAGGCCCTCGATGGCGGAGCCGCCGTCGGCGTCCCAGAGCGTGTCGAGCAGGCGGACGAGCGCCATGATCGCGTCGGGCTCGAGGCCACCCCACATGCCCGAGTGGACGGCGTGGGTGAGCGTGCGCAGCTCGACGTCGACGCGGATCAGGCCGCGGAGGCTGGTGGTCAGGGCGGGCACGCCGATGTCCCAGTTGCCCGAGTCGGCGATCACGATGACGTCGGAGCGCAGCCGGTCCTCGTACTTCTTCAGCAGCTGCGGCAGGGTCGCCGAGGCGACCTCCTCCTCGCCCTCGATGAAGAGGCGGACGGTCACCGGCAGCTCGTCACCGAACGCCCGCAGCGCGGCGAGGTGGGTGATGATGCCGGCCTTGTCGTCGGCGGCACCGCGGCCGTAGAGGCGGCCGTCGCGCTCGGTGGGCTCCCACGGCGGGCTGTCCCAGTCGGCGTGGTCGTTCTCGGGCTGGACGTCGTGGTGGGCGTAGAGGAGCACCGTCGGCGCGCCCTCCGGTCCCTTCTTCTCGCCGATCACGGCGGGCGGGGCGCCGTCGAAGGCGCGCACGATCTCGACGTCGACGCCCTCGGCGGCGAACAGCTCGGCAGTGACGCGAGCGCTCTCCTCGACCTGGTCGAGGCGGGCGGGGTCGGCGCTCACGGACTGGATGCGGACAAGTGCCTCGAGGTCCGATCGGACACCCGGCATGAGGCCGGCGAGACGCGTACGCAGGTCGGTGGTGGTGACAGGTCCGGTCATGGGCCCAACCTATGACAGCCCCGTCCTCGCGCCACATCCGGCATGATCGACCGATGACGCTTTCTCGGGGCATCATCGCGACCGCCGTCGGCACCCTCCTCCTGCTGGGCCAGACGGCCTGCTCGGGCGGCGAGGACAGCACCGACGACGACGGCGACGGGGACCGCGGTCCGACCTCCTCCACCGCCGGCGACCAGGAGCCGGCGCAGTTCCGCAAGGTCGTCGCCGCAGGCGATCCCTCGGCCTGTACGACCAGCCCGACCGCCCAGCCCGCGCCGGACTCGACGACGACCGCCTGCGACCTCGAGGGAGTGGCCCACCAGCTCGGCCCCGCCGAGCTCGTGGGCGGTGTCGACCGGGCCGAGGCCGCCGAAGGACCCGACGGCGGATGGCTGATCACGATCGACCTCGACACCGAGGCGGCGGCCACCTTCGCCGACCTGACGACCGAGCTCTCGGGCACCGGCCAGCAGGTCGCGATCGTCTCCGGCGGCACGATCATCAGCGCACCGACGATCCAGGCCCCGATCACCGACGGCCGGGTGCAGATCGCCGGCCCCGAGATCTCCCAGGTCGAGGCACTCACGCTCGCCGACGCCCTCGAGGCCGACTGAGCGACCCGTCAGAGCGGGAAGTACGACGACAGGTCGGTCCGCTCGCCGCTCGCCCGGACCCCGCCGGACTCGACCGCGGTCGGCCAGGCGAGCGCGCCGGTCGCCAGCGCGATCCACGTCGCGGCGTCGGTCTCGATGACGGCGGGCGGCGTACCGCGGGTGTGGCGGACGCCCTCGATGACCTGCACCGCGGCGTAGGGCGGCACCCGGACCTCGACGGACCGGCCGGGCGCGCGCTCCTCGAGCACGGCCAGGAAGTGCTTCACGAGCAGCTTGAGGTCGGCCCGCTCGGCGGCGCCGGCAGCCACCCGGTCGAGCGCCTCGGCGACGGCAGCGGGGTCGGCGGGCTTGAGTCGCGCGGGCATCAGTCACCCTCGGGGAGGTCGGGATAGGGCTGCACGAGCAGGAAGACCGAGTAGGTGTCGCGGTCCTCGCCCTGCGGCGCGGCGCGGCCGGCGTCCCGGAACCGCTCGACGACCTCCTCGACCTCGCGGGCGAGCTGGTGGGCCTCGTCGGCGGTCAGTCGCACCGACCACTCGGAGATGTTGCGGCGCTCGCTCTCCCCCTCCGTCTCGGCGAAGGCCCGCTCCACCAGGTGCTGGCCCCACTCGACGGCGTTGCGGCGGAACACGGTGTACGCCGCCCGCCCGCCCGGCTGCGCGAGCATGTCGGCGGTCCGGAACCGGATCCCGTCGGGGTCGACCAGCCGCCAGACCCGGTCGCGGCGGTCGCGGCCGGCCTCCGGGTCCTCCTCGACGAGGCCGTACTTCGCGAGCTGGCGCAGGTGGAAGCTGGCCTGGTTGGCCGGCACGTCGATGCGGCGGGCGATGTCGGCGGCGCGCAGCGAGCCCGCGGCTGACAGCTCGTGGAGGACCCGGTTGCGCGTGGGGTGCGCGATCGCGCGGAGGATCCGCGGGTCGTCGTACAGGACCATGGCGGCAGCCTACCGGCGATGCGCACCACTAGTTGCGCAACAACTCTTGCGCAATTGTTGTTGCGCAACATACGGTGCGGGTATGCCGTCGTACCGGACCCTCGCCCGCAACCGCGACTTCACCGCGCTCTGGGTCGGGGCGACGGTCTCCGAGCTCGGCAGCCGGGTCACCACCTTCGCGATGCCGCTCGTCGCCTACGCGATGACCGGGTCGGCGCTGTGGGCGGCGGCGGCCGAGGCCGTCTTCCTGCTCGGCATGGTGGCCATGCTGCTGCCGGCCGGGGTCCTCGCCGACAGGCGGCACCGGCTGCGCATCATGCGCTTCTCGCTCGGGTCGGGTGCCCTGCTCTACGCCTCGCTCGTCGTCGCGGGCGCGACCGGACTGCTCACCCTCCCCCACCTGCTCGCGGTGGCCCTGCTGACCGGGATCGCGACCGGCCTCTTCGCCCCCGCCGAGTACGCCGCCATCCGCACCGTCGTGGCCACCGACGAGCTGCCGACCGCGCTGAGCCAGCAGCAGGCCCGCCAGCACGTCGCCGCCCTCGTCGGCGGCCCGGTCGGCGGCGCCCTGTTCGGCCTCGCCCGCTGGGCGCCCTTCGCCGCCGATGCCGTCACCTACGTGCTCGGCTGGCTGCTCCTCGGCCGGGTCCGCGCCGACCTCTCCCCGACCTCCCCGACCTCCCCGACCTCCCCGACCTCCCCGGCCGACCGGGCGCGCCCCCTGCACGACCTCGGCGACGGGCTCCGCTTCCTCTGGGGGCGCCCCTTCCTCCGGGTCCTGCTGCTGTGGTCGCCCGCGGCCAACCTGGCGATCAACGCCCTCTTCTTCACCGCCCTGCTGCGGCTCGTCGAGGCGGGCTTCCCGGCGTGGCAGATCGGCCTCGTCGAGACGGCGATCGGCGCCTGCGGGATCCTGGGCGCGATCGCGGCACCTTGGCTGATCGACCGCTTCCGCACCGGCCGGCTGACCGTCGCGATCGCGTGGAGCTTCGTGCCGCTCTCGCTCCCGCTCGCCCTGTGGAACCATCCGTGGGCGATGGCGCTCGCGGCGTCGTTCGGCCTGTTCCTCAACCCGGCGGGCAATGCCGGGGTCGGCTCGTACCGGTTGGCGATCACGCCGCCGGAGCTGGTCGGCAGGATGCAGTCGACGATGCAGTTCGCCTCGATGGTCACGATGCCGCTCGCCCCGGCCCTGGCCGGTGGCCTGCTGGCGGTCATCGACGGCCGCGACGCGGTGCTGGCAGTGACCGGCCTGACCGCCCTGGTCGCGCTGATTCCGACGCTCTCGCGGTCGGTCCGCTCGGTCCCGCGCCCCGCCGAGTGGCCGCGGCTGCCCGATCCCGAACCGGCGCCCGAACCGGCGCCCGTACCGATCGGCTGAACCCACCCGGACACCCGCACCGTTGCTGCCACAATGACGCCCATGCGTCTCCGTCGCCCCGCTGCAGCCGTGCTCGGCCTGCTTGCCGTCCTGCCCACCCTCGCCGCCTGTGGGAGCGACGGGAGCGAGGTCAAGGTGGGCGACATCGTGGACGCGCGCACGGACGACCAGTTCGTGTCCGACGGCAAGGCATCGTCGATCGCGCTGCCGATCGGCCGGCTCGAGGTCAGCGCCGGGCGGCCCACGACCAAGCTCGCCGCCAACGACACGGCCCAGCTCGAGGCGGTCGACGCGCCCGACGGCAGCACCTTCGTGCCGATCACCTGGCAGTACGACGCCGGCACGTTCGGCGACTACGACGACTACCTCGAGTCGGACGCCACCCCGGTCGTCGACCTGGTGGCCGACAAGGTGACCTACCGCATCCCCGCGCCGGAGCCGAGCGGGACCGGGGCCGACTCCTTCTACGTCCTGGTGGAGGGCGACGGCAAGGACGCCAGCCTGGAGGTCGACTTCGACGGCGTCAGCCAGAGCGTCGACCTCGCCACCGGCGACCGCGACGAGGGCGCGGCGGCCGGCCTCTACGACCTCAAGCCCCGCCGGGAGCGCACGGCCTCCTGCACGGCCGACTCCGAGTTCGACATCGAGCCGCCGTCCCGGCTGTCCGACTACGCCTGCAGCGTCACCCGCACCGCGCGACTCCCGTACGCCGGCGGGCAGTGGGCCGAGGACGGCGAGACCTGGCTCGCCGTGACCGTGCGCACCACCCTGCGCCGCTACGACCAGATCAACACCGACCGGCGCTCGGGCGCGGTCTACCTCGCCGGGTCGGTCGAGAGCACCTTCCGGATCGGCAAGACCAAGCCGACCGCCGTCCTCGAGGACAAGTCACTGACGACCTGCCCGGACGAGGTCCGCGGCGGCTGCGTCGTGGTCTACCACCTGATCTTCAAGGCCGGCGAGGACACCCCGTCCCGGCTGAGGATGGACCAGACCTACGTCCTCGCCCTGAGCGGCGTCTGGGGCGGCTCCGAGGGCAAGGACTCGGTGAAGCTGACCAACGAGGCCAGCATCAAGCTGCGCTGACGGATCAGCCGGCCGGCCAGGTCAGCTGCAGGACCACCGGCCCTGCCGACGAGGCGAGCTCGAGCTCGGCGTCGATCGGACCGCCGTCGGGTGTCCAGCCATCGTCCTGGGGCCACGGGATCGGGCTGGCACCAGCGCCACCCACACCGGCGACGGTCTTCGTCGTCCAGTGCTCGCAGGCGGGGCACTCGTTGCTGCCCGAACCGGTCCCTCCCAGTGCGACCGTGCTTCGCCGGAACTCGAAGTACTGACCCGGATCCGGGTAGACGACCGCGATCAGCGCGGCCTCGACACGGTCCCGCACCTGCTGGACGTCCAGTCGCACGCAGGCCCGCCCGGCGGCAGTCTCCGCGCAGGTGACGGCCGCTCGCGCCTCGGCGACCCCCGTCCGCACCGAGCTGGCGAGAGCGAACTGGCGCAGCCCCCGGTCGGTCTGGACGACCCAGCCGTCGACCATCCGCGCCGACGAGGCACGCCAGGGCCCGACCCAGCGCGCCGTCGACCGCGGGCAGGCCGACGCACCGCAGGCGGGCCGGTCGACGCTCGCCCCGGGACTGCGTTGGCGCAGCGTGAGCGGCTGCGCCCAGTGTCCGGCGGACGGTGTGACGCTCACCCGGCTCCGGTAGTGCCAGGCACCGCCGTAGCGGGCCTTCTGCTTGACCGCGCAGATCTGCATGCCCGGCTCGCTGGCGCACCGGTAGTCGGAGACGTCCCAGCGAACGGCCGCCTGGGCTGCCGCGGCCGGCAACAGGAGGGCGACGAGCGGCAGCAGGAGGACGACGAGCAGACCGGGACGGCGACTCACACCACCACGATAGCCTCGGTCAGCGGCCGAGCGCCGCCGGCAGCGTCGCGGTCCAGGCGGCCCGCAGCTCGTCGAGGGCGACCTCGAACTGACCCTCGACCGCGAGCAGGTCGCCACCCGTCGTACCGAGCTCGGTGGCGGGCACGCCGTGGCGGGCCGCGACCGTCATGAGCTCCTCGACCTTGTCGGCGGGCACGGTGACGATCGCGCGGGCGGTCGACTCCGAGAACAGGCCGACGAAGGCGTCACCCTCGAGCGCCACGCGCGCGCCGACGCCGCTGACCATCGCGGCCTCGGCCAGCGCCTGGGCGAGACCGCCGTCGGACAGGTCGTGCGCGCTGGTGGCGACGCCGACGAGGTCGCGCAGGGCGAGGGCGAGGTTGTGCTCGTTGGCGAGGTTGACCGCCGGCGGCCGGCCGCCGAGGTGGTCGTGGACGACGTGCGCCCACTCCGAGCCGGAGAGCTCCTCGTGGGTGGTGCCGAGCAGGACGATCCGCTCGTCCGCGGCCTGGAAGGCCGAGGGGGTACGACGGCGCACGTCCTCGATCACACCGAGGACCGCCACGACGGGCGTCGGCAGGATCGCGGTCTCGCCGGTCTGGTTGTAGAGGCTCACGTTGCCGCCGGTGACCGGGATGCCGAGCTCGAGGCAGGCGTCCTTGAGGCCCCGGCAGGCCTCGGCGAACTGCCACATCACGGCCGGGTCCTCGGGCGAGCCGAAGTTGAGGCAGTCGCTGACCGCCAGCGGCTGCGCGCCGCCGGTGGCGACGTTGCGGTAGGCCTCCGCGAGCGCGAGCTGCGCGCCGGCGTACGGGTCCAGCTTGGCGAAGCGGCCGTTGCAGTCGGTCGAGATGGAGACACCGAGGTGGGTCTCCTCGTCGACGCGGACCATGCCCGAGTCGGCCGGCTGCGCGAGGACGGTGTTGCCCTGGACGTAGCGGTCGTACTGGTCGGTGATCCACGACTTGTCGCAGAGGTTCGGGCTGGCGACCATCTGCAGGAGGGTCGCGCGGAGCTCGTCGCCGGTGGCCGGCCGGGCGAGCACCTCGGCGCCGTCGGCCTGCAGCGCGTCCTGCCAGTCCGGGCGGGCGAACGGGCGCTCGTAGACCGGGCCGTCGTGCGCGACCGTGCGCGGCGGGACGTCGACGACGGTCTCGCCGTGCCAGTCGATGACCAGGCGGCCGGTCTCGGTGACCTCGCCGATGACCGAGGCCTCGACGTCCCACTTCGTGGTGATCGCGAGGAAGGCGGCGATGTCGTCGGGCTCGACGACGGCCATCATCCGCTCCTGGCTCTCGCTCATGAGGATCTCCTCGGGCGAGAGCGTCGAGTCGCGCAGCGGCACCTTGTCGAGGTGGACGTGCATGCCGCCGTCGCCGGCGGACGCGAGCTCGGAGGTCGCGCAGGACAGGCCCGCGCCGCCGAGGTCCTGGATGCCGGCGACGACGCCGGCCTTGAAGAGCTCGAGCGTGCACTCGATGAGCAGCTTCTCCATGAACGGGTCGCCGACCTGGACGCTGGGGCGCTTGGCCGGGCCGTCCGCGTCGAAGGTCTCGGAGGCCAGCACCGAGACACCGCCGATGCCGTCGCCGCCCGTGCGGGCGCCGTACAGGACGACGAGGTTGCCCTCGCCGGACGCCTTGGCGAGGTGCAGGTCCTCGTGGCGCAGCACGCCGATGCAGCCGGCGTTGACGAGCGGGTTGCCGAGGTAGGTCGCGTCGAAGACGGCCTCACCGCCGACATTGGGCAGGCCCAGGCAGTTGCCGTAGCCGCCGACGCCGGCGACGATCCCGGGCAGCACCCGGTGGGTGTCGTCGGCGTCGAGCGGGCCGAAGCGCAGCGGGTCGACGACCGCGACCGGCCGGGCGCCCATCGCGATGATGTCGCGGACGATGCCGCCGACACCGGTCGCGGCGCCCTGGTAGGGCTCGACGTACGACGGGTGGTTGTGGCTCTCGACCTTGAAGCTGACGGCGTAGCCCTGGCCGATGTCGATGACGCCGGCGTTCTCGCCGATGCCCGCGAGCATCGGGCCGATCGGGGTCTCCTGGGGGATCTCGCCGAACTGCCGCAGGTGCACCTTGGACGACTTGTAGGAGCAGTGCTCGCTCCACATGACCGAGTACATCGCCAGCTCGGCCCCGGTGGGCCGGCGGCCGAGGATCTCGCGGATCCGGGCGTACTCGTCGGCCTTCAGGCCCAGCTCCGACCAGGGCTGCTCCCGGTCCGGGTCACCGGCCGCCACGGCCACGGTGTCGAGGGTCGAACGAACGGGTGCGGAAGCGGTGTCGGCCACGGGCGCCAATCCTATCGCCGCTCCCGGCGGATCACTTCTTCCGCTCCCCCATGAGATCGCCCACCGGCCGGGTCGCGAGCTGCCGGAGCACCTCGTCGCGGTCGGCGGCGCTGTGGCCGTACACCGTCACCGACCACGGCGCGTCCCGGTAGAGCAGGGCGACCTTGTACTCCCAGTCGCCGCGACGCGGCGAGATGTACCACCGGAAGAAGTCCCGCCAGCGGGTGACCGCGCCCTGCACGTCCTGGGCCGAGTACTCCGCGTGGGCCGCGTCCCAGTCCGACCACTCCGAGTAGTGCACGCGGACCTGGCCGCCCGACGACGCACGCACCCGGCAGTCCGCCTCCGCGCCACGGTTGCCCATCGTGGCGCTGCAGCGCGGCCCGTCGGCGTCGGGGAAGACCCACACCAGGCCCTCGGCGCCCCGCGGCTTCCCGCAGTCGGCGACGTCCTCGGCCGGCCCACCGTCCCAGCACGTGTACGACGCCTCGCCGGCCGTCTGCGTGACGGGGTCCTCCGCCCCGGCTCCGGTCGGCGTGGCGTCGGCCATGCCGTCGGCGTCGGACGCCCGCTCCCCTCCCCCGGCCGCGGGGTCGTCGTCACCGCCCGCCAGCAGCAGCGCGGTCCCGACGCCGACCACGACTGCGAGCACTGCGGCCAGGAGCACCAGCAGGACCGACCGTCCGCGGCGGCGCCCGCCCGGCGGGCCGACCGGCGGACCGCCCGGGGGCGGCGGCGCTGCCGGGAGCGGGACGACCGGAGGCGGCGCGAACGGCTGTGGTGCCGGGGGCGGCGGGGGCGGAGCAGCGCCCGGGGACGCCGGGAGGGTCACCTCGGAGGCCTTCTCGAAGGACACCGGCTGCGTCGGAGCCGCCGGCGCGACGCCGCAACGCGAGCAGGGCTGCACGAGGTCGGCTCGCGGCGCCCCGCAGTGGGTGCAGAAGTTCATGGTCGTCCCCCTGGTCCGGCCTGCACGTCGAGGTCCTGGAGCGCGTCGACCTGGCTGCCCGGCACCGGGCCGAGGCCGAGCAGGTCGGTCACCAGGTTGGCCACGGCCGCGTTGCGCACGGGCGGCACGGCGTCGTACGACGGTTGTGCGTCGCCCGGATCGGCGTAGTCCGGGTTGAGGACGTACAGGTCCTCGGCGGCGACGCCCGGTCCCCAGACCACGAACGGCACCTGGAAGTCCACGAGCGCGCTGGCGTCGCCGTGGTCCTTCCCGCCGGGCGGCCCGCCGTGGTCGGCCGTCACCACCACGATGGTCTGCGCGGCCCGCCTCGGGTCCTCCTCGATCGCGTCGACGACCCGCCCGATGGCGTCGTCGGCCCGGGTGACCGCGGCGTCGTAGGCGGGGCTGTCCCACCCGCTGGCGTGGCCGGTCGCGTCGGTGAGGCCGATGTGGAGGAAGACGAGGTCGCGGCGGGCGCCCTCGAGGTCGTCGACCACGGCGTCGGTGAGGGCGGCGAGGTCCTCGTCGACGACGAACTCGTCGATCGTGCCGGGCCACGAGCGGTCCCACATCCGGAACTTGGTCTTGCCGGCGAACACCGCCGAGCTGCCGCCGGCCGCGTGGATGACGGAGAAGACCGAGGGCACCCCTGGGCGGACGTTGCGCGGCGAGTCGACATTCCAGGTGACCCCGTGACCACCCGCGGCGGCGTCGATCCGGCGGCCGGTGACCATGCCGGTGTGGTTGGGCAGCGTGACGGTGCGCTCGACGGCGGTGCGGGCGTTCAGGGTCCCGGCCCCGCCCTCGAGGAGGCCGGTGAGGACGGGCATCTGCTGCGGTGTCACGGCGTACGACGCCAGCCCGTCCACCGACACGACGACGACCCGGGGGTGCCGGGGCAGCCGGGCGGGGCGGCTCTCCGGTGCGGGGCCGCTGGCCGTCGTACCGCTGGGCGCGGAGCCGGCCGGGACGTCACCGCCACCCTGCGCCGGTGCGTCGTCGCGGGACCACCAGAACGCGGCGCCGACGAGCAGCAGGACGAGCGCGACGAGGGCCGCCACGTGGAGGGGCCTGGCCTCCGGAGCCTTCGAGGTCGCCGGCACGGGCGCGAGCGTATCGATCAGGATGCGCGGGCGCTGGCCGACGGGGAACCTCGCGGGAAGTCACCTCCCGGCCGGAGGATTTCCGGCCGCGAATGAACTACACGGTTGTAGTTCGCCCCGAACCCTGTTACTGGTGTGAAAGTTGTGGTTATCGTGACGTGGCTTCCGACAGCCTGATCCGTCTTCCCCTGGAGTTGTCCGCCATGTCTGCCCGGCTCGCCCCCTTGTCCGCCCTGCTCGCAGCGGTGCTCGCAGTGACGCTCCTGGGACCCCTGCGCGGTGACCGCGAGGACGCGACGGACCAGCCCGTCGACCTGCTCGCCGCGAGCACCAACCGGCCGACCCCCGGCAGCTTCCGGGGCTACGGCTTCGACCAGTGCCTGGCGCCCAGCCAGGCCAAGATGGACGCCTGGATGGAGCACTCGCCGTTCATGGCGGCGGGCATCTACATCTCCGGCAACTCCCGCGCCTGCCGCGACCAGCCCAACCTGACGGCGACCTGGGTGCGCAACCAGCTGGCGCGCGGGTGGCGGCTGCTGCCGATCACCCTCGGCCCGCAGGCGAGCTGCTCCACGCGCTACCCGAAGTACGGCTCCCGGGTCGACCCGGTGATCAGCGCCGACCCGACCGACGGCTACGCCCGGGCCAAGGCGCAGGGCAAGCTCGAGGCCGAGCGGGCCGTGACGGTCGCCAAGGGCCTCGGCATCGTGCCGAGGAGCACGCTCTTCTACGACCTCGAGGCCTTCGACATCGGCAACGGCGCCTGCAAGGCCTCGGCCATCCGGTTCGTGCACGCGTGGACGCAGCGACTGCACCAGCTCGGCTACAAGTCGGGCTTCTACTCCAGCGCCGGCTCCGGCATCAAGATGATCGACTGGGTCTACCAGAACTACCCGGAGACCTTCGCCCTGCCGGACACCCTCTGGATCGCCCGCTGGGACGGCAACGCGAACACCTCCGTCAGCACCGACTACCTGTCCTCGAAGGCCTGGCTGCCGGGCGGCCGGCTGAAGCAGTACCAGGGCGGCCACAACGAGACCTGGGGCGGCGTGACGGTCAACATCGACCGCAACTTCCTCGACCTCGGCACCGGCATGCGGGTCGCGGGCGAGACCCACTGCGGCGGCGTGGCCGTCGACCTGCCGGCCTATCTCGCGATCAAGATGCCCACGTCGACGTACACGCCCCCGGCGGACCGGGTGAAGGCGCTGCAGTGCCTGCTCACCGAGAAGAAGCTCTACGCCGGCACCATCAACGGCCGCTACGACCTCGCCACGCGCCGGGCGGCGTACGCCTGGCAGCGCAGGCGCGGCTTCGCGACCAACTCGACGTGGGGTCGCCGCGACTGGATCACGCTCACCACGGCCGGGGCGACGCCGGTGCTGAAGTACGGCTCGACCGGCGCCTACGTGCGCCGCGTCCAGCGGGCCCTCAGCGCGGCGATGCCCGACCGCAAGGTCCAGGTCACCGGTGTGTACGACGCCGCGACGGCGGCCCACGCGGGTGCCTACCGGCGCCAGGTCGGCATGTCGTCGTACAACATCGTCAACACGGCGACCTGGGCGAAGCTCCAGGCCGGGAGGTTCTGAGCCGGCGGCCCAGGATCAGGCGAAGGCCTTCTCGACGAGCGAGGTGAAGAAGCCGAGCCCGTCGAGGCCGCTGCCGGTGAGCTCCTCGACCGCGTGCTCGGGGTGCGGCATCAGGCCGACGACGTTGCCGCGCTCGTTGGTGACGCCGGCGATGTCGTTGAGCGAGCCGTTGGGGTTGACCTCGAGGTAGCGCGCGACGACCTGGCCCTCCCCCTCGATCCGGGCGAGCGTCTCGGCGTCGGCGACGAAGCCGCCCTCGCCGTTCTTCAGCACGATCCGGATCTCCTGGCCCTGCGTGTAGGCGGAGGTCCACGGGGTCGTGGCGTTCTCGACGCGGAGCAGCTGGTCGCGGCAGACGAACTTGCGGTGGTCGTTGCGGATCAGCGCGCCCGGCAGCAGGTGGGACTCGCAGAGGATCTGGAAGCCGTTGCAGATGCCGAGGACGGGCATGCCGCCGTTGGCCGCCGCGACGACCTTCTCCATGACCGGCGCGAACCGGGAGATGGCGCCGCAGCGGAGGTAGTCGCCGTAGGAGAAGCCACCCGGCAGGATGACCGCGTCGACGCCCTTGAGGTCGGCCTCGCCGTGCCAGAGGGCGACGGCCTCGTTGCCGCCGATGCGGACCGCGCGCTGCGCGTCGACGTCGTCGAGCGAGCCCGGGAAGGTGACGACGCCGACCTTCACTGCTGGCCCTCGACGCTGACGGTGTAGTTCTCGATGACCGGGTTGGACAGCAACGTCTCGGCCATCTTCTCGACCTCGGCGATCACCGCGTCGGTGACCTCGCCGTCGATCTCGATCTCGAACCGCTTGCCCTGGCGGACGTCGGTCACGCCGGTGAAGCCCAGCCGGGGCAGTGCGCCCTGGACGGCCTTCCCCTGGGGGTCGAGGATCTCGGGCTTCGGCATGACAGCTACGACGACTCGGGCCACGGCCTGCAGTCTAGGGCCACCGCCGCTCGCGGCTCGATTCGGCGGGGTTTTCGGACGCCGCACGCGGGGATGACATCGGTCGTCGTACTCAACGTCCCGGGGGGAGAGAACATGGCCACCGAGCTCGCCGTCGAGCTGTCCGACCTGCGCGGCTGGAGCCGCCAGGTCGACCGCGCCGGAGATGACTGCACCACGTTGTCGTCGTACATCGCGACCCAGGTGCCCGATGGCGACTTCGGTCGCATCCTGTCGCTGATCAAGGGCGACTACGAGTCGATGGCCCGCACGGTCGAACAGGCGCTCGCCACCGACGGCACACGGCTCGGCCTGACCGGCGACTCGCTCGGCAAGACGCTGCGCCACTACATCGACACCGACGAGCACGTGTCGCAGAGCTTCGGCGTCGGCGCCCGCATCACCGACGACGGCAACGTGGCCGCGGCCTTCACCGACACCGGCGTCAGCACGGCCGCTCCGCCGACCGTCAGCGGGGAGACGCTGCCCGAGGTCAGCTTCGGCTGGCTGTTCGACAAGGCGTGCGAGCTGATCAGCTGGGTGGGCGGCCCCGACCTGCGCGCGTGGGTCACCGAGCAGATCGCCGGAGACGTCGCCAAGGCCTCCACGCAGGCCTCGGCGTGGGCCAACGCCGCGACCGCGATGCGCGCCGTGCAGGGCAACCTCGACCGCGGGGACGGCGCGATCGCGCTGACCTGGAAGGGCGACGCGTCCGTCGCCGCCGGCGCCTATCTCGACCAGTGGATCAGCTCGCTGCGCGAGCAGGCGGCGTCGATGCACCAGATCAGCCAGTACCTGCTCGACATGGTCGAGCAGTCGGTCGAGATGGCCCAGGTCGTCGTCGACATCGTCAAGGAGATCATCAGCATCATCAGCGCGGGCTGGTCGATGGCATCGATCCCGATCTACGGCCAGATCAAGCTCGTCGACAAGGTCAAGGACGCCATCAAGCTCGTCAACGACGCACGCAAGGTGATCACCGTCTTCTGGAACACGATCAAGCTGGTGGTCGACAGCATCAAGCTGACGATCACGGTGTTCGAGAGCGAGTCCCTGCCGGCTGCGCCCTCCCTGCCCGGGGTGCCCGCGTGAGCATGCCCTACCCGCAGCCGGCGGCCGAGCGGGCGTGGCAGGAGCTGCGGGCGACGCTGCACCGGGCCCGCGCGAACCTCGACCGGGTCCGGGCGGTGCCCACGACCACGCCCGAGGAGCGCCGCGAGCTGCAGCGGGTGGCGGCCTCCGGCGAGCTCGGGCCCGAGATGCGCGAGCTGGCCCGCCACGTCGAGGCCGGGCGCACGACCTGGGCCGACGTGTTCGAGGGGACGTCGCCGTACACCGACCTGCTGCGCCCGCACCTGGACCGGATGGTCGCGCTGCACGGCGAGAGCGTGCGGCGACAGATCGAGGCGGATCCCGAGTTCGACCCGATGGCCCCGCACGATGACATGTGAGGATGGCGCGGTGTCGACCGAAGACGGCCGCCGGACCGGACCGCTCGCCCAGGCCGGGGCGGCGATCGCCAGCCTCGCCGAGGCGTGGCTGCGCGACACCGCCTACGTCGCGGTCGGCCTGCTGGCCCTCGTCACCGTGGTCTGCGGCTTCACCGCCGCGGACGACCTCGCCTACGGCGTCCTCGGCCTCGTCGCCGGCCTCGGCGCCTTCGGGGTGCCCACCGCAGCGGTGGTGCGTCGGGCCACGGCGAGCCAGGTGTGGGTCGCCCTCCTGATCGGTGCTGCGATCGGCGGCGGCGGGCTGGCCGTCATCCTCTCGGCCTGACCGGGCCGACCGAGCGTGTGCTGTCCGGCCCACCGGCAAGGCAGACTGGCCGCATGAGCACTCCCTCCCGCCCCGCGCCCGGCGCGTCCCCGCTCACGCTGGAGTTCCCCCAGTCCCTGGCCGTGTACGACGACTACGAGTCCGCGCAGCGCACGGTCGACTTCCTCGCGGACGAGAAGTTCCCGGTCGAGCACTGCATGATCGTCGGCACCGACCTCAAGCGGATCGAGCGGATCACCGGTCGGCTGACCACGGGCCGCGTGGCCGTCGGCGGGATCATGTCGGGGCTGTGGCTCGGCCTGTTCGTCGGCCTCATCTTCAGCATCTTCACCGAGGAGAACACCCTCGCGGTGATCGTGTCGACGGCCGTGATCGGTGCCGCCTTCGGCGTGATCATGGCGCTCGTCGGCTACGCCCTCTCGGGCGGCCGCCGCGACTTCTCGTCGGTCAGCGCCGTCGTCGCGACCCGCTACGAGGTGCTGGTCGAGCACAAGGTGGCCGCGCAGGCCCGGGAGCTCCTCGCGAAGCTCCCGGGCGCGCTGCCGAATCCGTTCAGCTGAGAAGGCGGCGTCCGCCCACCCGTCGCTGTCGGCCTGCCGCCAGACCGAGGTAGGACCTACGGAGGGCAACCGCGACACGCTCGCGCGATTGAGCTAGCTCAGCTCGCGCTTGAGGATCTTGCCGGTGGCGGTCATCGGCAGGGCCTCGACGATCTCCACGATGCGCGGGTACTTGTACGCCGCCATCTGCTCCTTGCCCCAGGCCACGATCTCCTCGGGGGTGGCGGAGGCACCCGGCTTGAGGATGACGTGCGCCTTGATCTCCTCGCCGTGGCTCTCGTGCGGGACGCCGATGACGGCCGCGAGGGAGATCGCCGGGTGGGTCAGCAGGACCTCCTCGATCTCGCGCGGGTACACGTTGAAGCCGCCGCGGATGATCATGTCCTTGGAGCGGTCGACGATGTAGTACCAGCCGTCGGCGTCCTTGCGGCCGAGGTCGCCGGAGCGGAACCAGCCCTCGTCGTTGATCGCCTCGGCGGTGGCGTCGGGCCGCTTGTAGTAGCCCTTCATGATGTTGTGGCCCTTGATCGCGATCTCGCCGATGCCGTCAGGGTCCTTGACCTCCTCCCAGCTGTCGGGGTCGATCAGCTTCATCTCGACGCCGGGGATCGGCGTACCGATGGACCCGACCCGGATGTCCTGGCCCAGGCGCGAGAAGCTCGCAACCGGCGAGGTCTCCGAGAGGCCGTAGCCCTCGAGGATGGTCACGCCGAAGCGCTCCTCGAACTGGTGGTGGACCTCGACGGGGAGTGCGGCACCACCCGCGACCGCGACGCGGAGGTTGGCGGCGAGGGTCTTCACGTCGACCGTGTCGTCGAGCGCGTTGAGCAGGCCCCAGTACATCGTCGGGACGCCGGCGAAGAAGGTCACCGACTCCTTGAGCATCAGCGCGATGGCCGGCGCGGCCTCGAAGCGCGGCAGCATCACGACGGTCCCGCCGAACGCGAAGCCGCCGTTCTGGATGACGGTCTGGCCGAAGGAGTGGAAGAGCGGGAGCACGCACAGGAAGGTGTCGGGCCGCTCGGGGTCCGCGCCGAAGAGGTCGGTGCCGGCGAGCGCGTTGTCGCGCATGTTTCGGTGCCGCAGCTCGGCGCCCTTGGGCTGGCCGGTGGTGCCCGAGGTGTAGAGGATGACGGCCGTGTCGTCGTCGTCCACGTCGACGGTGTCGAAGGTCGGCGCCTGGCCGGCGAGCGCCTGGCCGAAGGTCTCGGTGCCCTCGATCGGCGACGGCGCGGTGGGGTCGGCGGTGACGACGAAGAAGTGCTCACAGCCGTCGGCCTGCTCGAAGCCGGCGTGGGCCTCGGCGCCGATCGGCAGGTCCGGGGTGCCCTGGAAGGCGAAGTACGCCTTCGCGTCGGAGTCGCCCAGGTGGTACGCGACCTCGCGGCCCTTGAGCAGCACGTTCAGCGGTACGACGGTCGCGCCGGCCTTGAGGATGCCGTAGTAGATGATCGTGAAGTACGGCAGGTTCGGGCAGCTGATGGCGACCTTGTCGCCCGGCTGGATGCCCCGCGAGACCAGCAGGTTGGCCACCTGGTTGGCGGCACCGTTGACCTGCGGGTAGGACAGGCGGGTGTCACCGAAGACGATGGCGGTGCGGTCGGGGTAGTTCTGGGCACTGTTCTCGAGGAATCCGGCGAGGTTCGTCATGGCGCACAACCTACGTGCCGCCCGTGACCGCGGTCACTGTGCGCGGGACCAGACCGTGCCGACGGGCGATGTGCCCGGGACCAACCCGGGCCGCGCTCAGAAGGTGGTACCGGTGAGCCGCTCGTAGGCCTCGATGTAGCGCGAGCGGGTCCGCTCGACGACCTCGGGCGGCAGCGGCGGCGGGGCCTCGCCCGACGCCTTGTCCCAGCCGCTCTCGGCGGACAGCGCCCAGTTGCGCACGATCTGCTTGTCGTACGACGGCTGCGCGCGACCCGGCTGCCAGTCGTCGGCGGGCCAGTAGCGCGAGGAGTCCGGCGTGAGCACCTCGTCGGCGAGCACGATCGGACCGCCGGCGCCGGCGACGCCGAACTCGAACTTGGTGTCGGCCAGGATGATCCCCTGCTCGCGGGCGATCCCCTCGGCGCGGCCGTAGACCTGCAGCGTCAGGTCACGCAGCGCGGCGGCGGCGTCGGCGCCGACGGTGGCGACCACGGCGTCGTACGACACGTTCTCGTCGTGGTCGCCGAGGTCGGCCTTCGTGGCCGGCGTGAAGATCGGCTCGGGGAGGCGGCTGCCGTCCTCGAGGCCGGCCGGGAGCGCGATGCCGCAGATCTCGCCCGACGCGCGGTAGTCGAGCAGGCCGGAGCCGGTGAGGTAGCCGCGGGCGACGCACTCGACCGGGAACATGTCCAGCCGCTCGCAGACGACCGCGCGACCGCGGACGGCCTCCGGGACGTCGGTGGAGACGACGTGGTTGGGGACGAGCGAGGCGAGCTGCTCGAACCACCACAGCGACATCCGGGTGAGGATCTCGCCCTTGTCGGGGATCGTCGTCTCAAGCACGAAGTCGAAGATCGAGAGCCGGTCGCTCGCGACCATCAGCAGCTTGCCGGTGTGCGGGCCCTCGGTGACCTCGTAGAGGTCGCGCACCTTGCCGGAGTGCAGGTGGCGGTGGCCCGGGAGCTCCGGGGCGGGCGGGATGTTCGCGAGCGTCACGGGCGACAGCCTATTGACCGTCCGCCGCCTCAGTCACAGCCGAGCCCCTGCTGGTACTCCGCCGGCACCCGGCCCCGGCCCACCTCCGCGGACATCTCCCAGACCACCTCGGGGTAGTCGCCCTCGGCGTTCATCGCCCGCAGGACCGGCCACTGCCGGCTCGTGCCCAGCGCGTCCTGGGCGCGCTCCACCCCGGCCGCGTCACCGCGGTCCCTGGCCTCGATGAAGGTCTCGATCCAGCCGCACACCACCGCACCGGCGACGTCGGCGCCCAGGTGGTACGGGTCGGCCTCGGTGGACTCGATGTCGCCGGCGGCCAGGCCGGGCGGGAGGGGAACTCCCGCCAGCGCCTGTCCGATCGCGTCGTCGCGCTCCGCGCCGGTGACGAACCTGGCCGGCAGGTGGTCGTCCAGGTCGGCGGCGGCGATCGCGGTCAGCCGCGTGAGCAGGGCGTCGAACGAGGCCCGGTCCATGCCCGAGCCGCGGACCTCGAGGAAGACGTCGCCGTCGGGCCGGCGGATGACGGTGTGGTCGGTGGCGTCGTAGGCCCACAGCAGGGCGGGCAGGCCCAGCAGCGTGACCTGCTCACCGGGGTCGACCTTCGGGTCGGCGATCCGCTCGCGGTCGGCGACGTACTGCTGGTGCAGGTCCGCCTCCTTCCAGCGGATCTCCACCTGCTCGTCGCCCTTCTCGTAGTCCAGCGAGCCGTAGCCGGGCTGCACCGTGGCCGACTCCAGCTCCCAGCCGGGCTGGTCGAGCACCGCCAGGGTCCCCTTGCCGGGGGCGGCGAACGGGGGCTCGGTGACCAGGTCGGGGCCGTCCGCGAGCAGGCGCGGCAGACCGATGGCGCCGGCGATCACGACGGCGGCGGCCACGGCACCGGCGGCCGGCAGCAGCCAGCGGCGGCGCGCGGTGGGCTCCACCTCGGGGGCGGTCTCGGCGGACAGGCTCATGATCTCCTCCAGCAGCTCGGCGCGGCCCTCGGCGAGGGACAGGCCGGCGACGCCGGCATCGGTGATCGGGCGGTTCATCGGATCCCCTCCTTCGGGCCGATCGGGGCGGTGTCGCTGGGGAGATGTCCGGCCGGCGCCGGATCGTTGCCGAGCAGGTCGCGCAGGCGCGCCTTCGCTCGGGATAGTCGGGGGCGTACGACGGTGCCGGGCAGGCCGAGGACCTCGCCGATCTCGCGCGGCTCGAGCCCCTCCCACAGGTGCAGCTGCAGCACCTCCTCGTCGCGGGCGCTGAGCCGCGCCATCGCGGCCGTCACGTCCGCCCGGTGCACGACCTCGTCGTCGAGGTCGGCCATCGCCTGCGCGACCTGCACCCGCAGCCGCTGGCCGAGGGCGGCGCGGCGGGTGTCGCCGCGGCGCTGGTTGGCGAGCGTGCGCCGGGCGACGCCGTAGAGCCACGGGCGGGCGGCGTCCCCGGCCGGCACGTGGGCGAGGCGGCGCCAGGCCACGAGGAAGGTGTCCGCCGTCGCGTCGGCGGCGTCCTCGGGACGGTCGGTACGACGCAGCGTGAAGCCGAGCACGGCGTCGAAGTGCGCGGCATAGAGCCCTCGAAAGTCGTCCTCGCGGGCGGCGGTCTCCCTCATGCCCCTCCCATGTCCGGATCGAGGACGATCGTTGCACCCCCTCTTAATGTGTATCTAGACTTGGTTACATCACTTAGCCCGTTGGAGGCGCAGATGACCCGGCAACCCCGCCCCGACTTCCTCCTCGTCGGCGCCCCCAAGGCCGGCACGAGCGCGCTCCACCTCGCCCTCGCCGCCCACCCCGACGTCTTCGTGACGACACCCAAGGAACCGAAGTTCTGGCTCTGCGAGGGCGCGCCGCCCCCGCACTGGGGCGGGCCCGGTGACCGCCACTCGCAGCAGGAGTGGGTCTGGCACGAGGAGGCCTACGCCGACCTCTTCCGCCCGGCGCCACCGGGCAGCGTCCGGGGCGAGTCGACTCCCTTCTACCTCTGGCACCGCGGCGCCCAGCGGCGGATCGCGGATGCCCTCCCGGACGTCAGGCTCGTGGCCGTCGTACGGGACCCGATCGACCGGGCCTACAGCAACTGGATGCACCTCTGGTCCGACGGCCTCGAGCCGGAGGCGGACTTCGAGACGGCGTTCGCCCGGCAGGACGAGCGGATCGCCGCCGGCTTCGCGCCCTTCTGGCGCTACCGCGACCTGGGCCTGTACGGCGAGCAGCTGCGCGACCTCTTCAAGCTCGTCGACCCCGCGCGGGTGCTGATCGTCCGCTACCGCGACATCGTCGACCACCCGGTCGAGACCGTGGACCGCACCTGCCGCTTCCTCGGCATCCGCGAGGGGCAGGTCACCGGCATCCCGCGCGACAACTCCCGGCCCTATGTCGCCCCCGGCTGGCGCCCTCGCGTCTTCGGGCCGGCGGTCCGCGCCGGCGCGTGGGCCGGGCAGTTCGCGCCGCCGGAGGTGTGGCGGCGGCTCAGCGTTCCGGTGGTGGCGCGCCTGCAGACCGCCGACGCGCACCGCCCGTCACTGACGCCGGCCCAACGCGAGCGCCTGCTGCCCGCCTTCGCCCGCGACATCGAGCTGCTCTCGGACCTGACCGGCGAGGACTTCTCCGACTGGCTCTCGACCCGCGACCGGGGCTCCTTCGCCCAGCGCGCCGCCGCCCGCTGACCCACCCCCGCGCCGAGTTGGCCGTTTGGCCCGCCGAGTTGGCCGTTTGGCCCGCCGAGTTGGCGATTTCGTCCGCCGAGTTGGCGGTTTCGCGCGCCGAGTTGGCGATTTCGTCCGACGGAACGGCCAAGTCGATCGTCCGAACGGCCAACTCGTCCGACCGAACGGCCAAGTCGACCGACCGAACGGCCAAGTCGACCGACCGAACGGCCAAGTCGACCGACCGAACGGCCAACTCGACCGACCGAACGGCCAACTCGACCGACCGAACGGCCAAGTCGGCAGGCTGGGTCAGCGCACGACGGTGACGAGGTCGTGGGCACCGTCCGGCCGGGCAGCCTCGACGTAGAAGCGCACCCGCCCGTCCGGGAGCGGTACGGCGGAGGCGTAGCGCCAGGCGCCGTCACTGTGCGGCGACGAGATCGGCGGGCCGTCCACGGCGACGTAGCGGGCGCCGTCCCAGGTGGCCACGCCCGTGGTCTCGAACCAGTTCGAGGCGGCGTCCGGCCGGCCGTCGTACAGGATCGTGCGGGGGCGTCCGTCGACGTCGGGCAGGACAGCGGTGGCGCGGGCGCCGCGGGCGTCCCACTCCCCCGGCCGGCCGGCGAGCACCTCACCGTGGTCGGTCCAGGAGAGGCCGTCGGGGCTGCGCAGCAGGCGGCTGGTCATCCGGTCCTCGTGGCCGGTGTCGGTGAGCGGGTGACAGCACAGGAGCATCTCCCAGCCGTCGGCGCCGTGGGTGACCACGGGGTCCTTGACGGCGACGGTGTCGTCGCCCGGGAGCACCAGGACCCGCTCCCCACCGGGCAGCTCCTCGGGGGTCGCGGCGGTGAGGCTGTCGACCCACCAGTGCTTGGAGCCGGGCGTCGCGCAGGACAGGTAGAGCCGCCAGCCGACGCCGGGGACCGGCACCAGGACGGGTCGCTCGAAGGACTCGCAGCCGAACGCGTCGCGGTGGACCTCCGCGACCGGCGTGAACCGCTCCCCGTCGTCCGAGCGCGCGACGACAACGCTGACCCCGCGGCCCTCGTCGAGCGGTCGGCGGACCCGGTAGGTGAGCCAGAAGGTGCCGTCGACCAGCACCGCGCTGGCCGCACCGGCCCAGTTGCCGGCGCCCGGCGCCGGGGCGGGTACGACGACCCGCGCGTCGTCGTACGTGGGCACGGTGAGGGCAGCCAGGCTCATGCGCCCATGATACTCGACCGAACGACTCGACATTGGGGGTCGATGCACGGGCCCCGAAGGGCGAATGGCACAGTGTCGCCATGACGGAGTCCGCGCAGACCCCCGACAGCACGCTCGCCCACGGACCGGTGGTCTGGGAGGACGAGGTCTGGATCCTCGCCCGGCACGACGCCGGCGACCTGCTCGGCCTGACCCTCCACCACCGTGAGGACGAGGGCCTGGGCCAGCTGTCCGACGAGCACGCGTCGCAGCTGGGCCGCATCGGCAACCGCTTGATCCGGATCATCGAGCACCTCCCCGAGGCCGGCCGGGTCACCCTCGGCCGCGTGCCCGGGGCCCACGTCCAGCTCACCTTCGAGGTCGCCGGCGTCTCGGTCGACCAGCTCCACGACGTCGCCGTGAAGCTCGCCAACTGGGGCGGCGACGCCCGCGCCTGAGGAGGCCACCACCATGTCGGTCGTCAAGATCAACGCCATCCACGTGCCCGAGGGCGCCGGCGCCCAGCTCGAGGAGCGGTTCGCCGCCCGAGCCGGCGCCGTCGAGGGATCGGCCGGTTTCCTCGGCTTCCAGCTGCTGCGGCCGACGGCCGGCGAGGACCGCTACTTCGTCGTCACCCACTGGGCCGACGAGGAGTCCTTCGCCGCGTGGCGCGACGGCCAGGGCCAGGCCGCGCACGCCGAGAAGCCCGGCGAGGCGCCGCGCAAGCCGGTCGCGACCGGCGCCGACCTGCTGGAGTTCGAGGTCGTGCTGGACGTGAAGCCGGCCTGATCCGGCCGTCCGCGCTCAGGCCCCGCCGGCCAACTGCGCCGCCCGGCGCAGGTCCGCGGCGACCGCGGCCCTGCTGGCGAGGGTGACCAGTCGCCCGACGCCGATGCCCCGCACGCTGAACTCGGCGACGACCGCGGACCCGTCCTCGGCCGGCGAGAAGAAGAGCGCCAGCTCGGCACGGAACGGGCCGCACCGCCCCTCCTCCACCCACCGCACGCCCGGCTCCGCGAGGGTCGTGCGCATCCGCGGCCGGACGCCCGGCACCACGGTGACGTCGGTCCAGGTCGTGCCTGCGGCCGTCGCGTCGCCGTCCACGGGTACGACGTCCGCGACCGCGCGCAGCGACGACTGCCACGCAGGGCGGTTGCGCGGGTCGGCGAGGTAGGCGAACGCCCGGTCCGCCGGGACCGGGAAGGCGACCTGGATCCGGCTCAGAGGATCGCGCCCGGGTTGTACGCCGCCGCCGCGGGGTTGGCCTCGACGATCGCGGCGACCTTGCGGACCACCGCCTGCGTCTGGGCGACGGCCGCGCCGGTGAAGGTGATCGGCTCGGCGACCAGCGACTGCAGCTGCTCGGCGGTGAGCCCCAGGCGCTCGTCGGCGGCGAGCTTGTCGAACACGTCGTTCTCGGCCTGGCCCTGGCGCACGGCCAGCGCGGTGCCGACGGCCGCCTCCTTGATCGCCTCGTGGGCGACCTCGCGGCCGACGCCGTTGCGGACGGCCGCCATCAGCACCTTCGTGGTCGCGAGATAGGGCAGGTAGCGCTCGAGCTCGCGCTGGATGACCGCGGGGAAGGCGCCGAACTCGTCGAGCACGGTGAGGAAGGTCTGGAACAGGCCGTCGACGGCGAAGAACGCGTCGGGCAGCGCCACCCGTCGTACGACCGAGCAGGAGACGTCGCCCTCGTTCCACTGGTCGCCGGCGAGCTCGCCGACCATGGAGAGGTAGCCGCGGGTGACGACGGCGAGGCCGTTGACCCGCTCGCAGGAGCGGGTGTTCATCTTGTGCGGCATCGCGGAGGAGCCGACCTGACCCTCCTTGAAGCCCTCGGTGACGATCTCGTTGCCGGCCATCAGCCGGATCGTGGTGGCGAGGTTGGACGGGGCGGCGGTCAGCTGGACCAGCGCGGACAGCACGTCGAAGTCGAGGGAGCGCGGGTAGACCTGGCCCACGCTGGTGAGCACCCGGTCGAAGCCGAGGTGGCGCGCCACGCGCTGCTCGAGGTCGTCCAGCTTGGCGGCGTCACCACCGAGCAGGTCGAGCATGTCCTGCGCGGTGCCCATCGGGCCCTTGATGCCGCGCAGCGGGTAGCGCCCGAGCAGGTCGTCGACCCGCTCGATCGCGATCATCAGCTCGTCGGCGACGGTGGCGAAGCGCTTGCCGAGGGTGGTCGCCTGGGCCGCCACGTTGTGCGACCGGCCGGCCATGACGAGGGTCTCGTACTCACCGGCGAGGCGGCCGAGCCGGGCGAGCGTCGCGATCGCGCGGTCGCGCAGCAGCGCCAGCGACTGCTTGACCTGCAGCTGCTCGACGTTCTCGGTGAGGTCGCGCGAGGTCATCCCCTTGTGGATGTGCTCGTGGCCGGCGAGGGCCGCGAACTCCTCGATCCGCGCCTTCACGTCGTGGCGGGTGACCCGCTCGCGGGCGGCGATGCTGGCGAGGTCGACACCCTCCTCGCCCTGCGCGGCGACCTTCTCGTAGGCCTCGATCACGCCGTCCGGGACCTCGATGCCGAGGTCCTTCTGCGCCTTCAGCACGGCGATCCAGAGCTGCCGCTCGAGGACGATCTTGTGCTCGGGCGACCAGATCTCGGCGAGGTCGGCGGCGGCGTAGCGGGTGGCGAGGACGTTCGGGACGGTCACGGTGCGCCATTCTCCCATGCCCGCGGCGCCACGAGGAACGAGCGGCGGCGGCCCGGACTCAGCGCAACGGCCGGACGAGCACCATCTCGCCGTCCTCGTTGGCCCCGCGCACGCCGGTGAACCCGGCCTTCGCCGCGACCCGGAGACTGGCGGCGTTGTCGGGGGCGATCGAGGCCCGCACCCGTACGCCGGCGGCGTCGGCCCGCTCCAGCAGGGCACCGAGCGCCTCGGTCGCCAGGCCGTAGCCGCGTGCGGGCGCCACCAGGCCGTAGCCGACCTCCACCTCGGGCACCCCGTCGTCGGCCGGCTCCGGCGGCCCGAAGAAGCCGATCGAGCCGATGACGAGCCGCTGCTTCAGCGACACGATCGAGCGCGGGCCCCACGGGTCGCCGTCGCGCCAGAGCGACGCGGCGCCGAGGTCGTCCTCGCGCGGGAAGTCCGGGTGCCAGTCGGGCTGCCGCTCGCCCGCGCGCAGGGCCGTGACGGTGGCGGCGTCCCACAGGACCAGCGCCAGCCGCGCGGTGGTGACGCCGACCGGAGCGCCGGCGGGCTCAGTCATCGAGGCCCACCGCCCTTCCGTCGTACGACGCCAGGGCGGTGGCGAGCGCGACGAGGTCCTCGCGCCACGGCTCCTCGGGGCCGGCCGGGAGGATGTCGTCCCAGTCGACGGCGAACGAGCCGAGCACCGAGGGCAGGCCGGCGGTGCGCGCCATGAACCAGACGTGCAGGTGCTCCGCACCGTCGCCGACCCGCATCACGTGGCAGCGCCCGATGTTGGGGAGACCTTCGACGATGCGGGCGATCCGGACGGCGAGCCGGCCGTACTCGGCCGCCATCGCGTCGTCGAGGTCGTCGAAGTCGAGGTGCTCCCACGGCTCGAGCATCACGACGAGCGGCAGCCCGCTGCGCTCGGCGAGGTGCTTGAGCCGCCACCGGTCGTTGGTCCAGATCAGCCCGGCCGGCTCGGGCGTGCAGATGGTGCAGTCGACACCGTCCTCCCCCATGCGCGGCTTCTCCGGGGCCGGCGCGGCCAGCGGCTTGGCGGCCAGCGCGCCGTCGACGACCTCCCACGGGAAGACGTCCCACTCCGCGACGGACGGCAGCGGCATGCGGCCGTCCTCGTCGGCGGCGGCCATCACCCGGGCGTGGACCTGTTCGGCGGACTCAGCCATGGCGCCACTCTGCCAGTCCGCGCGGCGCGTCAGTCAGCCAGGATCCGCTGCCACCACACGACGTCGATCCACCGGTCGAACTTCCGGCCGACCTCGCGGAGCACGCCCTGGCGCTCGAACCCGCACGCGCGGTGGAGGCCCTCGCTGGCGTCGTTGGGCAGGGAGATGCAGGCCAGCGCGGTGCGGACGCCGCCGGCCGCCATCCGGGCCAGCAGCTCGTCGTACAGGGTCCGGCCGAGGCCACGGCCCGAGGCGGCGGGGTCGAGGTAGATGGTGACCTCGCGGGTGCCGTCGTAGGCGCCCTTCGGGCGGAACTCCGAGGAGTAGGCGAAGCCGAGGACAGTGCCGTCGTCGTCCGCCGCCACCAGGAAGTGGTCGCCGGGGTGCGACGAGGCGAGCAGCCCCTCCCACTTGCCGCGCGGCGGCGGGACGAGGTCGAAGGTCGCGGTGCCCTCGCGGACCTCGCGGGCGTAGATGGCCGCGACGGCGTCGAGGTCACCGTCCGTGGCGACCCGGATCGTGACCAAGGCTGTCAGTCCTCGGTGAGCGAGGCGCCCTCGACGACGCCGAGCGGCTCGGCGGCGATGTCGGAGCGGCGCTGCAGGCCGTCGAAGCTGATCAGGTCGGCGGCGGCGTAGGCCCGGGCGCGGGCGTCGGCGACGTCGTACCCGACCGCGCGCACGGCGAGCACGCGGCCACCGGCCGTGACGAGCCGGGGGCCGTCGGGACCGTCGGCGAGGGCGGTGCCGGCGTGGATCACGTCGACGTCGGAGACACCGTTGGCCGCGCCGACGCCGGTGATGACGTCGCCCTTCGAGGACGACTCGGGGTAGCCGGCAGAGGCGAGGACGACGGTCACCGAGGCGCCGTCGCGGAAGGTCGGAGCGGGTACGTCGGCGAGGCGGCCCCGCGCGGCGGCGGACAGCAGCTCCCCGAGGGGCGACTCGAGGACGGCCAGCACCGGCTGGATGTCCGGGTCGCCGAAGCGGCAGTTGAACTCGATCACCCGTGGGCCGCTCTTCGTCAGCGCGAGGCCGACGTAGAGGCAGCCGACGAAGGGCGCTCCGCGGCGGCCCATCTCGTCGAGGGTCGGCTGGACGACCTGCTCCATGACCACGGACGCGAGGTCCGCGGGCGCCCAGGCCAGCGGCGAGTAGGAGCCCATGCCCCCGGTGTTGGGACCGCGACCGCCGTCGAAGATCCGCTTGAAGTCCTGGGCGGGCTGCAGCGGGTACGCCGTCGTGCCGTCGCAGACCGCGAACAGCGAGACCTCCGGTCCGTCGAGGAACTCCTCGATCACCACGGTGCCGCAGGCCGCGGCGTGCTCCTCCGCCTCGGCCCGGTCGCGGGTCACCACGACGCCCTTGCCCGCGGCGAGGGCGTCGTCCTTCACGACGTACGGCGCCCCGAACTCGTCGAGCGCGGCGGCGACCTCCTCGGGGGTCCGGCAGGTGCGCGAGCCGGCGGTCGGCACGCCCGCAGCGGCCATGACCTCCTTGGAGAAGGCCTTGGAGCCCTCCAGCTGCGCAGCGGCGGCCGACGGCCCGAAGACCGCGATGCCGGCGGCCCGGACGGCGTCCGCGACACCGGCCACGAGCGGCGCCTCGGGGCCCACGACCACCAGGTCGGCGCCGACCTCGGTCGCCAGCGCGGCCACGGCGTCGCCGTCCATCGGGTCGACCTCGTGCAGCGTCGCGAAGGCACCGATGCCCGGGTTGCCCGGCGCCGCGTGCACCTCGCTCACCGCGGGGTCGCGGGAGAGAGCGAGGGCGAGCGCGTGCTCGCGGCCACCGGTGCCGATCACGAGGGTCTTCACGGGGGTCGATCCTATTCGGGAGCGGCCGGGCGTCAGGCGCCGAGTCCGTTGCGGGACAGGAAGTCCAGCGCGGCGTCGGCGACCTCCTGCCAGTGGCTGTCGATCACCAGCGAGTGGCCGACGCCGGGGATCTCCACGATCTCGGTCACGTGGTGCTGGTTCTTGCGCTGCTTCTTGAACGCCGCGTTGGCCATCGCGAAGGGGACGATGTGGTCCTTCTCGCCGGTCACCACCAGGAGCGGGCCGCGGTCGGCGTTCTTCTTCGCCGCCTTGGTCTTCGCCGCGGGGTTGAAGTTGGCGGTCGCGGCCTGGAAGAGCGGCCGCCCGGGGGCCGGGGTGTGGAAGCCGTCGTAGAGGGCGCGAGCCTCCTCCTCGGAGACGGCGTTGGCGAAGCCGTAGCGGAACTCGTCGAAGGTCAGGGTGACCGTGCGGCCGTAGTTCAGGGGGTTGCCCAGGACCGGGAAGGCCGCCTTGAGCGAGGAGAAGGGCAGCGGCAGGACGCCCTGGCTCGGGGCCGGGTCGATGGTCACGGTGCCGGCGGCGATCCCCCGGCCGGCGATGATCTGGACGAGCAGTCCGCCGAACGAGTGCCCGATCACGATCGGCTTCCGGTCGAGGCCCTCGATGACCTCCTGGACGTGGTCGGCGACGTCGCGCACCGAGGTTCCGGCGAGCGAGCCCTCGTTGGCGAGGGCGGCGGCGACGTCCGCCTCGTCGCCGGGCCAGTCGACGGCGACGGCGGCGTACCCGCGGTCCTCGACGTAGGCCTTCCAGGCGTCCCAGCTGCTGTGCAGCAGCCAGAGGCCGTGGACGAAGACGACGGGCTGGCGGCCGGAGGCGTTGGCGGCGGCGACCTCGGCGGCCTCGCGGGGGGTGACGGTGCTGGCGGTGGTGTTCATGGCTTCCTCCTGTAGGATGTAGAAAGAACGTTCGTTCTTTTTCTTGTCCAACTGTGGAGGATCGCGATGCATTCCGTCAAGAGGGGAATTCGTAGGATCGGTCCCGTGCCCGACGCTGCGCCCCCGACCACCAAGGTCTCCGAGCCCCGCGAGCGCCTGTTGCGTACGGCGACCCGGCTCTTCTACGAGGAGGGCATCCACGGCGTCGGGGTCGACCGGGTGCTCGCCGAGGCCGGGGTCACCCGGGCCACGATGTACCGCCACTTCCCGGGCAAGGAGGCGCTCGTCGTCGCCTACCTCGAGCACGAGGACGCGGTGATCCGCGGGCTGTTCGCCGCCGCGGCCGAGGAGGCCGCGGCCCGCGACGCCGCGCCGGCCGAGCTGCTCGCCCTCGTCATCGACGGGGTCGCGCAGGATGCCACCCGGCTGCACACGCGAGGCTGCCCGTTCATCAACGCCAGCGCCGAGTACCCCGACGCCGAGGGGCCGGTGCGGGCCGTCGTACGCACGCACCGGGAGTGGTTCCGCGGCACCCTGACCGAGCTGGCGACGGCAGCCGGCTCGCCCGATCCCGCCGCCACCGCCGCGTCCCTGGTGCTGCTGCGCGACGCGATGCTCGTGGGCGGCTACCTCGACGGCCAGGACGTGGCGACGGACTTCCGCGCGACGGCCCGGAAGGTCGCAGGCCTCGACGCCTGACCCGGCTGCCGGGTTGCGCGGCGCCGGGTTCGGGCAGACTTGCGCCACACCGTTCCACCACAGTCACCAATCTCGGGGGTTTCCATGCGCGTGCCGAATGTCGGCGAGGAGTTCGGCCGGTACCGGCTCGACCGGGTGCTCGGCCAGGGCGGGATGGGCATCGTCTTCGCGGCGACCGACCCCCGACTGGGCCGCACCGTCGCCCTGAAGGTGATCACCGGGGTGCTCGCGCAGTCGCCGGAGTTCCGGGCGCGCTTCCAGGCGGAGGCGGCCGCGCTGGCGCGCCTCGACTCGCCGTACGTGATCGCGATCCACGACCACGACGAGGTCGACGGGACGCCGTACATCGTCACCCAGTACGTCGACGGCGCCGACCTCGGCACGCTGCTGAAGGACCAGGGCCCGATGCCGGCCCGCCAGGCGCTGCTGCTGTGCGCCCAGCTCGCGCGCGGGCTCGGCGACGCCCACCGGGTCGGCGTCATCCACCGCGACGTGAAGCCCGGCAACGTGCTGCTCCGCGGCGCCGGGACCGACGACGTGCACGCCTACCTCTGCGACTTCGGCATCGCGCGCTCCGACGGCATCGACGGCCCCGCGCCGACCGCGACCGGCATGGTCGCCGGCACCTGGTCCTACCTCTCCCCCGAGCGCACCGCCGGCCTTCCCGCGTCACCGGCCAGCGACCTCTACGCCCTCGGCTGCCTGCTCTGGACCTGCCTCACGGGGCACGAGCCCTACCAGGGCACCGACGTCCAGGTCGCGCTCGCGCACCAGACGGCGCCGATCCCGCAGCTGCCCGGCTCCGGCCAGCTCGTCGACGGCCTCAACGCCGTGGTCGCCAAGGCCCTCGCCAAGGACCCCGCCGAGCGGTACGACGACGCGGCGGTCCTCCGCGCCGATCTCGAGCGCCTCGCGGCGCTGGCCACCGACGAGACCATCGAGGCGCCGGTCTCCGCGCCGGGCGCGGTCACCGCCGTACGGCCGACCGGGCCCGCCG
>NZ_JBYCZV010000011.1:0-191402 GCF_057586415.1 Nocardioides sp. SRI_004
CGCCTTGAAGCAGGATGGTCGGATGGACAGCGAGACCCGCACCTACCGCACCGGCGACCGCGAGGCCGTCCTCGACCTGACCCGCGACTGTGCGTCGTACGCCGCCGGCCGCGGGGACGGACTGCTCCACGTCTTCGTCCCGCACGCCACCGCCGGCATCGCGATCCTCGAGACCGGCGCGGGCAGCGACGACGACCTGCTCGCGGCCCTCGCCGACCTGCTGCCCGCCGACGACCGGTGGCAGCACCGCCACGGCTCCCCCGGCCACGGCCGCTCGCACGTGATGCCGGCGCTCATCCCGCCCTACGCCACCGTCCCGGTCCTCGACGGCCGGCTCGCGCTCGGCACCTGGCAGAGCATCTGCCTGGTCGACCTCAACGTCGACAACGAGGTGCGCGAGGTGCGGTTCACCTTCCTCGCGGGCTAGGAGACCAGCGCTGCGAGGGCGTCGGCCACCGCGACCTGGTGCGCCGCGTAGGGGTGGAGCGGGGCACCCGGACCGACGGGCCTGAGCCCGGCCACCCACGGCTGCGGCGCGCAGGCGTCGTGGCCCTCGCTGGCGCTCCACATGTCGACATAGGCGACGCGCGCGGTCCGCGCCCCGTCCTCCACGGCGGCGGCGACCCGGCTGTTGACCTCGTGCACGAAGGGCACCTCGTCGGGATCGAGCGGCAGAGCCTCGCACGTCCCCCGCGCCGGGACGAGCTGCGGGTACCCGATCACCACCAGCTCGGCGCGCGGCGCCCGCTTCCGGATCGCGCGGACCGAGCGCACCGTCTCCCGCGACAGCTCCGCCAGCTCGGCCCTCAGGCGGTCCTCCGCGAAGCGCTCGTCACCGACGCACGAGCGGGCCCGCTGCTCCTGCCCGAGCTGGCCGAGACCGACGCACTGGCTCGCGAGGGCCGCGAAGAGCCCGCCGTCGTTGGCGCCGATGCTCAGGGTGACCAGCTCCGTGCGGGAGGTGACGGCGGCGAGCTGGGCAGGCACGCCGACCAGGGGCTGCGGCGCGTGCAGGTCGCGGCTGGTCGCGCCGGCACAGCTGACGTCGGCGAGGTCCAGCCCGAGGCGCTCGGCGAGGAGGTGCGGGTAGTTCGCGTCGGTGCGGAAGCAAGCGCCCGGCCCGGTCGGCTCGCCCACGCCCGGTGCTGCAGTGAAGGAGTCACCGAGGGCGACATACGACAGGCCCAGCGACTGCTCCGGCGTGGTCGTCACTGACGGGCGCACGGTCGCCGGGGCCGGGGAGCCGCCGCCCTCGCCCGACGCGGAGGAGGAGCAACCCCCGAGCGTGAGGGCGCAGAGCAGTGCGCCGGCCGCCCGCAGCCGCGCGCTCACCTACGGTCCCGACACGGTGGACTCGAGCAGGTCGGCCACGGCCGCCTGCTCCTCCGCGTACGGGTGGTACGCCGTCCCGGCCTCCGCCGGGCGGAAGCCGGCCACCCACGGCTCCTGCCCGCAGATGTCGTGGCCCTCGGAGGCGGCCCACACGTCGACGTACTCGGCCCCGGCCTTCTCGGCGGCCTCGGCCTGCGCCTCGACGAACTCCTGCAGCACGCCGCGCCCGAACGCGTAGTCGCCCTCGGCGAGGGGCAGCAGGGCGCAAGTGCCCTGCGCGGGGATGATCTGGGGATAGCCGACGATCACGACGCGGGCGTGGGGTGCCCGGTCGAGGATCGCGCCGACGGTCTCGACGATGCCGGCCTCGACGCCGTCGAAGACCTGGGGCAGCACGTCGGGGTTCTTCTGAGCGAGGTCGGAGCACGGGGCGCCGGTCGGGTTCGTCGTGGCGAGGCGGGCGCAGCTGACGACGAGGTTGCCGTAGACCGAGCCGTTGTTGGCGCCGATGCTGAGGGTCACCAGGTCGGTGTCCTCGGTGACCGCGTCGACCTGCGCCGGAACGGTCTCGGAGCCGACGACCTGCGGCTTGGTCATGTCGTCGGTCTTCGCGCCTCCGCAGCTGACGTCGGTGAGCTCGAGGTCGAGGGCGCCCGCGAGCAGCGTCGGGTAGTTGCCGTCGGTGCGCAGGCAGCCCGCCGGGCCCGTCGTCGTACCCACGCCGGGCGCGGAGGTGTAGGAGTCGCCGAGGGCCACGTAGCGGTCACCGGCCTCGATCGGCTGGCGGTTGGCGCTGGCGTCCGGGGAGTCGTCGCCATCCTTCTCGGCCGTCGTGCAGCCGGCGGCCAGCAGGACCGGCACCACCGCCGCCGCCATCAGCCCCCGAGTGGCCCACGACCTCATCCGGATTCCTCCTCCACACCGAGCGCAAGGGTCAGCGCGAGGACCGTAGCGGGATCCTCCAAACGATCGCCGTAGAGCTCGCGGAGCTGGGTCATGCGGTAGCGGATCGTCTGCGGGTGCACGAACAGCGCGGCCGCCACGTCGTCACGCCGGCCCTGGTGCAGCAGCCACGCCCGCAGCGTCTCGCGCAGCTTGGCGGCGGCGGCGGGGCGCAGCTCCGCCAGAGGTGCGAGTACGACGGCCCGCAGGTCCTCGAGCGCCCGCGGGTCGGCGGTCAGCACCAGCCGCGGCAGGTGCAGCTCAGTGTCGCCGGTGAGGCCGAGGGAGCGGGCACGGACCGCCCGGTCGAAGGACTCGCGGACCTGCATCCACGGCCGCGGCGGCCCGACGAGCGCGTCGCGGCCGCGCACGGCGCGCAGCAGCACGGCCCGGGCCCGGTCGTGCGCGTCGGGGACCATCAGCAGCGCGTCGCCGTCGAGGTCGGGCAGGTCGGCGGTCAGCAGGGTCCCGCGCTTGAAGGTCTGCAGCAGGGAGCCCGCCTGCGACTCGTGGACGAGCACGGCCGTGAGCGTGGTCGGCGGCGTCCACTCGGCCCGCTCCGCCGACGCCAGCACGGTCGCCTCGGGGGCGCCGACGAGCAGGTGGCGCGCCAGCCGTTCCGCCATCCGCTGCCGGATCCGGCCCTCGGTGGCCGACTCGTCCTGGTGGCCGGCGACGCTCGCCGCCGAGAGCTCGTCGATGTAGGCGAAGACGAGCTCGGCGAAGGACGCCATCTGGGCCGGGTCGATGCCCTGCTGCACCGCCTTCGCCGACAGGTGCTGCCAGGAGACCCGCGCACCGATCCGGTACGCCGACAGGAGCGCGTCCGTCGTACGCCCGCTCCTGACCTCGCCGCGCCCCAGCTGGTAGGCGCCGTCGACGGCGGAGGCCCGCGGCGCGAGGGCGTCCGGGCCGCGCCGGTCGCTGATGAGGGAGAGGAAGCCGCCGAGCGCGACCTGCACGGCGCCGCGGATGGTCTCGCCCATGGGCCCGCTGAAGGCGTCCTCGTAGGGCGGCACCTCGCGGATGATCTGGTCGACCACGTCGTCGGCGACCGTCGCCAGGTCGGCGCGGATCGCGGCGACGGTCTCCGGCGGGAGCAGGACGCTCTCGCCGGCCCGTGGCCTGCGCAACACTCGACGCGGCATCTCGCCCTCTTTCACTCCCTGCGAACAAAAGGAGCCGGAAGATTCACCGACTGTGGTCATGAGTTTAGCGGCCCGAGTTGGGAGTCTGGTGGTGTGAGTACGACGACCGCCGGCCCCCTCGCGGCCGCCCGCACCGGGCGGCTCTCGTCCGGGCTGCGCAACCTCCTGGACGCGGCAGTGACCCCGCTGTCCGTCGACGACCTGCTCGACCACTTCGCGCCGCTCCGCCCCGGCGCCGCCTCCGGCCTGCAGGGCCGGATCGTGGCCGTCGAGTCGGAGACCGCCGACGCCGCCACCATCGTCATCAAGCCCGGCCGGGACTGGGCCGGGCACATCCCGGGCCAGTACGTCCGGGTCGGCGTGGACGTCGACGGCGTGCGCCTGTGGCGCACCTACTCGCTGACCCACGGCCCCCGCCGTGACGGCCGGATCTCGATCACCGTCAAGGCGATCCCCGGCGGCGCGGTCTCGCAGCACCTCGTGCGCACCGCCCGTCCGGGCCAGATGCTCCAGCTCGCGCAGGCCGAGGGCGACTTCGTGCTGCCGCAGCCGAAGGCCGGCCAGCGGCAGAAGCTGCTCCTCGTCACCGCCGGCTCCGGCATCACCCCGGTGATCGGCATGCTGCGCAACCTCTACTCGCGCAACGAGGGCGAGGCCCGCGCCGCCTACGACATCGTCCTGGTGCACTCCGCGATGGCGAAGGACGAGGTCATCTTCGGCGCCGAGCTGCGTGCGCACGCCGAGGCCGGGCGCCTGCGCCTCATCGAGCGGCACACCGACACCGACGGCCTGCTGACGACGGCCGACCTCGAGGCCGAGGTCCCCGACCTGACCACGCGCACGGCGTACGCCTGCGGGCCGGCCGGGCTGCTCGACACCCTCGAGGCCTTCTACGACGAGCGCCGGCTCACGCTCCACACCGAGCGCTTCCGCCCGGCCGTCATCGCGGCCGACGCCGACAGCACCGGCGGCACGGTGACCTTCACCGGCTCGTCGGGCGTGAGCGTCGAGGCCGACGGCTCGACCCCGATCCTCGACGCGGCCGAGTCGGCCGGCGTGCTGATGCCGAGCGGGTGCCGGATGGGCATCTGCATGGGCTGCGTGCTGCCGATGAAGTCCGGCGTCGTCCGCGACCTGCGCAACGGCGAGCTCACCGTCGCCGTCCCCGGTGAGACCCACCCGGACGGCGTGAAGATCCAGACCTGCATCAGCGCCGCCGCCGGCGACTGCCACATCGACCACTGACTCCCCCCACCCACGAAGGAGCCACACCCCATGACGACTGTGACCAACAAGGCCGACAACCCGATCGCCCACCTCTCCCCCGAGGACATCGAGGCGCTCGGTGCCGAGCTCGACGCCATCCGCCAGGAGGTGCTCGACGCGCGCGGCGAGGAGGACGCGGCGTACATCCGCAAGATGGTCGACGTGCAGCGCAAGCTGGAGCTGGCCTCGCGCGCCGCGCTGCTCGTGAGCATCTTCCCGCCCGCCTGGGTCGCCGGCACCGTCGGCCTCTCGGTGGCCAAGATCCTCGAGAACATGGAGATCGGCCACAACGTCATGCACGGCCAGTGGGACTGGATGCGTGACCCGAAGATCCACTCGACCACGTGGGAGTGGGACAACGCCTCGACCGCCGAGGGCTGGAAGCACTCGCACAACGAGATCCACCACACGTACACGAACATCGTCGGCAAGGACAACGACCTCGGCTACGGCATCATGCGCGTCGACGAGGAGCAGCGCTGGTACCCGCTCTACCTCGCGCAGCCGCTGTGGAACTTCATCAACGCGTGCTTCTTCGAGTACGGCATCGCGGCGTACGACCTCGAGCTGGGCCGCAACCTGCGCACGCCGAAGGAGAAGCGCAGCGAGGAGTTCAAGCGCAACCTCGGCAACACGCTGAGGAAGATCCGCAAGCAGGCGACGAAGGACTACGTCGTCAACCCGGTCCTCGCCGCGCCGACCGGCTCGTTCCTGCCGGCCCTCGCCGCGAACTTCACCGCCAACGTCGTGCGCAACCTCTGGTCGCACTCGGTCATCATGTGCGGCCACTTCCCCGAGGGCGTCGAGACCTTCGAGCTGAAGTCGATCCCGGAGAAGGAGACGCGGGGCCAGTGGTACCTGCGCCAGATGCTCGGCTCCGCCAACATCTCCGGCTCGAAGCTGATGCACATCATGACCGGCAACCTGTCGCACCAGATCGAGCACCACCTCTTCCCCGACCTGCCCAGCAGCCGGTACGCCGAGGTCGCCCCGAAGGTGAAGGCGGTCTTCGACAAGTACGGCCTGAACTACCACGAGGCGCCGCTCCCGCAGCAGGTCTACAGCGCTTGGCACCGCGTCGTGCGCCTGTCCTTCCCGAACGGCTGGCTCGCCACCACGAACACCAAGAACCTCCCCAGCCAGCTCAAGCTGCTCTACGCGATGGCGACCGCCGACAAGCGCAAGCGCCGCGTCATGCAGCGCCTCCTCGAGAGCGCCGCCGCGAAGCAGGAGCTGGCCAAGGCGGCCTGACCCTCCACGCCCCGGACGTCATGCGATCCGGTCGCCTCGGCGGCCGCTTCGCATGACGTTCGTGGTTACTGGCGGGTAGCATGGCGCCATGAGCACCGTGACCTGCACGATCACCGACGGCATCGCCCACGTCCGGCTGGACCGTCCGGACAAGCTCAACGCGCTGACCCTCGAGACGCTCGAGGAGCTCGTCGCCACCGCCCACCGGCTGCGCAAGGACAAGACCCTGCGCGCCGTCGTCATCAGCGGCGAGGGCGACGCCTTCTGCGCCGGCCTCGACTTCGCCTCGGTCATGCGCAGCCCCGCCGGCATCGCCAAGGCGTTCATCCCGCGGCCGCTGCGCGGCACCAACCTCTTCCAGGAGGCCCCGTGGGCCTTCCGCCGGATCCCCGTCCCGGTGATCGCGGCCGTGCACGGGCACTGCCTCGGCGGCGGCCTCCAGATCGCCCTCGCCGCCGACTTCCGCGTCGCCACCCCCGACTCGCGGTGGTCCGTCCTCGAGGGCAAGTGGGGCCTGATCCCCGACATGTCCGGCATCCAGGCGCTCAAGGAGCTCGTCGGCATCGACCAGGCCAAGCTGCTCACCATGACCGCCGAGGTCTTCGACGGCACCCGCGCCCACGAGCTCGGCCTGGTGACCCGCCTCGACAACGACCCGCTTACCGGGGCGCTCGCGATCGCCAACGAGATCTCCCGCAAGTCGCCCGACGCCGTCGCGGCCGCCAAGCGCCTCTTCAACGACACCTGGACCGCCTCGGCCCGTCGTACCTTCTCCCGCGAGCGGATCGAGCAGGCCTACCTGCTGGCCGCCCGCAACACCAAGGCGGCCCGCGAGGCGGCGTTCAAGAAGGCCGAGGCGGTGTACGGCCCCCGCGGCCGCTGAGAGGACGTCCGCGGAAAAGTCTCCACATCTGTCGTATCTGGCCGATCTCGTTCGTGGTCCTTATGAAGACACACCACGACGCCAGGACGAGGAGACAGGGCCATGTGGACCACCGAGCAGACCACCCAGCAGTACCTCAGCCACGACCTGCCGTGCCCGGCCTGCGGGCACGCGGTGCACACCTACCTGGCGTGCAGCGACACCTGCGACTGCGCGCCGACGGTGATGCCGGGCACCGTGCCGCTCGCGGCCTGAGTGCCCTCCCCGTCAGAACAGCAGCGCCGAGCCGACGACGGCGGCGAGCAGCACGAGGGCGAACAGGCCCGCCCAGATCCGGGCCCGGACGCGTTCCGGCAGCGCGGCCGGCGCCGGCGGCGTCGATGGCAGGGCCTGGTGGTCGAAGATGAACGACATCGCACATCCCTTTCGTCCCGAGATCTGCCCAGCGTAGGGCCTCCTCCGGACCGGCTGTCGGAGGGTCGGCCTCCCGGGCTCGGCGGCCGGCAGGAGCGGGACGGGGTCAGGGCCGGCGCACCCTCCGCGGCCGGAGCAGGACGGCGTACAACGCCGCCCAGGCCGCGAAGGAGTAGAGCAGCCAGAGCACCGGCAGGGCGAGTGCGTCGACGCCGGCGCGCCACCCGCGGCGGCGCGCGAGGAAGGCCGCCGCCACGATCGTGACCGCGCCGACCACCAGGACCACCTCCCCGATCGCGACCGAGGCGGCGTTGCCGGCGAGCGATCCGACCATCCCGCTGCTGCGCAGGGCCGCTGCCACGCCGCCACCGAGGACGACGGGGTAGCTGAGGAGCAGCAGGATGGCGCCCAGCCGTGCCGCGACCGCCGAGGCCTCCTCGGCCGGCCGCTCGGCCCCGCGGCGCAGCAGGGCGACGGTGCGGGTCGCGACGTCGAGCACGTCCTGGCTGAACGCATCGGCCTGCTGGTCCCACCACGCGAGGGCGTCCGGGGCCGAGGCACGCACCGAGCTCGAGTCGAGGGCCTCGATCCGCGGGGTGGCATCGCCGTTCCCCCGCGGCCCGCCGCGCGACAGGAGCAGGCCGAACCCACCCAGCCGGCGCAGGAGCCGCATGTTGAAGTGCACGGCGGTCACCTCCGGCGAGCGGGCGGGGCCCCGCCCGCTCGGGCCGCCGAAGCCGAGCGCCTCGTCCGCCTCGGCCATGCGGTCGAGCGCGAACGGCTGGGACCCGCTCCGCCGCGCCACCCGCAGCCCGACGAGGGGCGGCGCCGGCGAGGCGCCCGCGAGTCGGGCGGCGAGGTCGCTCTCGAAGACCTCGACGGCCCGGCGCAGCTGGTCCGGGGCCGGCCGCTCGTCCTGGTCGTAGGCGACGACGTAGCGCCCGCGGGCCAGGGCCAGCCCGTGGTCGCACGCCTGTACGACGTCGACGAAGTCCGCCATCGGCACGCGAGCCACCCGCACCCAGCCGCGCGGGCTGGTCGCCCGGAGCGCCCTGAGGGTCTCGACGTCCTCCTGCGCCACGACGATGATCGCGTCGGTCCGGTCGCGGGGGTAGTCGAGGGCGCGGAAGTTGTCGAAGAGCTCCTCCAGGCCCTCCCGGCCGCCGCAGACCCGCACGATCACCGTGTAGAGCGGCAGCTCGCTGTCGTCCACGACCGCCGCCAGCCCGGTGCCCGTGGAGGAGCCCGGCCCGTCGAGCCCCGCCAGGAGCGCGTAGCCGGTGAGCACCTGGATCACCCCACCGACCAGGAAGGCGGCGGCAGCGGCGAGCAGGAGCACGGCGAGGACGTCGAGCGGCACCAGCACCGCAGCGGCCATGGCGACCGGGGCGCCGACGGCCGCGAGGGCGATGTGGATCGGGTGGACCAGCCGGGCCGGCGGCGTACGACGGGCGCCGGCGAGCCGCTCCACCCGCGCCGCGATGGCGACGCTGTCGAGGTCGTCGCCCCGGCACGACGCGAACTCGGGCTGGCGTCCCGGGAAGTGGTCGAGCACCTCGGCCACCAGGTCCTCGGTGGGCGGGACGGACGAGGCGACCACGACGGATCCGTCGTCGCCCAGCTCGCAGGCGATCCACCCGAGCTCGACCGTGCGCTCCAGGTCGAGCTCGACCAGGAGCGCTCCGTCGGGCGGGTCCGCGACCAGGTCCCGGCGCTCCTGCCGCCACGACCGCTCCAGCGCGTCGTAGAACTCCTCCGCCGTGAGGTGGCCGGCCTCGACCAGGTGGTCGCCGAGGTAACCGCCCTGACGGCGCTGTCGATCGGTCGCCGAGGCGAGCTGGGAGGCATCCAGCAGGCCCTCGGCGACGAGCCATTGCGCGATCGACACCATCGCAAGCCCCCCAGCCACGGATTCACCGTCCGGCGCGCCGGTGATTCCGTCACCTCAGGGTAATTGCGGGCGGCGCGACGCACGGGCAGTCGCGCGATCCTTTACCTGCGGCTCATTGCCGCCCGGTCAGGGGTAGCGGAGGTCGACGGTCTCCTCGCTGATCTCCCACAGCACGCGGGCCGCCTCCTCGTCCCTCGCCAGCCGGCTCCGGCCCACCTTGCGCGGCGCGCCACCGAGCTGGCCGGGGCCGGCCGGGCCGACGAAGGTGTTGCCGGGCAGGTCGGCGGTCGCGGCCATCAGCGACGGCCAGGCACCGGCCGCGGCCGACTGGGCGACGGCCCGCACCCCGGCGTCGAGGATCGTGGCGACACCGCCCGACGAGCGGCCGTACTGCCCGTTGGCGGCGAGGTGGGTGCCGGAGAAGCCCGGGTGCGCGGCGAGCGCCCGGACCGGCAGGCCGGCCTCGCGCAGGCGCCGGTCCAGCTCCGCCGTGGCGTAGAGGTTGGCGAGCTTCGACTGGGCGTAGACCCGCCACTTGCTGTAGCGACCGATCTGGTCGCGCGGGTTCCCCAGCGGCGGCTTGAGCGCGTAGTTGTGGAACAGCGACGACACGTTGACCACGCGCCCGTCGCCGCTGTCGGCGATCTGGGGCAGCAGCAGGCCCGTCAGCAGGAAGGGACCGAAGTGGTTGGTCGCCATCTGCAGCTCGAGCCCGTCCGCCGTGCGGGAGTACGGCGTCGCCATCACGCCCGCGTTGTTGACGAGGACGTCGATCGCGCCGATCTGCTCGACGGCAGCGGCCGCGGCACGCACCGACGCGAGGCTCGCGAGGTCCAGGTGCAGCGCCTCGAGCAGGGCGTCGGGCACCTCCCCGCGGATCGCACCGGCGGTCTCCTCGACCTTGGCCGGGTTGCGGCCGGCGAGCACCACCCGGGCCCCGCGGCGGGCCAGCTCCAGCGCGGTGTGGTGGCCCAGGCCGCCCAGCGTCGGCCCGGTGACGACGACGGTCCGCCCGGTCTGGTCGGGCAGGTCGGCGACCTTCCACTTCTCGGACATCGGCCGTCCTCTCAGGGGGTCGTGGCGAAGTGGTCGACGATGCGCTGCCCGAGCTCGCTGTCGCCGGTGATCCGGACGCCTCCCGGCGCCGCGGCACGACGGCCACCGGCGAGCACGATGAAGGACTCCCGGTCCATGTCCAGGCGCACCGTGGGCTGCTCCGGTACGACGGCCAGCGTCCGGCCGCGGCCGTCCTCGCCGATCTCGACCGCGACGGGCGCGCTGCCCTCGACCGCCAGCACCGCCGTCGTACCGACGGGAGGGGCGACGCGCTTGCCGACGACGAAGCCGAAGGCCTCGACGAGGTAGTCGGCGGTGTGCTGCGCGCCGGCCGTGTCCATGCCGCCGGGGCGTCCGACCGCGCGTCGGATGTCCTGCTCGTGCATCCACACGTCCAGCGGTCGGTTGCGCAGCAGCGTGCGGGTGCTCCAGCCGATCATCCCGAAGATGCCCGGGGCCGGCGCCGCGGCGTCCGTCGGAGGCTCGGCCACCAGCGTCGCGTGGCGCGCCGCCGTGCGGTTGCGCAGCTCCTCGACGATCGCCGTGGGGTCGGCGTCGCGCCGGGTCACCACGCCGATCTCGGTGAACTGCCCCATGGGTCCGGTGACGTGCGGCAGGTCGCCGATCTCGGCCTGCTCGTCGGGCCCACCCGCGAGCAGCGACTCGAGGTGCGCCGTGTGCGAGGCGACGGCCTTCACGTCCCAGCCGGCGAGGTCGGTGGGTGTCGTCCAGTCCTCCGGGCCCAGCTCCTCCAGCAGGGCGACGAAGTCCTGCACGGAGCTCCACCACGCGTCGACGTACCCGGCCAGCAGCTCGGAATCGCTCACGGCGCCGACACTAGCGACTCGGCGTGCGCCGGGGAGGGTTCCTACGACGCGGACACGTCGAGCAGCCGGGCGAGGGACGTCAGCGTCTCTTCCCAGCCCAGCCGTACGCCGCCCGCCACCGCCGCGCCCTCAGGCCCGACCCCCGACAGCCGGATCGTCAGGTCCACCCGCGTGCCACCGGCATCCTCGGCCAGGGCGACGACCTGGACCAGCCTGAAGAGAGGCACGCCGTCGGCGCCGAGCGGCGACAGCTCGAGCTCCAGGCGTCGGACGGGATCGACGGCCAGCACCTCGCCGGCCGCACGGTGGAGCGTCCCGTCGCCCTCGCGCAGCACGATCGCGACCCGCCCGCCGACCCACGGCTCGACGATGGCCTCGGCGACCTCGAAGTGCTCAGGCGCCCACCACCGTCGTACGACGTCCGGATCGGTCCACGCCCGCCAGACGTCCGCAGGCGGGGCGGCGACGTCGACGCCGACCTCGACCGTCCGGTCGGTGACACCGGCCGCGATGCCGGCCTCCTCCGCGGCGATCGCGCGCTCGTACTGCACCAACGCATCGTCGGAGGGGCTCCCCACCGCGACCGCGCCGAGCCAATCGGCCAGACCGCGCAGCCGTCGGCGATCGAGCGCGACGACCCGACGGCGCCCGAGCTGGTGGACCGACACCACACCCGCCGCCTCCAGCGCCTGCACGTGCCGCGTCACCTGGGGCTGCTGGGCCCCGGTCCGCTCGACGAGCTCACCGATGGTCCGGGGCGAGGCGGCGAGGTGCCGCACGATCTCGAACCTCGTCGGCTCCGCCAGGGCCGCCAGCACCCGCTGCTCATCCACGACCGGATCCTCTCGCACCCTTGACATATGCGTTCCAACGCATACATTAGTGGACATGAACGCACCCCTCAACGACCAGCTCGCCCTCACCCGCGAGATCGCCGCGACCCCGGACACCGTCTGGGACCTCTGGACCACCGCCGACGGCATCAGCCGGTGGTGGGCCCCCGACGGCTTCCGGACCGGCGTGTCCACCATCGACGTCACCGAGGGCGGCGAGCTCGTCTACACGATGACCGCCGTCGACCCGGCCCAGGTGGCCTTCATGGAGCAGCACGGCCTGCCGTTGGCCACCGAGTCCCGCAAGCGGTTCACGGAGGTGGCCCGGCCGCAACGGCTCGGCTATGTCTCCCTGGTCGACTTCGTCCCGGGCACGGAGCCGTACGAACACCTCACGACCGTCGACCTGGCGCCGACCGACAGCGGAACGCTCGTGACGATGACGATCGACCCGATGCACGACGAGGAGTGGACCCAGCGCATCGTCGCCGGCCGCGCCAACGAGCTCGACAACCTCGCCCGCCTGGTCGAGCGCGGCTGAGCAAGCTGTCGGCGGCTACGACGCGGACACCTCGATGTGGTCGTAGGGCCGGTCGAGCTGGTCCGAGCCGTAGCAGGACAGCTCCTCGGAGTTGCCGTTGGCGATCGGCCCGTCGCTGGAGCAGGTGATCTGACCGACCTCGACGTCGCTGCCGTCGACGAAGGTGAAGGTCAGGTAGGCGTACTCGCTCGAGCCGTCGTCGCGCTCGTTGGTCGCCTCCAGGCCGACGATGGTCTCGCCGCTGTACTCGTCCTCCGGCGCCTGGACCCGCCAGCCATCGGCGTACTCGACGCCGTCGATCTCGAAGTCCTCGCCCACGTCGACCGTGATCGGGTTGTCGCGGCCCCCGGTGCGGGCCGGGTCCCAGTCGTCGATGGAGTCCTCGACGTTGTTCGCGATCACGGCGATCGCGGCGATGATGCCGCCGCAGAAGAGGATCACGACCAGCACGATCGCGCCGATGATGATCGCGATGGCCTTGCCGCTGCCGCCGCTCGACGGCGGGACGGGGCCGCCGTAGCCCGGGCCCGGTCCGTAGCCCGGTCCGTGGCCCGGACCGCTGCCGTACGGCGGGTAGCCGCCCCCGCTGCCGTACGGGTTCGGCGGCGGGGCGACCGGCCACTGCTGCTGCGGCTGCTGCGGACCCGGCGCGACCGGCGGCTGCGGCTGCTGCGGCTGCTGCGGACCCGGTCCGGGAGCGCCCTTCTCCAGCGAGGGGCGCTGCTGCGGGGCGTGCTGGGTCGGCTGCTGGTCCGGGGGCGGCTGCGTCACGCGCCCTTCCTACCCCGCACCAGCGCCCGGGAACCAGCGACTGGCCGCGAAAACGACGACGGCCGCCCCGGCAGAGCGGGACGGCCGTCGTACGGGTGCTTCAGCGGATCAGAAGGCAGCCTCGTCGAGCTCCATGACGTCGAGGTTGGTGCCCTTGGCGATCGTGAGCTCGGCCGACACGCGCGGCAGGTTGAGCTGCGCGAACCACTGGGCGGCAGCGACCTTGCCCTCGTAGTAGGCCTTGTCCGAGCCGGCGTCGCCGCCGAGCTTGGTGAGCGCGACCTCGGCGCCGCGGAGCAGCAGCCAGGCGCAGACCACGTCACCGAGCGCCATCAGGACGCGGGTGGTGTTGAGACCGACCTTGTAGATGTTCTTGATGTCGTCCTGCGCGGACATCAGGTCGTTGATCATCAGGCCGACCAGCGCCTCGGCGTCGGCCAGCGCGTTCGCGAGGAGCTCGCGCTCGTTCTTCAGCCGGCCGTTGCCCGCCTCGGACTCGATGAACGACTTGATCTCCGCCGCGAGGTGGCCCAGCGCCTTGCCCTGGTCCTTGACGATCTTGCGGAAGAAGAAGTCCTGGCCCTGGATCGCCGTCGTGCCCTCGTACAGGGTGTCGATCTTGGCGTCGCGGACGTACTGCTCGATCGGGTACTCCTGCAGGAAGCCCGAGCCACCGAAGGTCTGCAGCGACTCGGTGCCCAGCAGCACCCACGAGCGCTCCGAGCCGTAGCCCTTCACGATCGGGAGCAGCAGGTCGTTGACGGCCTCGGCCAGCTCGTCGCGCTCACCGGCGGCCTTGGCGAGCTGGACCTTGTCCTGCCAGGTCGAGGTGAAGATGACCAGCGAGCGCATCGCCTCGGCGAAGGACTTCTGGGTCATCAGCGAGCGACGCACGTCGGGGTGGTGCGTGATCGTCACGCGCGGCGCGGCCTTGTCGGCCGACTGCGTGAGGTCGGCGCCCTGGACGCGCTCCTTGGCGTACTCGAGCGCGTTGAGGTAGCCGGTCGAGAGGGTCGCGATGGCCTTCGTGCCGACCATCATGCGGGCGTTCTCGATGACGTCGAACATCTGGCGGATGCCGTCGTGGACCTCGCCGAGCAGCCAGCCCTTCGCGGGCTCGCCGCCGCCGACCTGCGGGTCGCCGAAGGTGAGCTCGCAGGTGTTGGACACCTTGATGCCCATCTTGTGCTCGACGTTGGTGACGTAGACGCCGTTGCGCTCGCCCGTCAGCTCACCGGTCTGGTGGTCGAAGTGGTACTTCGGGACCAGGAAGAGCGAGAGGCCCTTCGTGCCCGGGCCACCGATGCCCTCGACGCCCTTCGGGCGGGCGAGGACGAGGTGCATGATGTTCTCCTGCAGGTCCGACTCGGCGCTGGTGATGAAGCGCTTGACGCCGGAGATGTTCCAGGAGCCGTCCTCGTTGGGCGTGGCGTAGGTCTTGCCCGCGCCGACGTCGGAGCCCGCGTCGGGCTCGGTCAGCACCATGGTGGCGCCCCAGAGGCGCTCGACCATGATCTCGGCGATGCGGATGTCGCGCTCGACGCCGTTGGCGTTCTTGAACACGACCGAGCCCATCGACGGACCGGTGCAGTACATCCAGATCGGCGCCTGCGCGCCGAGCACCATCTCGCCGCTGGCCCACACCAGCGACGGCGGCGCGGTGGTGCCGCCGATCTCCTCCGGCAGGCCCAGGCCCCAGAAGCCGGACTCCATCCAGGTGTCGTACGACTTCTTGAACGACGCCGGGAGGGGCGCGGTGTTGGTCTTCGGGTCGAACACCGGCGGGTTCCGGTCCGAGTCGACGAAGGACGCCGCGAGGTCCTCGCGGGCGATGCGCTCCACCTCGGAGAGGATCTCGCGCGCGGTGTCGGCGTCCATCTCCTCGTAGAGGCCGGTGCCGAGGTAGTCCTGCACGTTGAAGAGCTCGAAGAGGTTGAACTCGATGTCGCGCAGGTTGCTCTTGTAGTGGCTCACTGTTCCCACCGTTTCCAGATCGGAATGCTTCGTTGGTTGGCGGCTACTCGCCAGTAACTTCAATGATACGGGCGGTGCTAACAGGCGGCAAGCACGGAGTACGACGAATCGCTCACACCGGCCCCGCGCACGTCCCTGCCACTGGAATCGCCACCGGGACGACTGGATCGAGTGATTCGGTCGACCAATCTGCGAGACTGGACCCATGCGCGTCTCCGCCAAGTCCGACTACGCCCTGCGCGCCCTCATCGCCATGACGGAGCGGTCCGACGGCCGCGCCGTGAGTGCCGAGGAGCTCGGCCGCCTGCAGGACATCCCCCACGGCTTCCTCCAGGCGATCCTCGCCGACCTCCGCCGCGCCGGCATCGTGATGTCGCAGCGCGGCCAGTCCGGCGGCTGGCGGATGGCCCGCGAGGCGGCCACGGTCTCGGTCGCCGACGTGATCCGCGCCGTCGACGGCCCCCTCGTCTCCGTCTACGGCCTGCGTCCCGAGGCGGTCAACTACAACGAGTCCGCCGAGGTCCTCCAGCACGTCTGGATCGCGGCCCGCCGCGCCCTGCGCGAGGTCTTCGAGGACGTCTCCATCCAGCAGCTCGCCGACGGCCAGCTCCCCGAGGCCGTCACCTCGCGGACCGCCGACGAGGACGCCTGGGCCCCCCACTAGTTGTCTTGCGCGAGCGCGTCTCCGCTCCGGCAGGGGGCAGCAAGCTGCCGTCGCTACGCTCCCGCCGCGCTGCCGCGCCGTTGGTCTTGCGCGAGCGCGGCTTCGCCGCAGGGCGGGCAGCAAGCTGCCGGTGACGGCTCTCGCCGCGCTGCCGCGCCGCAGTTGACCGCCGTAGGTCAAGACCTGGCATGGCGGCAAGCCGACAGTTCCCGAGCGGGTGCGCGAGCGCGTCTTCGCCTTGTCTTGCGCGAGCGCGTCTCCGCTCCGGCAGGGGGCAGCAAGCTGCCGTCGCTACGCTCCCGCCGCGCTGCCGCGCCGTTGGTCTTGCGCGAGCGCGGCTTCGCCGCAGGGCGGGCAGCAAGCTGCCGGTGACGGCTCTCGCCGCGCTGCCGCGCCGTTGGTCTTGCGCGAGCGCGGCTTCGCCGCAGGGCGGGCAGCAAGCTGCCGGTGACGGCTCTCGCCGCGCTGCCGCGCCGCAGTCGACCTCCGTAGGTCAAGACCTGGCATGGCGGCAAGCCGACAGCTCCCGAGCGGGTGCGCGAGCCCGGCTTCGCCGGCTTGGGACCCGGTCTCGACTTCGGGCCCGTTCGCTCAGCCCCTCTGCTGAGCCACCGATGCGGCTGGCATGCGCCGTGTCCTGCTCGCCCTCGCCCTCGGGTTCGCCCTCGTCGTACCGGCCGTCACGGGGATGTCCGGGGCGCCCACCCAGGAGGAGCGCTGCCCCACGAGTGACACGCTCGACTGGACGCTTCCCGGCGCCTGCCAGCACGTCGACGAGGCGCCGCCGGGCGTGGACCCCACCCAGCCGGTCTCGACGGCCGAGCTGAGGCAGCGTGACGGCGGCGGTGCCGAGGCGTACGCCGCGGCCGAGGAGCTCGGCGTGCCCGCGCCGGCCCAGGCGGCGGCCGCCAGCCCGGCCGTGACCTGCGAGGGCGATGGCAGCAGCGGCTACCGCACCCAGGCGATGTACGTCGTCGAGGCCGGTCGGACGAACCGGTTCGCCGCGCTGCAGGCGAGCTTCCAGCTCTGGGCGGCCGGCGTCGACGACGTGATGAACCGCTCGGCGGCCCTGACCGGCGGGGTCCGGCACGTCCGCTTCGTCACCGACGCCGCCGGCAGCACCTGTGTCGCACGGGTGCTCAACGTGACCGTGCCGGCCGGCTCGATGACCTCCTTCGGCGCGACCGTCTCGGCGGTGCAGGCGCTCGGCTCCACCGACCCCGCCCGCAAGTACCTGATGTGGACCGACGCGACCGTCCTGTGCGGGGTGGCGTCGATGTACCCGAACGACGCCGACGGGCAGGGCAACCCCAACAACGGCAGCTACGCGCAGTACGCCCGCATCGACGCGGGCTGCTGGGGCTTCGGCGACGGCGCCGCCCAGCACTCGGTCGAGGCGCACGAGCTGCTGCACACGCTCGGTGGCGTCATGAGCACCGCCCCGCACGGCACCCGCGCCGGCCACTGCTGGGACGAGTCGGACACGATGTGCTACGCCGACGGCGGCGGGTTCGCGATGCAGCAGGTGTGCCCGGCCGAGCGGGAGTACCTCCTCGACTGCAACAACGACGACTACTACTCGACGTACCCGGACCCGGGCAGCTGGCTCGACGGCCACTGGAACGCTGCCGACTCGCGGTTCCTGATCGGCGGCGGCAACGGGAGCGGCGGCGGGACGCCCGGTGCGCCGACCGTGCTCGGGGCATCGATCGCGGTCAACAACCCGGCGGTCCCCGGTCTCGGCACCCAGGCGTCGGTGACGCCGTCCCTCCCGACCGGTCGCACGGTGACGGGCGTGCAGTGGAGGTCGGCGAAGGCGGACTGCACCTTCACGGCCCCGACCGCGCTGCAGACCGAGGTGGCCTGCAACGCCACCACCAGCACCGCGACGACCGTCACCGCGACGATCACCGACTCGACCGGTGCCACGAAGTCGGTGACCAGCCCGCTGACCTTCGCGACGGGCACCGCCCGGCCGGTGACGATCGCGCTCGGCGCGGCGGGCCAGTCCCCCGCCGACGGCGGCACCGCCGCCGTGTGCACCGGCGCTGCGTTCCCGCTCACCGCCACGGTCGTCGACACCGCGAGCGGCCGGCCGGTCAAGGGCCTGGCGACCTCGCTGACCAAGCAGACCGCGACGATGACGGCGCCGGCCAGCGCGGGCGCCCCTGTCACCGCGACGACCGGCATCGCGACCCAGCCCCAGACGGCCACCGTCAGCACGACCTACCGCGGCCGCACCACCGCCGGCACCGTGTACGCCGCCGCCGGGCCGGCGACCCTCGTCGCGTCCCCGGCCCGGTGCACCACCTCGGCGACGGCGGAGCTGGCCGAGGACAGCGTCTGGTACGGCGACCCGGTCACCCTCTCCGGCACCCTCACCGCCACGGCGGGCGGCGCCACCGTGGTGCCGTCGGGCGTGAGCCTGGCGGCGCGGCTCACCACGCCGGCCGGCAAGGTGCTCTCCCTCGGCACCGCGAAGACCACCACGGACGGGACGTTCTCGCTCGCCGTGAAGCCCACCGCGACCGGCACCGTGAGCGTGTCGCTGCCCGCGGGGACGTCGTACACGGGGGCGACGGCGGACGCCGGGACGATCACCGTGGAGGTGCCGGCGACGCTGGTCACCGGCGCGGTCGACAAGACCGACGTCGGCTACGGCCAGTCGGTCGTGGTGACCGGGACGCTGCGCCGCGACGCCGGCGGCACGGAGACACCGCTGGCGAGCAAGTCGGTCAGCGTCCTCGTCACGCCTCCGGGCGGCACCGCGGTGCGGGTCGGCTCGGGGACGACGAAGGCCGACGGCACCTTCACCGCGACGGTCGCGCTCAAGGTGAGCGGCGCCCTGTCCGTGTCGTTCGCGGGCACCACCGGCCAGCCGGCGGCCAGCGCCTCCGTCGGGACGGTCACCGCCGGGACCTGGGCCACGGCGGTCACCGCCAGCGCCTCGGCCTCCTCCGTCGCGGCGGGCGGGTCGGTGACGATCTCGGGCAGCGTCGCCCGGACCTACGCCGGCGCCACGTCGCCGGCGTCCGGCGTGCGCGTGAAGGTGACCTTCAAGGCGACCGGGAGCAGCACGACCACGCTGGTGTCGTCGGTGACGACGACGGCGACCGGGACCTTCACCGCACGGGTGTTCCCCAAGGCGAGCGGGACCTGGACGGTCACGCTCTCGGACGTGCCGGGCTACGCCAACGACAGCAGCGACCCGTTGACGGTGTCGGTCAGCTGAGCGCCGGCGCCGGGCCGAGGCCGGTCAGGCGACGTCGTCGAGCTGCTTGCCGAGCTTCTTCTTGAGCTTGCGGCGCTTGCGGTCGAGCTCCTCGAGCCGGACCTCGAGCGAGGCGTTGCGGCGGGCGAGCCGCTCGAGCTCGCGCCGGGCGTCCGGCAGGGACTGCACGACCGGCGTGGCGTTGGGGACCGCGTCGAGCCGGAGCGACGTCGTACCGAAGCCGACGAGCCTGCCGAACGCCTTCCAGACGTCGGCCGGCTCCATGCCGTCGGTCTCGACCACGTGGAGGCGCTCCGGCTTCCGGACGGCGGCGGACCAGCGGCCGACGGTGGCGGCCTCGTCGTCGTTGCCGGTCGTCACCACGACGTGCACCTGGTGGCCGGCGAGCGCGTCGACGAGGAGCGCGACCTGCTCGGTCGTCGCGGAGGCCAGCAGGGCCTGGCTGAAGACGAGGTCGGCCCTCGTCCTCTGCGCGCGCCGGACGAGCCGGGTCCACTGGCCCTCGACGTCGGCGCGCTTGAGGCCCCAGGCCTTGTGGGAGCGGGTCATCTCGACGCCGGCGCGGAAGCTCTCCGCGGGCGTGCGGGCGACGGAGGCGACACCGAGCTCGACGAGCGCCTCGTGGTGGTGGGCGAGCGCGGGCTCGATCACGTCGCCGGCGCCCGGCATGCCGACGTGGATCCACGCCTTGAGCTTCTTGGCCATGCCAGCACGGTGGCACCGGTCGATGAGCGGACCGTGAACCGTCGGTGACGGGACGGCATGGGGCTCGGTGACAACCGTCACCCCGAGAGGTAGAACCTGTTCTAGATTGGGCCTACGATGGCCCGCATGATCACCTCCGACGCGATCGTCTGGAATGCCCCGAACGACCCGCACCCGGCGCGCGCGGCCTCGCAGCGCTCCTACTCCGCCGTGGCCAAGGGCGACCTCGCCGAGTGGCTGACGGTGTACGCCGAGGACGCGGTCCTCGAGGACCCGGTCGGCCCGTCGATGTTCGACCCCGAGGGCAAGGGCCACCACGGCCACGCCGGGATCTCGGCGTTCTGGGAGAAGGCGATCGCGCCGATCGCGACCTTCGAGTTCCAGATCAACGACTCGTTCGCCAACCCGGGCAGCAACACCTGCGCCAACATCGGGCGGATCCGGACGTCCTTCGCCGACGGCTCGCACACGACGACCGACCTGATCATGGTCTACGTCGTCGACGACGACGGCCGGGTGAAGTCGATGAAGGCGTTCTGGGAGCCCGACCGGACGATGGCCAGCTTCACCGCCGCGGGCTGAGGTCCGCTGCGGTCGGGGTCGGGCATGCTGGCCCGGTGACCGACCTCGTCGAGCAGCACGTCCCGACCCCGCTCGGCCGCCTGCGCGTGCAGGTCGGCGGCGAGGGCCCGGTCATGCTCTTCTGGCCGAGCCTGCTGATGACCGGCGACCTCTGGCTCGGCCAGGCAGCGCACTTCTCCGCGACCCACCGGGTGGTCCTCGTCGATCCGCCCGGCCACGGCGGCAGCGAGCCGCTCACCGCGCCCTTCACCTTCGCGGCCTGCGCCGACACCATCGCCGCCGTCCTCGACGCCCTCGGGGCGGAGTCCGCGGACGTCGTCGGGAACTCGTGGGGCGGGATGGTCGGCGCGACCTTCGCCGCCACCCACCCCGACCGCGTCCGGCACGCCGTCCTGATGAATGCGACCGCCTCGCCGGCGGGCCGGCGGCAGCGGCTGGAGTTCGGCCTGATGCTCCGGGTGGCGCGCCTCCTCGGCGGCATCCGCCCGCCGCTCACGTCCCGCGCCCTCGCCGCCTTCCTGGGACCGACCACGATGCGCGAGCGCCCCACCGTGGTCGCGGCCGTACGCCGCAGCATCGAGTCGGTCGACATCACCTCGGGCGCGTGGGCGGTGCGCAGCGTCGTACCGGACCGGCCGGACCAGCGGGCCCTGCTGGCCTCGATCACCGCGCCCACCCTGGTGGTCGCCGGACGGGACGACGCGACCTTCCCGGTCGCGGAGACCCGGGCGATGGCGCAGGCCATCCCGGGCGCACGGTTCGAGGTGCTGGACGGCGTCGCCCACCTCGCCGCACTGGAGGACCCGGCGCGGGTCAACGCGCTCGTCGACCAATTCGTCCGCGACTGAGAAGGGTTGGCACGACCAGCCGCAGGACAGGATGCGCCCATGCGCCGCACCTTCCTCCGCACCGCTCCCGCCCTCCTGCTGCTCGTGCCGCTCGCGGCCTGCGGCGACGACGACCCGGCCGCCCCCGACGCCGCTCCGCTGGGCGACGGCATCGCCTGGCGGGACGGGGCGACGGTCCACTTCCCGGGAGGCGAGGAGGTCGACAGCGGCCAGGAGGACGGCCAGGCGTGGCGGACCAGCGACGGCGTCGTCATCACCTCCTGGGACGGAGGCACGGTCTACGTCACCCCGGACGGCTCGGTCTCCGACCTCGACATCCCCGAGGAAGCCCAGGTCGCTGCGGACCCCACGCAGTCGGTGGTCGCGTGGGCGAAGGTCCAGCCCGGTGACGGTGTCGTGCACGTGCTGGACCCCGCGACAGGCAAGGAGCGGGCAGCGATCAGCACCGACTACGACGACGCCACCGAGCTCTCGATCGAGGGCGACCGGATCTGGCTCCACAGCAGCGAGCTCGCGAGCACTCTCGAGATCGACTGGCCCAGCGGCAAGGTCACCCGGTCGCCGCTGAAGTACGTCCGCAGCATCGGCAGCCGCTACGCCGTGGTCGAGGGCGGCAACGAGAACTACGTCGAGGCCGGTGCCGCGAAGCCGGGCGTCATCGACCTCGAGACCCGCAGGATGGTGCTCCGCGGCTGGGACTGGGGCCTCAGTCCCCGGAACACCTACGCCACCAGGGAGCTGAGCGACGGCGATGCGAGCACCGCCGACACCAGGATCGGCGTGCTCGACCTCGCGACCGGGAAGTACGTCGCCCGGCTCGCCGCCCGTCCCGACGACTCCAACTGGCTCAACTGGGCGTGGACGCTCGACGAGAAGACGATCTACTGGTTCGAGGGCAACGAGCTCGTGCAGTGCGCGAGCGCGACGTTCACGTGCACCAGGAGCAAGGTCGACGCGACGTTCCCGTCGGTGCTGTAGCCGGGCACCCGTCGTTCGCCGCGGGCGGCGGAAAACGGGTGGCGCCGTTCCTTAGGGTGGATCGACGTGAGCCCCCTGACCGAGCAACAGATCCGCGCCTCCTTCGTGAACTGCTCGAAGGGCGAGGCGAAGCGGCTCAACGTGCCGCGCCAGCTGACCGACCTGCCGTGGGACGACCTGGACTTCCTCGGCTGGCGCGACCCGCAGTCGCGGACGCGCGCCTACCTCGTCGCGGAGCGGGCCGGCTCGTTGACCGGCGTGGTGCTGCGGGCGTCCGACGGGAGCGGCGGCGTACCGCGGAAGAACCTGTGCACGATCTGCCTCACGCCGCACTCCGCCGGCGGCGTGGTGCTGCTGGTCGCGCCGCGGGCCGGGAAGGCCGGCCAGAACGGCGACTCCGTCGGCACCTACATCTGCGCCGACCTGCAGTGCTCGCTGTACGTGCGCGGCAAGCGGGTGACCGACCAGGGCAAGCTCCCCGAGTCGCTGACGCCGGAGCAGAAGGTCGCCCGACTCAACGAGAACCTCGACGCATTCCTGCGTCGCGTCGGGTGATCGACGGCGTCAGCTGGTCGCGGCCTCGATCCAGTTGACCAGCGGGCGCAGCCGGCGCCAGTCGTCGCGCACCCGGTCGAGCAGCTCGGCGGTGTGCACGAACGGCTCGAAGCCGTAGGAGCGCATGCCGAGCACGGTCTTCATCTTCAGCAGCTCGATGCGGGGGTGCTCCTTGTCGTAGCCCCGGGGCACGGTCTTGAGCCGCTCCCCCGCGACCTCGAAGCCGCCCTTCTCGAGGTCGCGCAGGATCCGCTGCAGCGCCTTGCCGGTCTTGTCGTCGGCCATCGCCTCGCGCAGCGCCGCCAGCCGCTCGCCGCCGGCCTCGTAGATGCCACCACCGACCCGTACGCCGGGGGCCGCGACCTCGACGTACCAACCGGTGGCCTGGGCGACGCCGACGAAGGCACCCTGGTGCGTCTTGTAGGGCGTCTTGTCCTTCGCGAAGCGCACGTCACGGTAGGGGCGGAACACCTTCGCCGGCCCGAACTCCTGGGCCAGCGCGTCGGTCAGCGCGACCATCGGCGCCTTCACCTGCTCGGTGTAGACGTCCTTGTGCGCCTCCCAGAACGACTTCGTGTTGTCGACCTCGAGGTCGTCGTAGAAGTCGAGGGCGGCGACGGGGAAACCGGTGAAGGCCATGCCCGAAGCCTAGGAGACTGCACGGATCCGATAGCCCTGGTGGGCCGGACAAGTCGGCCGGACGCGCCTAGCCTGAGGACCGGAGGGCTTGGCCCCCAAGCCCGGCACCAGAGAGGGCAAACGCGTCATGAAGAGACTGTTGGTGAGCTTCGCCGCCGCCGCTGGGCTGGCGATCGGCGTGTCGGGCACCGCGTACGCCGGCGAGGTCAACGGCAACGGCGAGGACATCCCGGCCCCAACGCACGCGGCATCCGAGTGCGTCTTCTCGGGACAGGACACCCCCGATGCCGTCGAGGGCAACCCCGAGGGCTTCGACGACGACGTCCTCGCCGTCCGCGGCAACCAGAGTCCCGGCGGCAAGGACCGCTACCACGGCGTCCAGAGCTACGGCTCCTTCGTCCGGGCGCACCTGAAGGCCTTCGTCCCGTCACCCGGCCAGGCCTGCAACCCCAGCTGAGACCCGGCCCTTCGTCGGCGCCCGTCGTCAGGAAGGGACGGCGGGCGGCCGATCCACGACGCGCGGGAACGGGACGTTCCACCGCAGCGCGTGCTGGATCGCGACGACCATCGCCTCGTCGTCCATCGGGTCGTCGGCGTCGTACCAGACCGTCGTGCGCTGGCCGTCCAGCAGGATGCCGTGTTGCGGGACGGTCATCCGCCGGTGCAGGCGGTAGGTGTGGTCGCCGATGACGAAGCCGAACGTCACCGTCGTGATGACGTTCGAGGCCTCCTCGACGTCATGGGGATCGAGGCCCGAGTCGAGCACGGTGGCCGGGACCGCCGCACCGCGGGCGATCAGGTCCAGCTCGCGGCGGTAGCGGCGACGGCGCCGTCGTGCACGCGCGGAGGCGAGGACCATCGCGACGGCACCGGCCGCGGCGAGGCCGGCCGCGCCGACGACGTACCCGCCGGCGACACCGAGCTCCCGGGCCGCGAGGAGGAGGCCGATCGCCGAGGCCGGGAGGGCGGTCCCCCACGCGTGCAGCTGCCCGACGGAGAGCGGGTGGCTGTCGGCCATGAACGACCACATCACCCAGCCGACGACAGCGACCACGAGGCCGCCGATGGTGATCATCCCGATGTCGTCGCCGGCGACATAGGCCGCGGGCGCGTCCTCGTTGGCGTCGATCACCGTGCAGCCGATCCCGTAGCCGGCGAGCACGCCACCGACCAGCAGGAGGGCCTGGGCGAGCGTCAGCCCCACCCCGTGCGAGGGGCGCGGGGTGAACGTGAACGGTGGCGGCTCCGAGATGGCCATGCGCCATGAGACCGCCTCGGCACGCCTTTCGGCAAGGGGTCTCACCAGTGACCTCCGATACTGGGGCCATGGCGAAGCGATGGAGTGACCTCGACCCCCGCGCCCGCAAGGCGATCCTCGTCGTCGGCGCGATCGACGGCGCCCTGAAGACAGTCGCGCTCATCGACCTCAAGCGCCGGACGGCCGAGGAGGTACGCGGCTCCCGCAAGGCCTGGGCCGCGGCCCTGACCTTCGTGAACTCCGCGGGCGTGCTGCCGGTCGTGTACTTCGTCCGCGGTCGTCGTACGACGGGCTGAAACGGCCAACTCGACGGGCCAAACCGCCAACTCGACGGGCCAAACCGCCAACTCGACGGGCCAAACGGCCAACTCGACGGACGAAACGGCCAACTCGACGGGCCAAACGGCCAACTCGACCGGCGGCGCGCTCGCGCCCGGTGGGCTGCAGTGTCGGCTTGCCGCCAGACCAACCCAGCCATCCGCCGGAGACAACCGCGGCGCGGCAGCGCGGCGGGAGCGAAGCTCCGGCAGCTTGCTGCCCCCGCCTTCGCGAAGACGCGCTCGCGCCATCAAACAGAGCGGATGACGAGGTTCGAACTCGCGACATTCAGCTTGGGAAGCTGACGCTCTACCAACTGAGCTACATCCGCATGCCCCGCCTTCGCGGAGCGTGGAGGATGCTACCCGATGGGTGCGAGGGAGGGACGCTTCGGCTCCACCCCGTCGCCGGAGGAGCGCCCGGTGACGCGGCGCTGGACCCACGGCGCGAGGTGCGTCCGGGCCCAGGCCAGGTCGGCGGCACGCTGCTCGCGCGCGCTGAGGACGGGTACGACGGCGGGCGCGATCGGCTGGAGGTCGTGGGCGACGCCCAGGGCGTCCAGGGCGGCGATCGCGATCTTCTGGTGGCCGACGGCGTTGAGGTGGAGGCGGTCGTCGTCCATGACCTCGGCGACGGTCCAGTCCCTCATCCGCCACATGTCGACGATGCTCGCGCCGTGCTTCTCGGCGATCTCGCGGACCCACTCGTTGAAGATGGCGGTGCGGCCGCGGATCACCTTGATGACGCCGTTGAGGCCGGGGTCGGCGATCGTGAACATCAGGACGTGGGCACCGGCGGCGCTCATCCGGCCGATCGCGTCGTCGTAGGTGGCGGCGAGGGCGTCGATGTCCACCTTGGGCCGCAGCACGTCGTTGCCGCCGCCGTGGATGGAGACCAGGTCGGGGCCGAGGGCGAGCGCGGCGTCGACCTGCTCGTCGATGATCGCGGGCAGCTTGCGGCCGCGGATGGCGAGGTTGGCGTAGCCGAAGTCCTTGCCGGCGGCGGATGCGGCGGCGGCCAGGCCCTCGGCCGTGCGGTCGGCCCAGCCGCGCAGGCCGTTCGGGCGGGCCGGGTCGGGGTCGCCGACGCCTTCGGTGAACGAGTCGCCCAGTGCGACGTACTTGCTGAAGGTCACCTCAGCATTCTGCGCCCGTGATCAGGGCCACTCGCAACCGGCACCGGCAGGTAGGGTGCGGTCCGTGCTGCTCAGCGACCGTGACATCACCGCCGAGATCGACTCCGGCCGGATCGGCCTGGAGCCCTACGACCCGGGGCTGATGCAGCCGTCGTCGGTCGACTTCCGGCTGGACCGGTTCTTCCGGGTCTTCGACAACCACAAGTACCCCTCGATCGACCCGGCGGCGGACCAGTCCGACCTGACCCGCGTTGTCGAGCCGGAGGGTGACGAGCCGTTCATCCTGCACCCGGGCGAGTTCGTCCTGGGTTCGACGTACGAGGTCGTCACGCTGCCCGACGACATCGCCGCGCGCGTCGAGGGCAAGTCGTCGCTGGGCCGGCTGGGCCTGCTGACCCACGCGACCGCGGGCTTCGTGGACCCGGGCTTCTCGGGCCACGTCACGCTCGAGCTCGCCAATGTCGCGACGCTGCCGATCAAGCTCTACCCGGGCATGAAGATCGGGCAGTTCTGCTTCTTCCGGCTGTCCTCGCCGAGCGAGCACCCGTACGGCTCGGAGAAGTACGGCTCGCGCTACCAGGGCCAGCGCGGCCCGACGCCGTCGCGCTCGTTCCAGAACTTCCACCGCACCTCGATCTGAGGCGGTCACCGAGGTTAGGTTAGCCTGACCTCATGACCGTGGAGAACACGTACGTCGCCAGCCTGCCGATGCTGCTCACCGAGCTCGAGGTGGTGCGGGCCGAGCGTGTCTCGCCGTCCTTCGTGCGGATCGAGCTCGGCGGCCCCGAGCTGGCCGAGTTCGGCACCCCGGGCCCGGTCCTCGACCAGCGGATCAAGATCGTCTTCCCGAACGCGGCCGGCACGCTGCCGTCGTTCGCCGATGCCGACGAGTCCTGGTGGACCACGTGGATGGAGATCCCCGAGGACGAGCGCGGCTCGATGCGGACCTACACGATCCGCGACGTCGTCGGCGAGGGCGCCGACACCCGGTTCGTGGTCGACATCGTGGTGCACGAGGCCAGCGGCCACGACGACCCGCTCGACGGTGCGGGCAACCGGTGGGCCCTGCAGGCCGCGGCCGGGCAGCGGCTCGTCGTCATGGCACCGCGGCGCGGCCACGAGTTCGGCGGCATCGAGTGGTCGCCGGGCGCGGCCGACCGGCTGCTGCTGGTGGGCGACGAGACCGCCGCGCCCGCGATCCGCGGCATCCTGCGCGACCTGCCGGCGGACGCGAGCGGCGCGGCCTTCCTGGAGGTGCCCGTCGACGGCGACGTGCTCGACGACCTCGTCGCGCCCCCGGGCGTCGAGGTGACCTGGCTCCCCCGCAACGGCGGCGCGCGCGGCGAGGAGCTGCACGCCGCCGTCCTCGCCCACCTGACCGGCAGTGCGCCGGCCGAGGCGATCACCGTGGGCGACGACGAGATCGACCCCGACCTCTGGGAGACCCCCGTCTACTCGTCCTCCGGCGAGCAGGTGGCCGACGCGACTGCCGTACCCACGGACGGGTCGCCGTTCGCGGGCCTCTACGCCTGGATCGCCGGCGAGTCCAAGGTCGTCACCGGCCTGCGCCGCAAGCTGGTCAACGACCTCGGCCTCGACCGCAAGCAGGTGGCGTTCATGGGCTACTGGCGCGAGGGCGTCTCGATGCGCTCGTGACCACCCGGGGCGGTCAGGGGCGCACCGGCAGCGTCACCGAGGACGGGTACGACGGACCGGTGTGCACCGTCAGCGGCACGAGCTGACCCAGCAGACTGGTCAGCGGCGAGAGCAGGTGCGGGACGTCGAACGCCTGCACGGCGACCCGGAGCCGGTGGCCGGGCTGGACGACCGCACCGGTCGGGAAGACCTCGACGTCGACCGGCGCGACCTGGCCGGAGGCGAGGTTCTTCTGGGTCGCCTTGGTGAACGGGTGCCACGGCTGGATCAGCTTGCCGTCGAGGTAGCGCGACCTGGTCGTGTCGAGCGTGCGGTGCGAGACGACCTGCCAACCGCCGGTGATCCGGCTGACCGAACCGTCGGGCGCGACGTCCTCGACCGCGACCGACAGCATCCCGTCACCGGTCGGCGTGGAGACGTAGAGGCGCGCGTTGATCGGCCCCTGGAAGCGGACCGGCGTCGACACCGGCGCGGTGTCGAAGGTGAGGCCGCCCAGGTCGTTGAACCGGTTGTTGGTGAAGCACGGGAAGTCCTTCAGCAGCAGGCTCGGCACGCCCGCGGTCCACTGGTTGGCCGAGCGCGTGCACAGCCCGGTGACCGGGACCGGCGGGACGATCGAGGTGCCGGCGGCCGGCGTACCGGTGGCGAGGCGGCCGGAGGTGCCACCGACGCTGGACGTCCCGGACAGCTTGTACTGGCGGGCCGACAGGTCGGAGGCGATCCACCTGTCGCGCTTCACCCAGCGGCCGGAGCCCTGCTCGTAGTAGGTCAGCGGGGCGATCTTGTCGAGCTGCCCGTCGCGGCCCTTGATGTAGTGGTCGAACCACCGCAGCTGCAGCTCGGCGAGCGTGCCGTAGCCGGCCTTGGGGACCTCGGCGCCGGAGGAGCCCTGCAGGTGGTCCCACGGGCCGAGGATGAGCTTCACCGGGACCCCGTTGCGCTGCAGCCGCTCGAAGTCGAGCGGGGTGCCGCGCTGGAAGAGGTCGTGCTCGCCGCCGACGAGGAAGGTCGGCACCTTCACCTTGTCGATGACCGAGATCGGCGAGCGCTCGCGGTAGAACGGCCCGTCGTACGCCGGGTCGCCGCCGAGCAGCGCCTGGACCGCGAGCGGCAGGGTGAACCCGAGGCCACCCATCAGGTGGTCGGTGGCCATCTTGAAGCCGGCCTCCGGCTCCTGCAGTCCGTACGCCGGCGGGAAGACGCCGGTCGCGGTCACGAGGCCGAGCCACAGCGGGATGAACCCGACGTCGATCTGGCCGCCCGAGGCGACGACGTCGCGGTAGACGTCGGCCGCGGGCACCTGCGGGAAGATCGCCTTGAGGCCCCGCGGCTGGCGGGCGGCGGCGAAGAGCTGCGAGATGCCCATGTACGACGCACCGGTCATCCCGACCTTGCCGTTGCTCCACGACCGGGTGGCGGCCCACTCGACGATGGCGCCGGCGTCCTTGCCCTCGCGGGCACTGAAAGCCGCCCACTGGCCCTGCGAGGAGCCGGTGCCGCGGGCGTCGACGGTGAGCTGGGCGTAGCCGCGCTTGACCAGGTAGGCCGGGTCGGCGCCGGACAGCACCGCGCCGCCGCCGGCGGAGAGCAGGGTCTTGTTGTAGGCGGTGATCGTCACGATCACCGGGAGGCGGGCGGCGACCGGCTTGCCGTCGGCCGTGGCCGGGCGGGTCAGGTCGCCGCGGAGGATGACGCCGTCGTCCATCCGGATCGCGAGGTCACGCGTGGTGACCGTCTTCGCGTACTGCTCGGGACGGGGCGTCCAGCCCGTCGCGGCGGCCTGCGTCGCCATCGGCGCCGTCGGCGTCGCGGCGGCCGGCGCCGCATCCGGTACGGCGAGCGCCGGGCTGCTCGCGGGGACGGCGACCGCGGCGGCGAGCACCGCGGTGACCAGGGCTGCGGCAGGGCGCGGCAGGCGGACGTTCATCGGGATCTCCCTCCTCCGGGCCCTTGCGGACCCGGAGGAGCAACGAGGGAGGTGCGACGGGCGTCACGTCGTGCCCGACCGGTTCCGGCAACGCCTCAGAAGGCGCTGGTGGTCCGGCGGGACCGGGCCGCCTTGGCCCGGGCGACCAGGCGCTGGCGGCTGGCGCGGCGGACCCGGTCGTCGATGTCCTGGCGGACACGCTGCTCGTGGAGCATCTCGAACATCGTTCTCTCCTCTGACGGGATCGGACTGGATCGGGCGGGTCAGGCGGGGACGAGGGCGACGTCACCGGACACGGTCGTCGCGCGGATCTCGACGTGGTCGGCGCCCGGCTCGGGCTGGCCCGCGGACGGCAGGGTCGAGCTGACCCGGCCGGTGATCGTGGTGATGTCGGTCCACACCGGCGTCCCGACCGGGACGCCGACGAGGATGTCGCCGGACGCACCCTTGGCGCTGATCCGTCCGCGGCGGGCGTTGCGCACGGTGAGGCGGCCCGATCCCGTCGTACTGGCGATGTCGTCCTCGGACTCCAGGACCTCCAGGTCGCCGGACCCGGTCTTGACGACGACCGAGCGCGAGGCGTGGCCGATCCGGACGTCACCGGACCCGGTGGAGATCGAGGCGACCCCGTCGGCGGCGTCGAGCACGATGTCGCCCGAGCCGCTGCGGATCCGGACGTCGCCGGCGACGGCCGCGATCGCGACGTCACCCGAGCCGGTGTCGATGACCGCGCTGTCGGAGATGCGGTCGAGGCGGACGCCGGCCGAGCCGGCCTTGATCCGGGTCGCCGCGACCTCGCCGGTCACGTCGATGTCGGCGCTCCCGCTCTTCACGACGAGCTGGCTGCCGGTCGGGACCTCGACCTCGATGTCGAGGGACTGGTCGCCGCGGAACAGGCCGCCGGCACGCCACTTCGGCGCCAGGACGCTGACCTTGCCGCGGTCGTGGGTGATCGTCGCCTCCTCGGCCCGGACGCCCGCGACGCGGACGTGGGTGGTGGAGGTGGCGGTGGCGACCACGACGACGCGGCCGGAGCCGTTCTCGACGTACAGGTGGACGGGGTCGGGGGTCTCGAAGGTACGGACGAGGGGTTCGCCGTTCATGTCGTGCTCCTTGGGATCTGGGGGATGGTCAGAGCCAGCCGGTCATCCGGCGGTTGCCCGGCTTGCTGGAGAAGGGGAAGTCGCCGCCGAACGGCACGCTCGACAGGTCGACGTCGACGTGGATCGCCCGCTCGCTGGTGGCGCCGCGGATCAGGTTGACCAGCCAGGTGTTGAGCGACTGGCCGGCCTGGGCGGCGAAGTCGTCGGCGCGGTTCTTGAGCGACTCGGGAAGCCGCAGGCTGACCCGGGCCAGGCCCTCGTCCTCGCCCGCGGGCGGCACCGGCGGCACGGGCGCCGCCGGCGGGGCCGGCGTCGGAGGCGTGGCCGGCAGACCGGCGTCGACGACGAAGTCGAGGTCGCGCCCGTCGAGGCGGACGTCGACGCTGCCGTCGGCCATCGCCGCGGTGATCTCGGCGGCAGCGTGGCTGATCGCCTCCATCACCGCGAGCCGGACCGCGGGGTCGAGCGCGTAGCCGAGCCGCTCGGCGATCTCCCGCGCCTCGGGGCCGGCGCTCTCGGCGGCGGCCTGGAGGTCGCGGCGGAGGCTGTCGACGTACGGCGTGATGTCCATGTGCATCACTATGACGTCACAATGACGTCAAGTCAAGGGCATTGTGGCGTCACATGACGCCATAGATGGCGCCACCCTCGTCGATCCAGAGCAGGACGTACCAGCCGTCGCAGGCCGTGCCGGGCCCGGAGACGCGCACCACGTCGCTCGTCGCCGCGCGGTACGCCGGGGGCAGGGTGTCGTCGTGCCCGCAGCCCGGGAGGCCGGCCTCCACCTGGAGCTCGCCCTTCGTGTGGAAGATGCGCGCGACCGGATCGATGCCGCAGTCGGGGAAGCCGAGCCCCGAGCACCCGGACCACCGGGCGCGGTCCGTCGGCTCGTCGACCCACGGCGGGGAGAAGCCGCCCGTCATCCGGCGGACGCGGTCGGCGAACCTCGGTGGGCTCTGACCGTTGCGCGCCCACCGGATGAACCGGTCCGTCGCCGCGGAGCGGGCAGGCGACGGCTCCCGTCGCACCGCCGGGTCCTCGCTCCGTCGCTCTCCGATGCTCGGCCGCTGCGCCGGCTCCGGCGGCACCTGCCTCCCGTCACCCAGCTGCCGCGCCACGACCCACGCGGCGCCGGCGACCAGCACGACGCAGGCCGCCACCGCGACCAGCGCCGACCAGCGTCGGTGGCGGCGCGCCTCGGGCAGCCCGGTCAGGGTCAACGGCGCCGGGCCGTCGACCTCGATGGTCGCGGCCGCGGCGCCGAGCAGCCGGCGGGCCTCGCTCTCGGTCACGGCGTCCTCGCTCATGGCGTCTCCTCGGTGGCGACGAGCGGGGCGAGCGCCCGGAGCGCGCGGGCGGTCCGTGACTTCACGGTTCCGGGGGCGACGCCCAGCGCGCGGGCGGTGTCCCGCTCGGACAGGTCGGCGAAGTAGCGGAGCACGAGCACCTCGCGGTGCTCGGGACTCATCGCGGCGAGCGCCCGCCGCACGGCCACGCCCTCGGCCCAGGCCGGGTCGGCGCCGGGCCGGTCGGGCAGGTCGGCGCTCGGCAGCTCACCGTTCCAGCGGCGCTGCCGGGCGTCGTACAGGGTGGTGACGAGGACCCGGTGGACGTAGGCGTCGGGGTGGTCGGCGGCCGCGACCCGCGGCCACGACCGGTAGCACTTCAGCAGCGCGGCCTGGACCACGTCCTCCGCGTCGGCCGGTGGGCAGCCGAGGAGCACGACGGTCCGCACCAGTCGCGGGCGTCGCTGTGCGACGTACGCACTGAAGTCCATGCCGGGCGCCTCCTCGGGTCACCCAGTGTGACCGGCGAGGGGGGCCGGTTGGTTCCGAACGAGGGAGTTCTCCACACCCCCAAGTGCGCAGGCGTGGCGCCGCTCCGCGCCGGGCAGGGCCACGGCATGCGCCCCATCGAGAGGATCCTGGCCGATCAGGACGGCGTCGTCAGCAGGCGGCAGGCGCTCGCCGCCGGGCTCAGCGCGAACGACGTACGCCGGCGGCTCCGGCGGCGGGAATGGGCGGTGATCCATGACGGCGTGTACGTCGACCACACCGGCCCGCTCACGTGGCGCCAGCGGGCGTGGGCGGCCGTGCTCGCCTGCTGGCCGGCCGCTCTCGCCGATGCGTCCGCCCGCCGAGCCCACGAGGGGCCGGGTCGACACGGCGTCGACGGCCGCGCCGAGATCCAGATCGTGGTCGACCACCGACGCAAGGTCAGGCAGCCACCGGGTGTGGACGTCCGCCGGATCCGCAGGTTCGAGCAGGTCGTGCAGTGGAACCTCGGACCGCCCCGCATGCGGTACGACGACGCGATCCTCTCGATCGCCGACAACGCGGCCACCGACCTCGCCGCGATCGCGGTCCTCGCGGACGCGTGCGGCGGCCGCCGCACGACGGCGGATCGCCTGATCGTCGCGCTCAGGGGGACGGCACGCCTGCACCGTCGCGAGTGGCTGGCGCAGGTGCTGAACGACGTCGCGGAGGGAACCTGCTCGGTGCTCGAGCACGGCTACCTGACGCGGGTCGAGCGGCCGCACGGCCTACCGCGCGGGCTGCGCCAGGTCGAGGCGCGCGACAGCGCGGGGCGACGGCTGTTCCGCGACGTGCGCTACGGCGGCGAGCGACCGCGGTGGCGCCAGATCGTCGAGCTCGACGGGCGCCTCGACCACTCCTCGGTGGCCGACCGGGACCGTGATCTCGATCGCGACCTCGATGCCGCCGTCGACAGGGAGCACACGGTGCGGCTCGGATACGGGCAGGTGTTCGAGCGGGCTTGCCGCACGGCGTCGCGGCTCGATCTTCTCCTTCACCGCCATGGGTGGCGTGGCTGCGCCCACGCCTGCCCGGATTGCCCTGCGGAGATTGCCTGGCGTGGCCAGCCTCGCCCGAACGACGAAGTGGGGAACTTCTGAGTCACACCGTGACTCAGAACTTCCCCACTCCAGCCAGTGCTCAGCCCAGGCCGAGGATCTCCGCCGACCGCTCGCGCATCTCGACCTTGCGGACCTTGCCGGTCACGGTCATCGGGAACTCCTCGACGACCATGACGTAGCGCGGGATCTTGTAGTGCGCGAGCCTCCCGGTGGCGAACTCCTTCACCGCAGCCGCGTCGAGCGGCTCGGCGCCGGCTCGCATCCGCACCCACGCGCACAGCTCCTCGCCGTACTTCTCGTCGGGGACGCCCACGACCTGCACGTCCTCGACGTCGGGGTGGGTGTAGAGGAACTCCTCGATCTCGCGGGGGTAGATGTTCTCACCGCCGCGGATGACCATGTCCTTGATCCGGCCGACGATGTTGCAGTAGCCGTCCTCGCGCATCACGGCCAGGTCGCCGGTGTGCATCCAGCCGTCGGCGTCGATGGCCTCGGCGGTCTTGGCGTCGTCGTTCCAGTAGCCGAGCATCACGGAGTAGCCGCGGGTGCAGAACTCGCCCGGCTCGCCGCGCGGCACCGTCTCCCCCGTCGCCGGGTCGACGATCTTGATCTCGACGTGGGGGGCGGCCCGACCGATGGTGGCGGTACGACGGTCGAGGTCGTCGTCGACGCGGGTCTGGCAGCTCACCGGGCTGGTCTCGGTCATGCCGTAGGCGATCGAGACCTCGGCCATGTGCATGTCGTTGACGCAACGCTTCATCACCTCGACCGGGCAGATCGAGCCGGCCATGATCCCGGTACGGAGGGTGCTGAGGTCGAACTCGGCGAAGTCGGGGGCGTTCTGCATGGCGATGAACATCGTCGGGACGCCGTACACGGCGGTGCACCGCTCGTCCTGGACGGCGCGCAGCGTGACCGACGGGTCGAAGCCGGGCGCGGGGATCACCATGGTGGCGCCGTGGGTGACGCAGCCGAGGTTGGCCATCACCATGCCGAAGCAGTGGTAGAAGGGCACCGGGATGCAGAGCCGGTCCTGCTCGGCGAAGCCCAGCAGCTCGGTCACGAAGAAGCCGTTGTTGAGGATGTTGCGGTGGCTGAGGGTGGCGCCCTTCGGGAAGCCCGTCGTGCCGCTCGTGTACTGGATGTTGATCGGGTCCGTCGGCCGCAGGCCCCGCTGGCGCTCGGTGAGCGCGTCGGCCGGGAGTCCCTCGCCGCCGGCCACCAGCTCCTGCCAGTCGTCGGTGTCGACGTACACGGTGCGCTCGAGGCCGGGCACCTCCCCCTTCGCGGTGACCTCCTCGACCATGCCCCGGTAGTCGGACGTCTTGAAGCCGGTGACCGTCAGCAGCAGGCGCAGACCCGACTGGTTGACGGCGTACGCGAACTCGTGGGTGCGGTAGGACGGGTTCACGTTGACCAGCACCGCACCGGCCTTGGCGGCGGCGAACTGCACGATGGTCCACTCGGCGCAGTTCGGCGCCCACATGCCGATCCGGTCGCCCGCGGCGATGCCGGCCGCCATCAGGCCCCGGGCCAGCTGGTCCACGGCGTGGTCGAACTCGCGCCACGTCCAGCGCCGGCCGGTGGCGACCTCGACGAGCGCCTCACGGTCCGGCCACTGCCCGACGGTGCGCTCGAGGTTGGCGCCGATGGTCTCGTCCAGCAGGGGCGTGGTGGTCTCGCCGGCGGCGTACGACAGCTCCGTCATGGGTCCATGGTGCCGTGTGGGTGAGCGCGGTCACACCCCTCGAAGGTGGGTGGGGCGGTCCGCTGCATGAATCCCCGGTCGACCGGGGATTCATGCACTTGTCGGGGGTTGCAACGCCCGACAAGTGCAGGAAAGCCCCACCCGGTGTGACGGGTGGGGCTCCTGCGATCGCTCGCGACTCAGAGGTCGAAGAGGGACTCCGCGGCGTTGATGTCGACGTCGGTGCGGGGCTGGTGCGCCTCGCCCGAGTACGACGCCGGGGCGGCCGACTGGGCCGGGGCCTCCGGCGCGGGGGCGGCCGGGGCGGGCTCCTCCTCCGCAGCGGGCTCCTCCGCAGCGGGCTCCTCGACAGCGGGCTCCTCCGCGGCCGGCTCGGCCACCTCGGCCTCGGGCTCCGCAGCCACTGCCTCGGGCTCCGCAGCCGCAGCCTCGGGCTCCGCAGCCGCAGCCTCGGGCTCCGCGGCCGCAGCCTCGGGCTCCGCCGCCGCACCCTCGGGCTCCGCAGCAGGCGCCTCCGGCTCAGCCGCCGGAGCAGGGGCCGCGGCGGCAGGACGCTCGACAGCAGCGGCCTCGGGGGCCTCGATGTCGAAGAGCGAGCCCATCGCGTTGATGTCGACGTCGGTCTTCGGCGCGCTCGCGGCACCGCCGGACGCAGCCGGGGCAGCGGCAGCAGGGGCACTGGCAGCAGGGGCAGCAGGCGCGGCCGGCTCGGCAGCGGGCGCCTCGGCGACGGCCTCGGCCTCCTCGTCGCGGGCCTCGGCCTCGACCGGCTCGGCCTCGGGGGTCGGCGCCGGAGCAGGAGCAGCCGCCGCCGGGGCAGCGGGAGCGGCCGGGGCCTCGATGTCGAACAACGAGCCACCGGCGTTGAGGTCGACCGACGGGGTCGGCGGAGCGGCGGCGACGCCGCCCTCGACCTCGGCCTGGACGACCTTCTCCTCGGTCGGCACGGGCGCCGACTCCATCTCGGCGGCGGGCGTCGCCTCCGCCTTCGGAGCCTCCGCCTTCGGAGCCTCCGCCTTCGGAGCCTCCGCCTTCGGAGCCTCCGTCTTCGGTGCCTCCGCCTTCGGAGCCTCCTCGGCCGGCGCGATGTCGAACAGCGAGCCGCCGGCACCCAGGTCGGCGGCCGGCGTGGCCTCGGCCGCGGGCGCGGGCTTCTCCTCGGCGGCCGGGGCCGCCTTCTGCTCGGCCGGCGGGGCGGCGTCGAAGAGCGAGCCGCCCTCGTCGAACAGCGAGCCACCGCCGGCCGGAGCCGCCTTCTCCTCGGCCTTCTCCGCCGGCGCTGCCGGTGCAGCAGACGCAGCCGGTGCCGCCTCGGCGGGAGCGGAGTCGAACAGCGAGCTCGAGTCGTCGAACAGCGATCCGCCACCGGCCGGGGCCGCGGGCTTCTCCTCCGCCGGCGCCGCCGGAGCAGCGGCCGGGGTGTCGAACATCGAGCCCGGGTCGTCGAACATCGACGAGCCGCCGGACGCCTTGGCCGCGGGGCCGACGTCCTCGGTCGCGGCGACCGTGTCGTCCGTGAGCGTGACGTCGCCGGCCTCCGGCTCGGCCTTGGTCTCGACCGACTGCTTCGCCTCGGCCGGAGCGGCTGCGGCGGCCGCGGCCTTCGGCTGCAGCGGCGCACCCTCGCCCGGCTTGAGCTTGGTGGCCTGCTCCCCCTTGACCGACGCGAGCAGCATCTGCGCGACGTCGAGGACCTCGACCTCCTCGCGCGCCTCGCCGTCGGCCTGCAGCTTGGTCAGGCCGTCGGAGATCATCACGCGGCAGAAGGGACAGCCCACGGCGACCTGGTCGGCGCCCGTACCGACGGCCTCCGCCGTGCGGTTGAGGTTGATCCGCTCGCCGATGTTCTCCTCCATCCACATGCGGGCGCCACCGGCGCCGCAGCAGAAGGACCGCTCGGAGTTGCGCTCCATCTCGGCGAACTCGGCGCCGGGGAGGATCTGGAGCAGGTCGCGCGGGGGCGTGTAGACCTGGTTGTGGCGACCCAGGAAGCAGGGGTCGTGGTAGGTGATCTTGCGGTTGTGCGCGCCGGCGCCCGTGGCGACCGGCGTCAGCTTGCCCTCCCGCACGAGCCGGTTGAGCAGCTGCGTGTGGTGGATGACCTCGAGCTCGATGCCGAGCTCGCGGTACTCGTTCTTGAGGGTGTTCATGCAGTGCGGGCAGGTGGAGACGACCTTCTTGGCCTTCGCCTCGGTCAGCACCTCGATGTTCTGCTGGGCCAGGCCCTGGAACACGAACTCGTTGCCGGCGCGGCGGGCGGAGTCACCGGTGCACGTCTCACCGTTGCCGAGTACGCCGAACGAGACGCCCGCCAGGTCGAGGAGTTCCGCGACGGCGCGGGTCGTCTTCTTGGCCCGGTCCTCGTAGGCGCCGGCGCAGCCGACCCAGAACAGCCAGTCGACGGACTCGAGGTCCTCGATCTGGTCACCGACGACCTTCACCTCGAAGGGCAGGTCCTTCGCCCAGTCGAGGCGGGCCGTGGCGGACATGTTCCACGGGTTGCCCTTGTTCTCGAGGCCCTTGAAGAGGCCGTTGAGCTCGGAGGGGAAGTTCGACTCGACGAGCACCTGGTAGCGGCGCATGTCGACGAAGTGGTCGACGTGCTCGATGTCGACCGGGCACTGCTGCACGCAGGCACCACAGTTGGTGCAGGCCCACAGGGCGTCCTCGTCGACGACGAAGTCGCCGCCCTCGGGGTTGTAGAACCAGTCGTCGACGCCGTCGGACTGCTCGTGCTCGGTCTTGCCGACGAGCGCACGCGGCTCGGCGCCGCCGGCGACGGCGTACGCCTCCTCGCGCATCGCCATCATCATCAGCTTCGGCGAGAGCGGCTTCTCGGTGTTCCACGCGGGGCACTGCGACTGGCAGCGACCGCACTCGGTGCAGGTGGTGAAGTCGAGGATGTCCTTCCAGGAGAAGTCCCAGATGGAGCCGACGCCGAGGGTGGCGTCCTCGTCGAGGTCGTCGACGTCGTCGAGCGTGATCGGCTTGCCGCCGGAGGTCAGCGGCTTGACCGCGCCGAGGGCCGTGCGGCCGCTCTCCTCACGCTTGAACCAGATGTTGAACCAGGCGGTGAAGCGGTGCCAGGCCACACCCATCGTCAGGTTGCTGGAGATGACGATCAGCCAGATCATCGCGGAGGTGATCTTGACCATCGCGATGAAGTAGATGATGTTCTCGAGCGTCCCGATCGACTCGTGGCCGGTCGGGTAGAGGTTGCCGAAGAACTGCGAGATCGGGAAGTGGAAGCCGTCGGCGTGCTCGGCGGCCTCGCCGCCGTGGGCCTTGGCGAGGTTGTACTCGGCGCCGCGGATGAAGAGGATCGCGGAGCTCTCCAGGAGCACCATCGCCTCGACGAAGTAGGCCTGCCACATGGTGGAGCCGAAGAAGCGGCTCTGGCGCCCGATCTGCGAGGGGCGGTGGGTGAGCCGGTAGATGATCAGCGGGATGATCGCCAGCGAGCCGAGCAGGCCGAGGATCTCGGCGACCCACTCGTAGAGGAAGAACTTGCCGAGGACGGGGATCGTCCACTCGGGGTCGAACAGCTGCGGGAACGCGGCGGCGACGGCGGTGGAGAGCGCGATGAACGCCGCGAAGGCGAACCAGTGCAGGATGCCGACCCACGTCCACTGCAGCATGCGCGTGTGGAGGACCGTCTCCTTGAGCATGGTCACGGTCCGGCCGACCGGGTTGCCGGTGCGGCCCGGCGCCGGCTGGCCCTTGCGGATCACGCCGAGCATCGCGGAGACGGCCCGGGCCGTCAGGGCGATGGCGACCACCGAGATGGCCAGCGAAATCACGATCGCAACGGTCTGCATGGGCGAATCTCCACTCGTCTGCAGGTTCAGGACACGCACGGGTGCGCGGGCCGAGCCTATTGCCACCATCGGAGATCGCGAACCGAAGGCAAGCCTTACCAATGGGTGGGGCGACAGGGCCGACGACCGGATCCTACCGGCAGGTAACTTCCGGTGGGGCGTGACGAATGCCTCAGGTATGCCTCAGGAGAAGCTGAGCCCGGTCACCCGGCCCGCCTTCGAGAAGGTCACCTTCACGGGCACCTTCGCCCGGGTCGAGGTCTTCGCACAGAAGGAGTACGACGTCCCGAGCCGCTGGTAGGGCTGGCCCACCGCGCGCAGCACGGCCTCGGTGGTCATGCCGATCGTCACCCGGCTCCGGACGGTGGAGACGCCCAGGCGCTGGTCGGCGTTGCGGCACGAGTCGGGCTTCACGCCGTACGCGCGCTCCCACATCTGCAGATAGGCCTCGGCCCCGCGGGCCATGTCGTCGACGATCTTCTCGCCGTCGCCGGCGTGCTGCGCCTCCGCGACCTGGCGTAGGTCCTCCACCCAGTCGGGGTAGAGGCCGTACTGCGCCACGCCGTCGACGTTGATGTCCCAGGTCCGCTCGCCGGCCTGCTGCCGGTCGACCTGGACGCCGCCGAGTCCGGTGAAGGGGTAGCTGACCGGGTTGGGGACGTCAGCACCGCGGGGGTTGCCCTGCGCGCCGAGGCCGTTGATGTCGGCACCGAAGCCGAACCCGAAGTAGTAGCGCGGGTCGGCCCAGCCGAGGTGGCGGCGCCACTTCGCGACGAAGCCGGTGGAGTCGCCTGCGTACGGGGTGATGAAGCCGCCCGCCTTGTAGATCCGGGGGTAGGTGTCGGGCGTCGACCACGAGTGGCTGGAGATCACGCCCGGGTAGGCGAGGTCGTCGATGACGTCCATCGAGGAGGAGCGGGCCTTGACCGAGAGGTGGTCGGGGTCGAAGACCATGCCGCGCTTCGCGAGGCCCTCGATCGTGTGCACGCCGAGCTCGGTGAGGCCGCGCTTGTTGCAATGGGCCGGCGGTCCGTAGAGCGGGGTCGCCGGGAGCAGTCCCAGGACCTTCCCGATCGCACCGAAGAGCGCGTCCTGCTGCCCGGCACTGAGGTCCGGCAGGACGCCGATCTGCGGGTTGTCCGCGGACTCGCCGTCCGCCGGCTCGCAGTGCTCCATCGCCCAGAACGAGCCGGTCTCGAGGAAGTTGGCGGTGTTGACGAGCGGCCCGATGGCACCCGCGTCGCCGGCGACCCCGGCGAGCGCGTTGTCGAACTTGTTGACGAGCTCCATCTGTCGTACGCCGAGGGCGTGCATCTCGTCGAGGTTGGCGTCGATCTCGGCCTTGGTGCAGGCCGGGAAGTCCTTGCCCAGGACCTTCTTGTACGTGCAGCCGAACGGGATGGACGTCTCGATGCCCATCACCACGGCCATCTTGCCGCTGTTGATGACCCGCCGCGCCTCGAAGGGGTCCTTCACGATCCGGTAGAAGCCCTTGCCCGGGCCGCCGAACTGGGCGTCGATGTAGTCCTGCATCTTCAGCATGTCGCTGGCCTGCAGGCGGATCGAGTCCATGTCGTCGCAGGAGTTCTTCTTCATCGGGTAGAGCTGGCAGAGCTTGTTGTTCTCGACCAGCAGGTTGACGAAGAGCCGCTGCCCGCCGCGCCACGCGCGCTCGAGCCACCGGTAGTAGGTGCCCTCGTGGGTGAGCGACTCGGGCGCCGGCCAGTCCTTGAAGGTCGGCCAGCCGACGGGATCGTGCGACGGTTCGCCGGAGAGCACCGACTCGAGCAGCGCACCCTTGCCCTGGGTGAGCGTGTGGTCCTGGCAGTCGACAAGGGCGTACGGCGCGCCGTAGGTGTGCCACGGACGGCCGCAGTGCACCTTGCCGCCGAGGAACTCGAACGCCATGCCGTGGGTGTGCGCGTCGACGAAGCCGCGCACCTCCTGGTAGGTGGTCTCGCCCGCGAAGGGGTCGCCGGTGACGTTGATCGCCGCCTCCGGGTACGACGGGCAGCCGCTCGCCGTGCGCAGCGCGAAGGTCGTGCCGGCGCCCGGCACGAGCTTGCCGCCGGCGACGGTGAGCGCCTTCCCGGCGCCGACGTCGAACCGGTAGCCGGTCCCGGCCTTCGTCGCCGTCCAGTCGGCCGCCGGGCTCGCCTTGGCAGCGACCTTCACCGCCCCGTTGACCACCGCGAGCTCGCCACCCGTCGTGTGCAGCAGGTAGCCGCCGAGGCGGGTGGCCTTGAAGTAGTAGGGGCCGAACCTCGCCAGACCGGCGGTCAGGGTGTAGCAGCCGCCGGCCATCGCGTAGCGGTCGGCCGGCACGGCCGTGCGGGCGGGGTAGGCGGCGACGCCGACGAGCTCGGGGTCCGGCAGTGCGCGCTCGGCCTCGACGTACTCCTCCGCGGCGGCGCGCTCCTCGGCGGTCGTCGGGTCGACCGCCTCGGCCTCCTCACCGACGGCGAGGCCGCGGGAGACGTCGTTCTTGGTCGCCGGGTCGTTGTGGTCGTGCGGGGCCAGCATCGCGTCGTCGTGCGGGATCCCGCGGTCCGACTTCTGCTGCTCGGCCGCGGCCGCGAGGCTCGTCGTGCTCCCGGGGCCGGCGCCGGCCACGGGGACGACGGCCGCCACGCCGATGACCCCCAGGGCCGCCGTGACGGCCAGTCCGACCCGTCGCGACGCTGCCGAATCGCGCAATCCGTCCATGCCGACCTCCCTGACCGTCCCCATGTCCGAGTGACACCGATCACTCAACGACCGAGCACGGGGAGGGTAACACCAAAACGTGACACTTGTTCAGGTTCGTCTCGCGTGAGGGGCCGCCGGGCATGATGTGCGCACCGACGGGAGAAGGAACACCCATGACCCGCATGCGCGCCGCCTCGCTGGCCCTCGCCCTCACCGCCGCCCTGGCGCTCGCCGCGTGCGGCTCCGACGACGAGCCGGAGTCCGACGGCGACCCGACGACCAGCGCGACGCCCACGAGCAGCGCTCCCACGACGAGCACGACGACGCCCTCCGCCGGCGGGAAGTACGCCGCCGCGGTCAGCGAGACCCGCGAGGACTCCGTCTACCCCGACATCGGCGACCCGCTCGTCGACGCGCTCCACTACGACCTCGGGCTGGCCTGGGACCCGGCGAAGGACCGGCTCACCGCGCACCAGACGCTCACCTTCCGGGCCACCGGCGACTCCCCCACCATCCCGCTCGACTTCAACGAGCAGCTCGGGATCTCCGAGCTGACCGTCGACGGCGAGCCGGCCGACCACGAGGTCGACGGCACCCACCTCACGATCGACCACCCGATCGAGGCCGACCAGCGCTACGAGCTCGCCCTCACCTACGCCGGCACCCCGGAGCCGGCCCCGGCCCCGAGCACCCGCCAGGACTTCACCCAGGGCGTCGGCTGGAGCATCACCGACGAGCACGAGACGTGGACGCTGCAGGAGCCCTACGGGGCGTTCACCTGGTACGCCGTCAACGACCAGCCCGCCGACAAGGCCTTCTACGACTTCACCCTCACCAGCCCGGCGCCGATGTCGGGCGTGGCCAACGGGCAGCTGACGAAGTCCACCGAGGAGGGCGGGACGTCGACGAACACCTGGCACCTCGCGGAGCCCGCGTCGTCGTACCTCGTCACGGTGGCGTTCGGCGACTTCCAGCACACGGACCTGACGTCGTCGAGCGGCGTCCCGATCCAGGTCTGGACCGACGCCGACGGCGACCCGTTGCCCGGCGGCACCGACACCGCGCCGGCGGCCGTCGACTGGCTCGAGAAGATCCTGGGCCCCTATCCCTTCGACTCGCTGGGCATCCTCGTCGTCGACAACGACAGCGGCATGGAGACCCAGACCATGATCACGCTCGGCGACAGCGACTACAGCCTGTCCCCCGCCGTGGTCGTCCACGAGGCCGCGCACCACTGGTACGGCGACACGGTCACCCCCGCGGACTGGTCCGACGTGTGGATGAACGAGGGGATGGCGATGTACCTGCAGGGCATGTGGGAGGCCGAGCAGGAGGGCGTCACCATCGCCCAGAAGATGGACGAGTGGGCCGGCTTCGAGGTCCAGCTCCGCGAGGGCGCCGGACCGCCCGCCGCCTTCGACCCGAAGCAGTTCGGCGACGGCAACATCTACTACGGACCGGCGCTGATGTGGCAGGAGCTGCGGGAGAGGATCGGGGACGACAAGTTCTTCGCGATGCTCCGCGAGTGGCCGGCCTCGCAGGAGAACGGCAACGCCGACCGCCAGGAGTACTGGGACTGGATCGAGAGGACGACCGGCGAGGAGCTGTCCGACTTCTTCGACGACTGGCTGCTGGGCGAGGAGACGCCTCCGCGCTGACCGCGCCCTTCCCACGAGACTGGAACACGTTCTACTCTCCCGGGATGCGCCTCCGCTCCCTGGCCGCGACCGCTGCTGCCGGCGTCCTCGCCCTGACCCTCGCGTCCGCCCCGTCCGCCACCGGGTCGGTCCGCACCGACGGCACCCTCGACGCCGACGGCTTCGCCCTGCCCGGGCTGCCCGCGCTGCCGACCATCCCCGGCCTGCCGATCCCGCCGCTGCCGACCGACCTGCTGGTCCCCCGCTTCACCGGCGCCGCCGTCACCGCACAGCCGCTCGACGCGCCGCCGGTGCCGCAGAACCCCTGGCTGGCCCCGAACGGTCGCAGCAGCATGCACAACGACGCCTACAGCACCGACGCGTACGCCGTGTCGGGGCCGACCGGCCGGGCGCTGACGATGCGGACGGCGTCGTACGGGATCCGGGAGTGCGCGACGATGGCCTTCGACTCGCACGACCGCATCGTCGGTCTCTGCGGCGGGCTCGAGGGCTTCACCATGATGGTGATCGACCCGGTCACGCTGCGCCCGGTCTCCCAGCTGCAGCTCTCGGCGCGCGACCTCGGCAAGGCCGCCAACCCGTTCACCGACCTGTGCGGCGGCACCTACTTCTTCCTCGACGGCCAGGACCGCGCCTACGCGACGACGACCCGGTCCGCCATCGCCGAGGTGCAGGTCGGCGCCGACGGCGGGCTCAGCAAGGGGCGCACGTGGCCGCTGACGTCGTACCTCGGCGCCGACGACTGCCTCGTGGCCACGGGCGTCGACTGGTCCGGTCGGGTCTGGTGGTTCAGCCAGCAGGGCACGGTCGGGACCCTCGACCGCGCGACCGGCGCGGTGAAGGCGCTCGAGCTGCCGGACGGCGAGGGCATCTACAACTCGGTCTCCAGCGACGAGACCGGCGGCGTCTACTTCGTCTCGACGCACCGGTCCTACCGACTCGACGCGGCCGCCGACGGCACGCCGGAGATCACCTGGGCGATCCCCTACGACCGCGGCTCGGCGAAGAAGCCGGGCATGCTCTCCCAGGGCTCGGGCACCTCGCCCACCCTCATCGGCGAGCGGTGGATCGCGATCGCCGACAACGCCGACCCGCAGAGCCACGTCATCGTCTACGACCGCCGACGCGGCGTACCGGACGGCGAGCGGGAGCACTGCTCCGTGCCGGTCCTGCAGGGTGGGGCGAGCACGACCGAGAACAGCCTCGTGGCAGCGGGCAATTCGCTGATCATCGAGAACAACTACGGGTACGCCGGTGTGCAGTCCACGCTGCTCGGGAAGTCCACGACGCCCGGCGTCTCGCGGGTGATGATCGACGACGAGGGCTGCCACGTCGCGTGGACCAACCCGACCGTCGCCCCCACGTCGGTGCCGAAGGCGTCGCTGGGCAACGGGCTCGTCTACGTGTACTCGAAGCCGCCCCGCAAGGACCTCCTCGACGCCTGGTACGTCACCGCGATCGACATCCGGACCGGTGAGACCCGCTGGAGCCGGCTCACCGGCACCGGCATCCAGTGGAACAACCACTACGCGGCGATCTACCTCGGCCCGGACGGGGCGTTGTACGTCGCCACGATCGTCGGCCTGATCCGCCTGGCGGACGGCTGAGTCCCCTTCGACCGTTCAGGCCGGCGCGCGACCTGCCGATCTGGCGGGCATGTCCGAGGCCGTGGAGGGTGCCCTGTCGGCGGAGCCCGTGCTCCCCGCGACGGGGGCGGACGCCTTCGCGGCGTCGGCACGCAGCGTGGTCGAGTACCTGAGCCGTCGTACGCCGCTCGCCGACTGGTCGGTCTCCCGCGTCGCCGGCGGCGAGCAGGTGCACGTGCACGTCCACCACGACGCACTCATCGCCACGGGCGACCGAGTGCCGTGGGACGACACCTTCTGCCGCCAGATGACCGACGGCGCCGCCCACGTCGTGCACGACGCGGTCCGCGACCCCGACTACGCCTGGCTCCCCGACGCCGGTCCCATCCGGGCCTATGTCGGCTTCCCGATCACCGACGACGGCGACCTGTTCGGGATCCTCTGCGGGGTCGGCAGCTCACCGCTCGCCGACCTCCCGCCGTTCGACGCCGACCTCGTCGAGCTGCTCAGCTCGTTGCTCTCCTCGCAGGTGGGCATCGCGCGGGCGGCCGACCGCGAGCGCCGCCGGGCGACGATCGCGGTCGCGCTCGCCGCGACCGACGAGCTCACCGGACTCGTCAACCGGCGCGGCTGGGACACCCTGGTCGCCGACGCCCAGCAGCGGATCGAAGCGTTCGGCGACCCGGTCGCCGTGGCGGTGGTCGACGTCGACGGGCTCAAGACGACCAACGACACCTTCGGCCACGCCGCGGGCGACGACCTGCTCCGGCGGACCGCCGCGGCCCTGCTGGCCGCCGGGACCGACCAGGACCGGGTCGCCCGCTACGGCGGCGACGAGTTCACGGTCCTCACCAACAACGTGGCGGTCGCCGACCTGGCCGACCACTACGCCCGCTTCGAGCGGTCCCTCGCCGAGCACGACGTGCAGGCCTCGCTCGGCCACGCCTGGACCGGGCCGGGCGACCGCACGGTCCTCGAGGCGTTCCGCCTCGCCGATGCCTCGATGTACGACGCCAAGCGGTCCCGGCGTCGCTGACGCCGCGGGCGTCGGGTCACCACAGGCAGCCGGAGGCGGCCTCGAGGGCGTCGTCGACGACGGCCGGGTCGGGCCGCGCCCCCCGCTCGACCGCGGCCAGGGCCGTGGCGCCGTGCTCGTCGACCAGCGCGCGGGCCGCGCACGCGGCGCTCCGCGCATCCAGACCCGCCTCGTCCTCCAGCACGTGCGCGATCCGCGCGACTGCGTCGCGGCCTTGCTCCTCGGGCCGGTCCCGGGCAGCCACTGCTGCCACCACTGCCACCGTCGCCACCGTCGCGCCGGTGGCGAGGGCGAGCGCCGCGGCCGCCACCGGCCACCCGCGCCGCCGGTCGCGGGCCGGCCGCCGCAGCAGGTCGCGGACCTCGGCCGCGGAGCGGGCGTCCCGCAGCGCTCGTGCGACCGGTCCCGCGGCAGCCTCGCCCAGGCAGGCCTCGAGCAGGCGGCGGAGCCCGGCGAGGTCGCCGCGGACCCCCGCTCCTCCCGCGGGTGCCGCGATCCCGAAGTCCGCCAGGTAGGCGACGGTGTCGGTGCCCCGGTGGCGCAGCAGCACGTTCGACGGCTTGATGTCGCGGTGCACGAGGCCGACGCGGTGCGCCTCGGCGAGGCCGTCGGCGACCTGCGCGACGATCGCCGCGGCCTGGCCCGGCGGCAGCGGGCCGTGCCGGAGCAGGTACCGGCCGAGGTCGCCGTCGGGCACCAGCTGGGTCGCGATGAAGAGCTGCCCGTCGAGCTCGCCGTGCGCGAAGACCTGCACGACGTGCGGCGAGTCCAGCGACGCCTGGGCCCGGGCCTCGCGGACGAAGCGGGTGCGGAACTCCGGGTCGCCGGCGAGTCCGGGCACGATCACCTTGAGCGCGACGTGGCGGTCGAGGGCGGTGTCGAGGGCGTCGTACACGGTGCCCATGCCGCCCTGCCCGAGCCGCCGCACGATCCGGTACGGGCCGAGCTGGTCAGGTGGTCCGAGTCGCGCGGGCGGCACCGGTCCGTTCTACCCGCTCCCGACATCTGGTGCGTCCGCCCATCCCCAGCCCCTCCGCCGACTTGTCACATCGAGCCGCCGACTTGCCACTTTGGCGGGTCGAGCTGCCACTTCCGTCCGGCGCCGACGAGGAAAGTGGCAACTCACTCGGTGAATGTGGCAAGTCGGCGCGACAAAGTGGCAAGTCGGCGGTCGGAACGCCCAGGCCGGGTCAGAAGAGGAGGGCGGTGCCGGGGTCGCTGATGATGCCGGCGACGTCGGCGAGGAACTGGGTGCCGGTGGCGCCGTCGACGTGGCGGTGGTCGAAGGACAGCGACAGCGTCATCACCTGGCGGGGGACGACCTGGTCGCCGACCACCCACGGCTGCGGCTTGATCGCGCCGAGGCAGAGGATGGCGGACTCGCCGGGGTTGATGATCGGCGTACCGCCGTCGACGCCGAAGACGCCGATGTTGCTGATCGTGAAGGACCCGCCGGCGAGGTCGGCCGGCTGGGTGCGTCCCTCGCGGGCCGTCGACGTGAGGTCCTCGAGGGCCCGGGCCAGCTCGACGAGCGAGAGGGCGTCGGCGTCCTTGACGTTCGGGACGACCAGGCCGCGCGGCGTGGCGGCGGCGATGCCGAGGTTGACGTAGCGCTTGACCACGACCTCCTGCGCGGCCTCGTCCCAGGTCGAGTTCACCAGCGGTGTACGACGAAGGGCGAGCAGGCACGCGCGGGCGGCCACGAGCAGCGGGCTGACCTTCACCTCCGCGAACTCGCGGCGCTCCCGCAGCCGGTCGACCAGCTCCACGGTGGCCGTGGCGTCGATGGTGACCCAGGTCGTCGCGTGGGGCGCGGAGAAGGCGGAGGAGACCATCGCCGCGGCCATCTGCTTGCGCACGCCCTTGACCGGCTCGCGGGTCTCGCGCGCACCGGCCGCTGCGGTGCTGGTCGCGGATCGGCCGGCGGCAGCGAGCACGTCGTCCTTGCTGACGGTTCCCCCGGGGCCGGTCGCGGGGACAGCGGTCAGGTCGACGCCGAGGTCGCGGGCGAGCCGGCGGACCAGGGGCTTGGCGAGGGCGCGGACGGCACCGGGGTCTCGTGACGGTCGCTGCGCGACCTCCTCGACCACCGGGGCGTCGACCACCGGGGCGGCGACCACCGGGGGCTCCACGACCGGGGCCGCAGGCACCGCGTCGCCCTTGCGCGCCCGGCGCCGGAGCGTGCGCTGCTTCGGCCCGTAGCCGACGAGCGTGGCCTGGCCGGCGGGCGGGACGTTGGTGTCGATGACCTCCGGACCGCGGGCGGGAGCGGGCGCGGGGGCGGCGGCGCCCTCCTCGCCGATCCGGATGATCGGCGTACCGACCTGGACGGTCTCGCCCTCGGCCGCCAGCAGCGCGAGCACGGTGCCGGCGAAGGGCGAGGGCAACTCGACGACGGACTTGGCGGTCTCGATCTCGACGATGACGTCGTTGACGGCGACGACGTCGCCCTCCTTGACCCGCCACGCCACGATCTCGGCCTCGGTGAGGCCCTCACCGACGTCGGGGAGCTTGTACTCGCCGGCAGTCTGGGTGCTCATCGCGGTCCTCCTCAGTAGCCGAACGTGCGGTCGACGGCGTCGAGCACCCGGTCGAGGTCGGGCAGGAACATGTCCTCGATCCTCGCGGCGGGGTACGGCGTGTCGTAGCCACCCACGCGCAGCACGGGCGCCTCGAGCGAGTGGAAGCACTCCTCGGTGACCCGGGCGGCGACCTCGGCGCCCAGGCCGAGGGTCACGTGCGCCTCGTGGACGACGACGAGCCGGCCGGTGCGGCGTACGGACTCGTACACCGGCGCGAGGTCGAGCGGCGAGAGCGTGCGCAGGTCGATGACCTCGACCGAGCGGCCCTCCTCGCCCGCGACGGTCGCGACGTCGAGGCAGGTCGACACGGTCGGGCCGTAGCCGACGAGCGTGACGTCGGTGCCAGGACGGACCACGCGCGACTCCCACAGCGGTGCGGCGGGCGCGCTCTCGTCGACGTCGGCCTTCGCCGAGTGGTAGAGCCGCTTGGGCTCCAGGAAGATCACCGGGTCGTCGCACGCGATGGCCTGCTGGATCATCGTGTAGGCGTCGGCGGGGTTGGAGCAGGTCACGACCTTGAGGCCCGGCGTGTGGACGAACTGGGCCTCCGGCGACTCGCTGTGGTGCTCGACCGCGCCGATGCCGCCGCCGTAGGGCACCCGGATCACCATCGGCACCTTCACCCGGCCCTGGCTGCGGAAGTGGAAGCGCGCCACCTGGCACACGATCTGGTCGTAGGCGGGGTAGACGAAGCCGTCGAACTGGATCTCCACCACCGGCCGGTAGCCGCGCAGCGCGAGTCCGACGGCCGTGCCGACGATGCCCGACTCGGCGAGCGGGGTGTCGATGACCCGGTCGTCGCCGAAGTCCTTCTGCAGCCCGTCGGTGATCCGGAAGACGCCGCCGAGGGTGCCGACGTCCTCGCCCATCACGAGCACCTTGTCGTCGCCCTCGAGGGCCTTGCGCAGGCCGGCGTTGAGCGCCTTGGCCACGGTCATCGTCACCATCTCAGAGCACCTCCGCGAAGGACGCGACGTGGGCGTCGTACGCCGCCTGCTGCGCCGCGAGGTCGGGGGTCGTCTCGACGTGGACCAGGTCGAAGATGTCGCGAGCCACCGGCTCCGGCAGCTCGTGGCAGACGCGGCGCATCCGTACGCCGAGCTCGTCGGCCTCGTCCGCGATCCCCGCGACGTAGGCGTCGTCGGCCAGGCCCTCGGCCCGCAGGTACGCCTCGAGGCGCGCGATCGGGTCCTTGGCCTTCCACTGGTCGACGTCGGCGCTGCGCCGGTAGCGGGTGGGGTCGTCGGTGGTCGTGTGCGCGCCCATCCGGTAGGTGTACGCCTCGACGAAGGTCGGTCCCTGGCCGTCGCGGGCCCGCTGCAGCGCCGCCTGCACGACGGCGTGGGTGGCGAGGACGTCGTTGCCGTCGACGCGGACCCCGGGGAAGCCGAAGCCGTGCGCCCGCCGGTAGAGCGGGATCCGGGACTGCCGCTCCAACGGCTCCGAGATCGCCCACTGGTTGTTCTGGCAGAAGAACACCACCGGCGCGTTGTACGACGCCGCGAACACCAGCGACTCGTTGACGTCGCCCTGCGAGGTCGCCCCGTCGCCGAAGCAGGCCATCACGGCGGTGTCGCGCTCGGGGTCGCCGGTGCCGACGGCGCCGTCGCGCTGGACACCCATCGCGTAGCCGGTCGCGTGCAGCGAGTGCGCCCCGACCACGATCGAGTAGAGCGCGAAGTTGTGGTCCTTCGGGTCCCAGCCACCCTGGTCGGTGCCGCGGAACAGGCCGAGCAGGCGGACCGGGTCGATGCCGCGGCACCAGGCGACGCCGTGCTCGCGGTAGGTCGGGAAGGCGAAGTCCTGCGGGCGCATCGCACGCCCCGCACCGATCTGGGCGGCCTCCTGGCCGAGGAGCTGCGGCCACAGGCCGAGCTCGCCGTGGCGCTGCAGGGCGGTGGCCTCGATGTCGAGGCGGCGGACCAGCACCATGTCGCGGTAGAAGCCGCGCAGCTGGTCGGCGGAGAAGTCGAGGTCGAAGACCGGATGGTGGACCCGCTCGCCCTCCGGCGTCAGCAGCTGGACCAGCTCGGGCTCGTCTTCATCGGGAGCAGGTCCGAAGACGGGGTCGGTCATTGCACCACTCCTGGGGGCCGTCGCCGTCGGGGTCACCGGGGCGGGGTGGGGGTACTTCGGCGGCCCGACTCTAGCCACAAGGGTGGGTGGCTGTGGGCCGGACCACAGATTCACCTTCCACGATACTCGCGGCCCCGCCCGAGCGGTCGTCATCTACTGGCGGGTAGCCCCGTCAGACGTACTCGCGCGACGGCTCGTGGCCGCCGTCGTACCCCTCGTGGCCGTCGTACCCGTCGTAGCGGTCGTCGCGGCGACGGCGCGGCCACAGCGAGCCGGCGACCAGCACGAGGCCGACCGGGGCGGCGAGCAGGAAGGTCCTCGCGTAGGGCGTCAGGGAGCCCAGCACCGCGTCGAGCATGATCCGCACCATCGCCTGGCTGCCGACGTCGGCGCGGTCGACGGCGAGGTCGGTCAGGGGCTCCACCGCCAGCATCACGAGCCCGGCGCCGAGCGCGCCGCCGAGCAGCGCGAAGCCGGCCGTCCGGGCGCGCCCCCGCCACCCGGTGGCGACGAGCACCGCGAGGCCGACGAGGGCCGCCCACGCGAAGGGCAGCCAGCCGGCGGCGCTGTGCGTGGTCCGGTAGGCCGGTCCGCCCTCCGCCACCTTCGCCCGCTCGACGACGGGCACCTGCAACGGGACCGTGGGCAGCAACCCGACCGGGATGCCCCGGTCCTCGAGCACCAGCAGCACCTGCGCGACCACCGGGCCGGCGTCGACGGTCAGCGAGCCGCTCGTGTCGGCATCCGGGTCCTCCAGCAGGTCGATCACCTGGCCGTGGAGGTCGCGGTTGGCGTCGCGCCAGATCTTCGGGAACTCCCTGCTCTCGACGACCTCGTTCGCCGCCGCCTGCGCCCAGGTGTCGACGGCGCCGGGCAGCCCCACCGGCACGTGCTGCTGCAGGGCGGCGACGGCCGCCGCCGCGGCGGCGTCGGCCATCACCCGGCGCACGGCAGGGTCGTCGGCGAGCGGGGCCACCGTGTCGAGGTACTCCTGGCGGTCGTCGACGCGTTCGGTGACCCAGGTGGTGGCGATCGCCAGCGGCGCGACGAGCGTCGCGAGGACGACGAGGAGGAAGGCGGCGAAGGACCTCACGGCGCCGGGTGCGTCAGCACTCGTCCTCGTCGTCGGCGTGGTCGTCCTTGACCTTCCAGTCACCGTCCTCCTTGCAGAGGAGAGCGGTGCCCTCGTCGTCGTCGGTCTTCTCGCCACCGAAGGCCTCGACGGCCTTGTCGTTGTCGCCCTTGTACTCGCCCTTGGACGTCCAGTCGACACGTGCGGTGTCGCCGTCCTCCTCGGCGTCCTTGATGTCGTAGGTGTACTCCCAGTCGTCGAGGATGTCCTCGAAGGACTCGCCCGCGGCGTCCTCGAACTCCTTGAAGGACTTGTCCAGGTCCTCCTGGGCGGCGTCGACGTAGTCGTCGCAGTTGTCGACGTCGTACTCCTCGAACTCGTCGTCCTGCGCGTCCTTCGTCGACAGCTCGCACAGCGTCTTCACGTCGGCCTCGGACTGGGCCTTGAGGTAGTCCTCGGTGACGCTCTTGGGGTCGCTGCCGCCCACCACCTTCACCAGGAAGAAGACCGCCACGATCGCGAGGACGAGCAGCGCCACGAGCCCGCCGATGATCGCGAACAGCTTGCCCTTGCCCTTGCCGCCACCGCCGCCGGTGGGCTGGCCGTAGCCCGGGCCGCCGTAGCCCTGCTGGCCGTACGGCTGCTGCTGGCCGGGCTGGCCCCAGCCCGGCTGCCCGCCCGGCTGGCCGCCAGGCTGGCCCGGCTGGCCGTACGCCGGCTGGCCCGGCTGCTGCCCGTAGGGCTGCTGCTGCGCGGGCTGGCCGTAGCCCGGCTGCGCGCCACCCTGGTTGAAGTCGGCAGCGCGGTTGGGGGCGACCACGGTCGCCTGGTCGGTGGGACCGGGCGTCGGAGGGGTCGCAGGGGCGCCGGACGCGCCGCCCTCGGGAGGCTGGGTGTGCTCGGTCCACTGGGTGCCGTCCCACCAGCGCTGGCCGCCCTGGCCGTCGGGGTACCACCCCGGAGGGGTCGAGGGCTGGTTCGGGTCAGACATCGGCAACTCCTTGTGGAGGCGGGCGGGACCGGCCGCGCGGGCCGTGGAACGGTCGGGCGGTCATCATGTCATTGCTGCCCGCTCGCGCGGGGCTCAACCGGCCTCAACCCGCGTCGACGCCGGCCACCCGCCAGTCGCCGTCGACCTCGACCAGCTCGACGGTCCCGCGGTCGTAGGCGCCGCCGCCCTGCCACAGCTCGTCGAAACCGGACTGGTCCTCGCCGTGGTAGCGGAGCTCGACGACGTACTGGACGCGCGCCCGGCCGTCCTCGTCGTTGAGCGCCTGCACCGTGACCTCGACGTCGGTGTCGTCGGCGTACGGCAGGAACGGGTTGTCGGTGCTGGCCTCCTTCGCCGCGTCGGCGTAGGCGGCGCAGTCGGCGAAGGGGTGGCCGCCGTAGAGCTCGGCGTCGCGCCACTCGAGCGTCGCGAGATCGCACTCGGCGCGCCAGTCGCCGCTCCACTGCGCCCGCAGGTAGTCCTCGGCCACCGACTCGGGACCGGAGCCGCGCAGCGCCAGGACGAGCGCCACGACTCCGCCGGCGAGGGCGAGCACGACGAGCGCCGCGACCCCGAGGACGGTACGACGCCCGGGTCGCCTCATCGCGCCAGACCGGCCACGAAGTCGAGCTTGTCCAGCACCGGGTCGGGGATCACGAACGGGTAGACGTCGTCCTTGCCCATCGAGCGGTTGATCTGGTTGAGGGCGACCGACAGCGGGATCCACACGGCCCGCACCAGGTCGTGGAAGACGCTGAACGCGGTCACGTCGACGGTCGCCAGCCCGTGCGCCGCGGCGGTCTCGCAGGTGTCGCTGATGTGCAGGTAGTGCGCGAAGGTCTCGGCGAAGTCCTCGAACGGGTGCATCGTCGCGTAGGTCGTGATGTACGACGACTCCCACCCCGCCGGCGGGCCGTCGGCGTAGTGGCGGTCGATCGCCGCCTGGTAGTCGGTGGTCTCGTCGCCGAAGAGCTCGCGGCAGCGGGCCAGCCGCTCGGGGTCCGCATCGGTGACCAGCCGCGACTGGACGAAGTGCCCGACCTCGTGGCGCAGGTGGCCGAGCAGCGTGCGGTAGGGCTCGTCGAGCTCCTGCCGGATCCGCTCGCGGCGGGCGTCGTCGGACTCGGCGAGGTCGATGGTGATCACGCCGTCGGCATGCCCGATCACGACGTTCTCGTCGACGCTGGACAGCATGTCGAAGACCAGCCCCGTGGTGTCGAAGCCGAGGTGGTCGAGCTCGACGAGGAGGTGCCGCTTCGCGGCCTCCGCCGCCGGGAACTGGGCCATGCCCTCGGCGTCGGTCTCCGCGGGTCGGGTCCGGGTCAGGTCGCAGGCGGAGCACTGGCCGCCCTCGAGCGGCGCGAGCCAGGTGCAGCCGGAGAGGTTGAGGTTGGCGCACACGTGCCAGACCAGGCCGGTCGGGTCGACGTACCGGCCCTCGGCGTCGAGCGGCACGATGTCGCGCTCCTCACGGGAGAAGCCGAGCGGGGTGCCGCAGGAGACGCAGACGGAGTTCTCGAAGAAGAGCGGGTTGCCGCACGTGCGGCAGCTGAAGGAACGCACGAACTGGTGCGCCCGCCCTCAGTTGTTGGCCGTGATCAGCCAGACGACCACCACGCACGCGATCAGCGCGAGGGCCGTGATCAGGCCCATCACGAAGCCGATCGTGCGCTTCGCGCTGGCGGGCGGCGGCGGCAGGCCGGGGCCGCCGTAGCCGGCGGGCGGGCCACCGTAGGCCGGCGGCTGGCCCGGCACCGGGCCGGGCGCTCCCCCGCCGAGATAGGCGGGCGGCGGCGGGGCTCCCGGCGCTCCCTGCGGGGGACCGGGCTGAGGCGGGACACCGTACGGCGGCTGGCTCATGGCACCACCCTAGTGCCGCGTCCGGGTAGTTGTGGAACGTTTGGCGTGCGCACGGTGCGTGCATCGCGAGGCGCCGGCGCGCAGCCATACCGGGTCGTCTCGCAAGCGTCGGCAACGCCGCGAGGTGCGTGCTGTGGGTGCGCGAAGCGCTTCAGAACTTTCCGGACGCGGCACCAGGAGGGCCGGGCGCCTGACTCCACCTCTTCCGGGCGATTCGGCCGGGCGGGGCAGGTAACACGCTGTTCGCTCGACTACCCGGCGGTTGTCGGCACGTTTCCGCGCGTTTCACCGCGTGTCGGTGCCGAGAAGTGCCGGGTAGTGCGGCGAACAGCGTGTTACAGCACGGCCGGGCCGAGCGGCGCGACGTCCACCGACACCGTCAGCCGCGACGTCTTCGCCTCGGTGAAGATCACGCCCTTCAACGGGGGTACGTCGCCGTAGTCGCGCCCCCACGCGAGCGTGACGTAGCGGTCGTTCTGCCACTGGTCGTTGGTCGGGTCGAGGGCGAGCCACTCGTCGCCGCCGAGCCAGACCGCGACCCACGCGTGCGAGGCGTCGGCGCCGACGACCCGCTCCTTGCCGGGCGGCGGCTCGGTGGCGAGGTAGCCGCTGACGTAGCGGGCGGCCAGGCCGTGGGCGCGCAGGGCGGAGAGCGTGAAGTGGGCGAAGTCCTGGCAGACGCCCGCGCGCTTGGCGAGGATCTCGGACACGGTCGAGGTGACGGTGGTGGCGGCCGGGTCGTAGTCGAAGTCCGCATGGATGCGGTGCATCAGGTCGGTGACGGCCTCGCCCACCGCACGCCCGGGCAGCAGGGAGTCGGCGGCGTAGTCGCGGGCACCCGCGTGGACCGGCACCGCCGCGCTGGGCAGCGCGAAGTCGGTCGCCTGCCAGGCGCCCGGCGCGGACGGCGCGACCAGCGGCCGCACCGACTCCCACGGCCGGGCGGCGGCGTCCTCGTCGATGGCCGGCGGGACCACCTCGACCTCGCCGCTGCCGACGACGACCAGCTCGTCGTGCGGCGTGGTGACCTGGAAGTAGGTCACGGTGTTGCCGTAGTAGTCCGCGTCGCGGCTGAGGTCGCCGGGCTCCGGGGTCACCACGACGTCGTACCCGCGCACCTGCTGCCACGGCAGCTCCCGCGGGACGAGGTGACCGATGCCGAGGCTGTCGGTGACGTCGTCGTCATAGGTGTACGTCGTGCGGTGCTCCACCCGGTAGCGCGTCATGTCGTCGCCTCCGTGAGCGTCGGGAGCACGCCGAAGCTGCGCGGGCGCGGGCCGGTGGCGAAGTGCAGGTCCCGCACGGCCTCGGCGATCCGCTCGAGCTGGCCGGTGACGTCGTCGAGGAAGGCGACCAGGTGCGGCCGCTGCACGCCGCCGATCGCGACGAGCGCCGAGACGTCGGTGCCCTCCACCTCGGCGATGAGGTCGTCGAGGAGCCGCTCGGGACGGGTCGAGCCGGTGGAGGCGACCTGGCCGGCCACGTGCTCCTTGAGCCGGTGGAGGGCGAAGACGAGGGAGCGCGGGTTCTCGGGGTCCATCAGGAGCAGGTCGAGGACCCCGGCGGGGCGGACGTAGTCGCGGTAGCGGCGCCGGTGCGTCACGGAGCTCTCCGCGGCGGTGAGGACCGTCGCCAGCACCTCGCGGTCGACGTCGAGGCCGCGCCGCTCGGTGGTCAGCCGGAGCAGGTGGCACATCTGGAGGCCGCGCTCGAGGTAGCGCCCGGCGGCGGCCATGTGCCAGCCGGCGTCGCGGATCATGCTCGCCGTCACCCCTTGCAGGGCGAGGACCGCGGTCAGCATCCGCCCGGCGGACTCGGCGACCTGGTGGCTGTGGTGCGAGCCCTCCAGCACCGCCCGCGCGCGGTCGACCGAGCCCATCGCCCGCCAGGCGTCGGCGGACATCTGGTCGCGCACCCCGGTCAATGCGTCACGCAGGCCGGCCAGCGAGTGCGCGGCCGACCCCGGTCGTTCCTCGTCGAGCAGCACGGAGCGCAGGTCGGCCTCGTCGTCGTCCTCGACGCGCCCGGTGAGCCGGTGGACCGCCGACATCAGGATCTCCGAGCTCATGCCACCGGTGGTGCGGGGACGGGTGCGGTAGTCGGCGACCAGCACGTGCGCGGCGAGGACCAGGCGCAGCATGTCCTCCGACCGCTCGGCGTAGCGGCCGAACCAGAACATGTCGTCGAGGACGCGCGGCACCGTCGCCGGCAGCGAGCGCACCGCGGTCATCGGGAGGACGTCGGTGAGGCCCTGGTCCGGCTGCGTCGTCTCGTCCTTGAGAACCCACACGTCCTTGCTGGCGACGGTCCGGTCGCCGTCGCGCGCGGTCGCGAGGCCACCGAGCAGCGGACGGTACGCCGACCCGTAGCGCAGCGTGAACGCGCGCAGCAGGACGTCGGCCGGCTGCGCGGTGCGCCCGCGCCAGGTCGGCGACTGCGAGAGCTGGAGCCGCTGCTGGCCCACGAAGGCGTGCGGCCGGGCCCGCACGGTCACCCGGATCCGCTCCGGCGAGGCACCGGCGAGGGTCAGGTCGGAGCCGTCGATGCTGCGCACCACGAGCTCGTCGAGGTGGTCGAGCACGTGGTCGAGGCCGTCGGGGTCGCCGCACCACCAGGTCGGCACCGACTCCAGCCGCAGCGGCTCGCCGAGCAGGTGCTCGCAGGCGGCGGGCAGGAAGGGCAGCAGGCCGGGGTTCTCGAGCACCCCCGAGCCGAGCCCGTTGACCACCCGGACCCGCCCCCGTCGTACGGCCTCGGCGAGGCCGGCGACGCCGAGCTGGGAGTCGCCGCGCAGCTCCAGGGGGTCGCTCCACGCGGCGTCGACCCGGCGCAGGATCACGTCGACCCGCTCGAGGCGCTGCGGCGTCTTCATCAGCACCCAGCCGTCGCGGACGGTGAGGTCGCTGCCCTGGACGAGCGGGAAGCCGAGGTTGGAGGCGATCGCCGCCTGGTCGTAGTAGGTCTCGGAGTGCAGCCCCGGACTGAGTACGACGACGCGCGGGTCCGGCAGGTCACCGGTGGCCGACTGCAGCAGCGCCGAGCGGAGGGCCCACAGGTAGGGCGCCATCCGGTGCAGGTCGGCCTCGCGGTAGAGCTCCGGCATGACCCGGCTCAGCACGCGCCGGTTCTCGAGGGCGTAGCCGAGGCCCGAGGGCGCCTGGGTGCGGTCGCCGAGCACCCGCCACGCGCCGTCGCCGTCACGGCCGAGGTCGGTCGCCGAGAGCACCAGCGGGCGCGGGTCGCGCATCGAGGGCCGCGCCATGATCCGGGTGAAGCCGCGGTGGCCGAGCACGACCGCCGGCGGCACGATCCCCTCCGCCAGCAGGGTCTGGTCGCCGTACAGGTCGGCCAGCACGGCGTTGAGCAGCTCCGCCCGCTGGGCGAGGCCGACCTCGAGCTGCTTCCACGACGAGGCGTCGACGATGAGCGGGACCGGGTCGAGCCGCCAGCGGGTGGGGCGCTCGCCCGGGCGGGAGTAGGTGACGCCGTCGTCCTCGAGGAAGCGGGCGATCTCCTCGGCGACCCGGCGCATGTCGTCGCCGTCGATCTGCGTGGCGACCTCGGCCAGGCGCTTCCAGGGCGCGCGCAGCGAACCGTCCGGCCCGACGACCTCGTCGTACCGGCTCGTGACCTCGTTGTCACCGCCGTCGTCACCGGGCCCCGCCAGGGTCGGCTGGGTCAGTCCCGCGGCGTAGTCCCGCAGAACCGTCACGGGCGACCCCGGGCGGTCCGCGAGGCGACCCGGCGCAGGTCGAGGGTGTGCGGGTACTCGGCCGAGGCGACCTCGCGCTGCAGGCGCCGGAGCGCCGCGACGTCGACCTTGCCGGCGGTGTGGCGGCGCGGCTCGAAGCGGGCCGCGCGGCGGGCCTCCGCCTCCTGCGCGTTGACCGGCGGGTGGTCGTAGTTGCGCCCGCCCGGGTGGACCACGTGGTAGGTCGCGCCGCCCAGGCTGACGCCGGCGTCGACGTCGACCACGTCGAAGGTCAGCGGGGAGTCGACCGGGATCGACGGGTGCAGCGCCGACCACGGCGCCCAGGCCTTGTAGCGCACGCCGCCGTAGTGACCCGTGGGTGCGGGTCCGGGGTCGACGGCAGTGAGCGGCACGGGAACACCCTGACACGTCACCAGGTGGCGCTCGGGGTCGATTCCACGCACCGTCACCTGGATCCGCTCGACCGACGAGTCGACGTACCGTGCCGTCCCGCTCCCGGTCGCCTCCTCGCCGAGCACGTGCCACGGCTCGACGCCCTGGCGCAGCTCCATCGAGATCCCGCCGGCGACGTCGGCGAAGCCGATCCGCGGGAAGCGGAACTCGGTGAAGGGCGCCAGCCACGCGGGGTCGAAGTCGATCCCGGCCGCGGCGAGGTCGGCGACCACCTCGTGGATGTCGGCGATCGCGCCCTGCGGCAGCAGGAAGTCCTCGTGCAGACGGGTGCCCCAGCGCACCAGGGGCGCGGTCGACGGGTCGATCGGGCTCTCCCAGAACATCGCGACCAGGCTGCGCACGAGCAGCGCCTGGACCAGCGCCATCTCCGGGTGCGGCGGCATCTCGAAGCCGCGCAGCTCCAGCAGGCCCAGCCGGCCGCGCGTGGAGTCGGGGCTGAAGAGCTTGTCGATGCAGAACTCCGCGCGGTGGGTGTTGCCGGTGAGGTCGGTCAACAGGTGGCGCAGGGCCCGGTCGACCAGCCACGGCCGAGGCCCGGCGTCGCCGTCCGCGGCCTCCGCGACCAGCCGGGCCACCTCCGCACAGGCGATCTCCATCTCGTAGACCGCCTCCGGCCGACCCTCGTCGAAGCGCGGCGCCTGGCTGGTGGGCCCGATGAAGCGCCCGGAGAAGAGGTACGACAGCGAGGGATGCCGCTGCCAGTAGGTGATCAGGCTGACCAGGAGGTCCGGGCGCCGCAGGAGCGGGCTGTCGACCGGCTGGTGCCCGCCGAGGGTGAGGTGGTTGCCGCCGCCGGTGCCCGTGTGGAGCCCGTCGAGGTCGAACTTCTCCGTCGACAGCTTCGCCAGCCGGGCCTCGGAGTAGAGCGTCGTGGTGAGGTCGCTCAGCTCGGCCCAGCTGCGGCTGGGCTGGACGTTGACCTCGATGACACCGGGGTCCGGCGTGACCGACAGCTGCACCAGCCGCGGGTCGGGCGGCGGCTGGTAGCCCTCGATGACGACCGGCGTCGCGGTCGCCCGGGCCGCCGCCTCGACGACGTGCAGCAGGTCGGCGTAGTCCTCGAGCCGCGTCGTCGGCAGCAGGAAGACGTGGACGTGCCCGTCGCGCTCCTCGAAGGCCAGCGCCGTGCGGTCGGCACCCTCCGGGTCCGCGAGCACGACGGCCGGCACGCCCGCGACGAGCGGCTCCCCGGCCTCGAGGTACGACGGCTGGGCCGGCGCCTCGGGGTCGACCCAGCCGATCGCGTCCAGCGGCAGCCGGAGCCCGACCGCGCTCGTGCCCGGAGTGAGCACCAGCCGCCCGCGGCGGAAGCGCCACACCGGGCTGGTCCAGCCGGTCTCCGCGGTGGCCAGCGGGAGCACCCAGCCGGTGGGCTCGGTGACGTCGGCGTCGAGCCGGGCGACCAGCTCCGCGTCGGGATCGTCCGTGTCGTCGGTGGCCGGCCGGTCGCCGTACGGCTGGGCGACGTGGGTGGCGAGCGCGGCGAAGGGGTCCTCGTAGGCCGGGCGCAGCTGGTCCTCCGGCAGCCCCAGCAGCCGGGTCACCTCGGCGCCGAAGGCGTGGGCCCGGGGGGCTCGCGACGGTCGCTGCGCGACCTCCTCGACCACCGGGGTCGCCCACGGGTCGGCCAGCAGCGCCGGGTCGCCCCACAGCGGTTCGCCGTCGCTGCGCCACTGCAGCGAGATCGCCCAGCGCGGCAGCGGCTCGCCCGGGTACCACTTGCCCTGCCCCCGGTGCACGACCCCGCCCTCGGCGTACAGCTTCTGGAGCCGGGCGGCCAGGTCGACGGCCAGCCGGCGCTTCGCGGGCCCGTCCGCGTCGGTGTTCCACTCGGGCGTCGAGGAGTCCTCGAGCGAGACGAAGGTCGGCTCGCCACCCATCGTCAGCCGGACGTCACCGGCCTCGAGCCGCTTGTCGACGGCCGCGCCCAGCTCGTCGATGCGCGCCCACTGGGCCGGTGTGTACGGCGCCGTCACCCGCGGGTCCTCGTGCACCCGGGTCACGGTGTTGCTGAAGGAGAAGGTCACCTCGACCGGGTCGGTGGCGCCCTCGATCGGCGCGGCCGAGCTCGGGTGCGGCGTCGCCGACAGCGGGATGTGGCCCTCGCCGGCGAAGAGCGCGCTCGTGGGATCCATCCCCACCCAGCCCGCGCCCGGCAGGAAGACCTCCGCCCACGCGTGCAGGTCGGTGAAGTCCTCGGTCGGACCGGTCGGCCCCTCGATCCCCTCGGTCGCGAACGCGTCGGGCGCCAGCTGGACGAGGTAGCCGGACACGAAGCGCGCCGCCAGGCCGTACTGCCGCAGCAGGCTCACCAGCAGCCACGCCGAGTCGCGGCACGACCCGATCCCGCTCGCCAGCGTGTGGTCCGGCGTCTGCACGCCGGGCTCCATCCGCACCGAGTAGGCGACGTCGCGGTGCACGGCACTGTTGAGGTCGGCGAGGAACTGCACCGTCGGTACGCCGTCCGCGGGCAGCTCCGGCAGGCCGCGGCGCCACTCGTCGGCCGCCTCCGCGTCGGTCACCGGCCGCAGGTAGGGCGTGAGGTCGGCGGCGAGCTGCTCGTCGTACGCGAAGGGGAAGCGCTCGGCGTACTCCTCGATGAAGAAGTCGAACGGGTTGATCACCATCAGGTCCGCGACCAGCCCGACCGTGATGTCGAGCGTCTTGACCTTCTCGGGGAAGACCAGCCGCGCCAGCCAGTTGCCGAACGGGTCCTGCTGCCAGTTCACGAAGTGGCCCGCGGGCTCGACCGTCAGCGAGTACGCCTCGATCGGCGTGCGGCAGTGCGGCGCAGGCCGGAGTCGTACGACGTGCGGCGCCACCGCGACCGGCTCCGCGAAGTCATACGTCGTGCGGTGCTCCAGCGCGACCTTGATCGACATGGAGCCAGCCTAGGGACACCCGGGCTGCCGCGGGTTTCGGCGATGTCACGGACGCCGGGGTAGAGCGGGCGTGCCAATGGCCCCGCCGACTCCGGCGGGGCGTGGGGCGTGGTGGTCAGTGGCCGTCGAGCGGTGTCGTGCCGGCGGGGCCGACGTGGAAGTGGTGGCCGTGGGGGCTGGTCCACAGGTAGTGGCCGGGGCTGGTGACCTGGTAGCGCCAAGTGCTGTGGGTCTTGGCGCGGTGGTGCCGTCGGCAGAGTGGGACGAGGTTGCAGGGGCAGGTCTTGCCGCCCGCGGCGTGGGGTGGGGCGTGGTCGAGGTCGCAGCGGACCGCTTGTTGGGGGCAGTTGGGGAACCGGCAGGTGTGGTCGCGGAGGCGGACGCGTCGTTGGTGGCGGTCGGGGATCTCGTACGAGTCGACCGGAACGCAGTCGGCCAGGTCGATGACCGGTCGGACGATGACGGTGGAGCCCGGGACCTGGAGCCATTCCCGGATCTGTGCGGTGGTGACCGGGCAGCGGCCCTCGTCCCAGCGACCGACGGTGTTGGTGGTCGAGGAGGTCGCGCAGCGACCGTCACGAGACCCCTGTGCCTGTGCTGTCAGGGCGGTGTCGGTGATGTGGACGTTCAGCTCCACCCGACGACCGGGGGCTTGGGCGAGGACCTCACCGGTGGTCTCGTCGGCGATCAGCAGGTCGAGGGCCAGGTCGCGGCGGGCGATCGCACCGACCGCCTTCGCCCGACGCACGTCGAGGCTGGACTCGTCGCCGAGCTGGCCGCGCAGGTGCGCCTCCCGGGCGACGGCCTGGTTGAAGTCGTGGCCGTCGGCGGCATCGAGGTAGGCGTCGAGGTGCACGCCGCCGTGTGCGTCGACCTCGTCCATGTGGACGTCGCAGTGGCGGCGGTCGTTCGCGGCTTGGCGTTCAGCTTCTGCACGTTCGGGGTCGAACCGGAGGATCGCCTCGGTCACGAGGCGTTCGAGCTGCGCCCACCCGACGCCGCCGACGGCGGCGTTGAGGTGCCGGTCCACGAACCCCGCCGCCTGCTCGGGGAGGGAACGGGTGAGGTCGGCGATCCTCTGAGCCCGCCACGGCGCGACCCGGCCGTCCACCACGGCGGCGTACAGCAGCGGGAGGCGCCAGGCGCACTCGACGACCTGACCGACATACGACCGCCCACCCTCAGGGGTCCGGCCGAGCACCGCGATGAGCTCCATCAGCTGGAACTCGCTCACGAGCGGTGCACCCGGGCCGGCGATCGGGACACCGGTGTCGAGGTAGCCCTCCGTCAGGGTCGCGGCACCCTCAGCACCATCGACGATATTGGCGCCGGCCCAGGCGACGATGTTCATCCACTCCCGGACCAGGAGATGGTCACGGACCTCGGCGTCGTCAGCGATCCACGACAGCAACGACGCTGTCGAGACAGTTGTCGCGGTGCCGCTGGTTCCGAGATCCATGACTGGATTCTCCCATCGACCTCCGACACAACGAAGCGACGGAAACCCGCCTGTGGACAGGGGAAAATCCATCCGGCGCATGTGAAGAACTAGTCGTGCGACGAGTGATCACGAGGCCGCCGGACCGCACCCGACCGCGGGACCCAGCCCCGCACCCAGCCTCCTCGTCGCTGCGTTTGAAGACCCGACCACGCACCCAACCGAAGGGCACAGCAGGTGCACCGGAGCAAGGGGTCTCGAGACGGTCGCTGCGCGACCTCCTCGACCACCGGGCGGACGGCACCCGACCGCCGAACTCAGCCCCGTACCCAGCCTCCTCGTCGCTGCGCTTGAAGACCCGACCACGCACCCAACCGAAGGGCACAGCGGGTGCGCCGGAGCCAGGGGTCTCGAGACGGTCGCTGCGCGACCTCCTCGACCACCGGCGGTCACTCGGCGGTGTCGTCCGACCCGTTGATCCGCCACACGCCGTCGACCTTGACCAGCGTGAAGGTGCCACGGTCGGCCTCGCCGGCGATGGTGATGTCGACGGGGACGGAGGCCTTGCCGGCCGCCTCGTCGACGTCGGCCTTGCCGACGGTGTACTTCAGCTGGCTGGAGAAGGGCGTGATCTCCGACGGGTCGCAGCTGCCCTCGTCCTTGATGTAGGCCTCGGTGACGAGGTCCTCCGCCGTGGCGCAGTCGCCGTTGACGAAGGCCGTCATGAAGGCCTCGACGACGGACATCGGGTCGTTGGCGACCGCGTCGGCGGTGCTGGTGCCGCCGGGGGTGGTGGCCGTGTCGGTCGGGTCGCCGGTCGGGTCGTCGGTCGAGGAGGTGCTGTCGGTCGGGTCGTCGCCGCCGCTGTCGATGGCGTACGACGCCACGAGCCACGTCCCGTCGACCTGCTCGAGGTTGAAGACGTAGTCCTCCGTGCTGCCCTCGTTGTCGAAGCTCACGGGCACGGTGGCCTCGTCGCCGTCGATGACCGGGTCGCCGACCTCGGAATCGACGTCGGAGGTCGAGAGCAGCCGGAACTCCGCGGCGTTGCACGGGTCGGCGGCCTGCGCGGTCTCGGTGAGGAAGGTCTTGGCCTTGTCGCAGTCGGCATCCCCGGCCGCGGCGATCAGGCCCTCGACGACCTTGTCGGGAGCCGCGCCCGTCGACGCCGTCGTGTCGTCGTCACCCTTCTCGTCGCCGTCGTCGTCGCTGTTCGTCAGCAGCACGACCAGCGCGACGACCACGCCGACGAGGAGCAGCGCACCGATCACGCCGAGCGCGACCAGCAGGCCCTTGCCCTTGCCTCCCGAGGCAGGCGGTGGCGGGCCCCACGGACCTCCGGGCGGCGGGCCGGACGGGCCACCGCCCGGGGGCGGGAAGCCCGGCGGCGGGCCCTGCGGCGGGCCGGACGGCGGCGGGAAGCTGGTGGGCGGGACGGCGCCGTACGGCTGGTTCGGGTCGCTCATCGGATCACGGCTCCAGGAAGTCGGAGGCCCAGGACTCGAAGCCCTCGGGGTCGGTCGGGAAGTCGGACAGGAAGTCGCTGGGGAACTCGGTCGGCAGGTTGCTCGGCAGCTCGGGCAGGGGCGGCGCCTCGGAGGTCGGCTCCTCGCTCGGGAAGTCCGAGGGCTGGATCGTCGGGGTGTCGAGGGACGACGACGGTGCGTCCGGCGTCGTCTCGGTCACCGACGGGCTGGTCGCGTCGTCGGTTCCCTTGTCCTTGTCGTCGTCGTCGCGTCCGAGGAGCAGCAGCACGCCGACGACCACGACGGCGACCAGCACCAGCGCGCCGAGCACGCCGATCGCGATGCGCAGGCCCTTGCCGCCCCCGACCTGCAGCTGCTGGAGCTGCGCGGTCGCCGGTGGCGGTCCGGGCCGCGCCGCCGCTGGTACGACGACCGTCGAGTCCCCCGCGATCGGCGCGGTGTCGGGGCCGACCTGCTCCCCCGCCCCGGCCTCACCGCGGACGTGGTCGGTCCAGCCGTTGCCGTCGAACCAGCGCTCGCGGCCGCTGCCGTCGTCGTACCAGCCCGGCTGGCTGGGCGTGGGTCCGGGCACCGGAGCTCCTGGGGGGTGGGTGGACTGCAGTGGTGGACACCGTATCCACCCGGAGACCCGCTCAACCGCGGGACCGGGAAGGCGGGACCGGGAAGGCGGGAACCTAGGCCGCGGCCGTTCCCGGGTCGACGACCTGCCCGCCCGTGACCAGCTCGAGGTCGCGGCCGAGGGTGATGTCGAGCGGGTTGGTCAGGCAGCGGACCGAGCCGCCGCCGAGGTGGAACTCCGAGACGTCGACGAGGGCGACGTCGAAGCCCAGCGTGTCGAGCCAGTTGCGCACCCGGCGGGGGCACTCCGGCATCACGACGGTCCGGTCGACGACCACGGAGTTGGCGCACCAGCTGCCGATCGCCTCCTCCTCGCTGAGGATCACCGGCTGCGGGACGAGGTCGAGCAGCGCCGCGGCCGACTCCTCGTCGAAGGCCGACGGGCAGACCAGCGCGTGGTCGTCGTCGAGCGGGCAGAAGGCCAGGTCGAGGTGGTACATCCCGGGGTGCGTGATCCGCACGCCGCGCACCTGCACCCCGAGGTCGTGGGCGAGCTGCTTGAGCGCGAGCTCGTCGGTGCGGGGGCCGTGGCCGACGACCAGGTCGCCGCGGAACGGGAAGGCGTCGCCGGCCTCGAAGTGTGCACCGATCCCCTCGCGACCGATGTACGACGGCGCGAAGCCCTGCGACTCGAACCATGCCCGTGCCGCCGGGGTCTCGACCCGCCGCTGCGGGTAGCGCATGTGCGACAGCACGACGGAGCGGCGGCCGGGGCCGGTCCAGTCGGGGCGCAGCGCGACGAGGCCGAGGTTCATCGCGTAGACCATGTCGGGCGCCTGCGGCAGCGCCGGGACCTCCTCGACGGTGGCGCCGAGCGAGCGCAGGGTGCCCGCGAGCGCCTGCCACTGGTCCCGGGCGCGGACCGGGTCGGGCTGGACGGCCGGGTCCATGTACGGGTTGATGGCGTAGTCGATCCGGTACGACGACGGGTCCACCATCGCGTAGTGCCGTCCCCACTCCAGCGTCGCCGAGCTCATCGCCCCTCCTCCAGCAGTCCCTGTGGTGCCCATCGGCACGCCCACCCCGAATTGTCAGACAATCTGACAAGAAGGACAGGATAGCGTCCGCACCGCGGGACCGGGAAGCGAACCCCCGCCTGCGTGTCCCGAGGCGGCAGAATGGAGCCCATGCCTGCCGCTCCCGCCACCCGGAAGGCGTTCACCACGCTCAGCGTCGAGCACGCCTCGACCGTCTCGCGGGTCGCCGCCGAGCTGCGCCGAGCGGTCTTCGAGGGCGAGCTCGAGAGCGGCACGCCGCTGCGCGAGATCGCCCTGGCCGAGTCGCTCGGGGTCTCCCGCCCGACCGTGCGCGAGGCGCTCACCGTGCTCGTCGCCGAGGGCCTCGCCACCCGTGAGCCCAACCGCGGCGTCAGCGTGGCGACTCCCCGCGCCGAGTCGGTGCGCGACGTGTGCCGCGCCCGCTGGGTGCTCGAGGGGGCAGGCGTGCAGGCGTGGGAGTCCGCCGACGCCGTACGACGCCAGCGGGTCCGCGACACCCTGGACTCCTACACCGCGGCGGTCCGCGGCGGCGAGGCGTCGTACGAGGAGCTCAACGAGCGCCACCTGTCCTTCCACGTCTCCCTCGTCGAGCTCACCGGCAGCCCGCGCCTGGTCCAGATGGCCGAGGCGCTGATGGACGAGCTGAAGCTGGCGCTCGCCCAGGTCGACCGGCTCAACCGCAACGCCCACGACGAGGCCGAGTCGCACGAGGGCCTGGTCGAGCTGCTGGAGGCCGGCCGGCTCGAGGGGCCCGACGGCGCCCACGAGTTCCTCCGCAAGCACATCGAGGACGCCGAGGTCGAGATCATCGAGGCCCTGCGGTTGGAGTAGGCGGAGGCCGTCGCGCAGGCGATCCGGCCGGCACAGAAGCTGCACCGGGGCCGGGCGTCTCGTGACGGTCGCTGCGCGACCTCCTCGACGAGCGGCGGGGCTGCGCGACCTCCTCGACGAGCGGCGGGGCTGCGCGACCTCCTCGACGAACGGCGGGCTGCGCGACCGCCTCGACGAACGGCGGGCTGCGCGACCGCCTCGACCGACCCGGCAGACTGGGCGCATGATCGCGTTCCTGTCGCGCTGGGCCATCACCACCGCCGCCCTCGCGCTCGCCGCTCAGCTCATCGACGGCATCTGGTTCGAGGGAGCGACCCGCGGCAGCGCGGAGGTCGAGGACAAGATCGTCGACCTCGTGATCGTGGCGCTCATCTCCTGCGCGATCACCGCGTTCGTGAAGCCGGTGCTGACGATCCTGTCGATCCCGTTCATCCTCGTGACGCTCGGGCTGTTCCTCATCGTGATCAACGCGCTGCTGCTGCGCTTCACGGCCTGGCTGGCCGACGGCGTGGGCCTCGGCTTCCACGTCGACGGGTTCTGGCCGGCGGTCTGGGGCTCGATCATCATCAGCGTCACGACCTGGTTCCTCGACGCGATGGTCGGGGTCGAGGACGAGTGACGGCCACCCTCCCGGCACCGCGTACCCCGGGCCGCTACCGCATCTCCGTCGTCTGCCTCGGCAACATCTGCCGCTCCCCCATGGCCGACGTCGTCCTCAACGCGCGCGTCGCCGACGCCGGCCTCGACGACCGGGTCACCGTCGTGAGCGCGGGCACGGGCGACTGGCACGTGGGCGACGCCATGGACCACCGCGCCGCGGCCCTCCTCACCGACCGGGGGTACGACGCCAGCAGGCACCGCGCGCAGCAGGTGCTCGCGCACTGGCTCGACGAGCACGACCTCGTGCTCGCGATGGACGCCGCCAACCTGGCGGACCTGCGCGCCCTCGCCAGCGGCGTGGTCGACGGGGAGCGGCTGCGCGCGTTCCGCGACTTCGACCCGGAGGGGGCGGGCGACGTACCGGACCCCTACTACGGCGGCGACGCCGGGTTCCGCACGGTGCTCGCGATGGTCGAGCGGACCGCCGACGAGATCGTCGCCGGCCTGGAGCGCGTCGTCACCGGCTGACAAAGGGAGCACCCGTTCTTTGTGGGGTATCCCCTCGTCGCCCGCCGAGGGGCGGCGTAGATTGCTAGGACGTCCTAGTAATGCGAGCGAACGGAGCGGGGAATGACGGACATCCAGCGGGTAGGCGTCGTCGGTGGTGGCCTGATGGGCTCGGGCATCGCCGAGGTCAGCGCCCGGGCCGGCAAGGACGTCATCGTCGTCGAGTCGTCCGCCGCCGCGGTCGACGCCGCGCGCAACCGCCTGGAGGCCTCGCTCAAGCGGGCCGAGAGCCGCGGCAAGATCGAGTCCGCGGACGCTGTGCTCGCCAACATCCGCGTCGTCGACGACCTCACCGAGCTCGCCGACCGCGACATGGTGATCGAGGCGATCATCGAGGACGAGCAGGCCAAGACCGACCTGTTCCGCCGCCTCGACGAGATCGTCACCAGCCCCGAGGCGATCCTGGCCTCCAACACCTCCTCGATCCCGATCATGAAGCTCGCGGTCGCCACGAAGCGCCCGACCCACGTGCTCGGCGTCCACTTCTTCAACCCGGTGCCGGTGCTCAAGCTGGTCGAGCTGGTCCCGTCGCTGATGACCGCCGAGGCGACCACCGAGCGGGCCCGCGGCTTCGTCCAGGACGACCTCGGCAAGAACGCCATCGACTGCCAGGACCGCGCCGGCTTCGTCGTCAACGCGCTGCTGATCCCGTTCATCCTCTCGGCGATCCGGATGCTCGAGTCGGGCTTCGCCACGGCCGAGGACATCGACCAGGGCTTCGTGCTGGGCGCCGCGCACCCGCAGGGCCCGCTCGCGCTCGCCGACCTGATCGGCCTCGACACCACGCGCGCGATCGCGGAGTCGCTCTACGAGGAGTTCAAGGAGCCGCTCTACACCGCGCCGCCGCTGCTCAACCGCATGGTCGAGGCCGGCCTGCTGGGCCGCAAGACCGGGCGCGGCTTCTACACCTACTGACGCGCGCCGACCGGCCCGCTCAGGAGAGCTTGCCGACCGCGCTCGCAGGGACGCTGAGCTCGTTGCCGGCATAGGTGACGGTGTAGCCGTTCGTCGACAGCGCGGTCGCGAGCCCGATCGTCGCCTTGCACGTCGCGATCGCCGTCGACTCGAAGGGCCCCGGCCCCTCGTGCTCCACGGTGACGCCGGAGCACATCACCTTGCCCGCGACCGAGAAGGTCAGCGTCTGGCCCGGGTACCCGGTCGTCAGGTAGCCGGGACCGAACGGCACCTGGTGCAGCAGCTCCGCGCGGAAGGTCGTCGGGACCAGCCCGAGGAGGCCCTTGGCGACCTTGGGCGCCGTCAGCTGCACCGGCTCCCGCAGCACGTCGAAGGTCTGCGTCTGCCGCGGCGCGGGCTGGAACTCCTCGTCGCCGGCCTGGTCGGCGTGCACGATGCAGGTGCCCGGCGCCGTGACCCAGACGGTGATCCGGCCCGGGGTCTCGATGTCCCCGAAGACGCCGGGGGTCGCGTGGCAGGCGGTGCTGGCCGGGTCGACGGAGAACTCCACGAGGAGGCCGGACGTCGCGGAGGCGTAGGGGACGTAGTCGCCGAAGTCGTTGGTGTGCACCCAGTCCTGGCCCACCGGCGCCGTCGTCTGGAAGGTGATCGACTGCTCCTGCCGCGGGTCGTCCGGCACGGGGTCGGCGGCGGCCGCCCCGACGCTCGCGGGGACCGCGAGGGCGACGAGCACGGCAGGGACGAGCGCGCGGGCGATCTTCACGAGGACCTCCTGGAGCAGGCCGGACGTCGGCCGGAGACCCGCTCAGGCTAGTCCCGGACGGAGCCCGGCGCCCATGGATCCGAAGGCAAAGAATCAGCAGCTGGTGATCCCCGGGCCGGCCGACCGCACGACCGCCGGCCCGGGGAAGTGCGTCACGCCAGCAGCGCGTTGACCGACTTCTGCTCGGTGTAGGCGTCGATCGCCGAGGCACCGAGCTCGCGACCCCAGCCCGACTGCTTGAAGCCGCCGAAGGGCATCGCCGCGTCGAAGGCGTTGTGGCAGTTGATCCAGACCGTGCCGGCCTTGATCTGCCGCGCCGTGCGGTGCGCCTTGGTGACGTCCCGGGTCCAGACCGAGGCCGCCAGGCCGTACGGCGTGTCGTTGGCCGCCGCCACGACGCCCTCCTCGGCGTTGAACGGCGTCGCGACCACCACCGGCCCGAAGATCTCCTCGCGATAGACGCTGAAGGACGAGTCGACGTCGACCAGCACGGTCGGCTCGACGTAGTAGCCCTCGTCGCCGTGGCGCCGGCCGCCGGTCAGGGCCCGGGCACCGTCGCGGAGCCCCTGGTCGACGTACCCGAGGACGCGGTCGAGCTGGGTCTGGGAGACGAGCGGGCCGACCTCGCTGGTCGGGTCGAGGCCGGGCCCCAGCCTGCTCGCCGCGGCGACCTCGGCGACGCCCTGGGTGAACTCCTCGAAGATCTTGTCCTCGACGAGCAGCCGGGTGCCGCTGGTGCAGGTCTGGCCGTGGTTGAAGAGGAAGCCCGACGCCGTGCCCGGGATGGCGAGGTCGAGGTTGGCGTCGGCGTACACGACCTGCGGGCTCTTGCCGCCGAGCTCGAGGCTGACCTTCTTCAGGTTGCCCTTGGCGGCGTCGACGATCAGCTTGCCGACCTCGGTCGACCCGGTGAAGGCGATCTTGTCGACGTCGTCGTGCGCGGCAAGGGCGGCGCCCGCGTCGCCGTACCCGGTCACGACGTTGAAGACGCCGTCCGGCAGGCCGCAGTCGGCCATGATCTCGGCGAGTCGCAGGGCGGTGAGCGGGGTGTCCTCGGCCGGCTTGAGCACGACCGTGTTGCCGCAGGTGAGGGCGACCGGGATCTTGAAGGCGGCCATCAGCAGCGGGAAGTTCCACGGCACGATCGCGCCGCACACGCCGACCGGCTCGCGCAGCGTGTAGGCGTGCCACTGGGTGCCGGGCGCCCACGGCACGGACACCGGGATGGTGCGGCCCTCGATCTTGGTGGCCCAGCCGGCGTAATACTGGAAGAGCTCCGCGACCCAGGTGACGTCGACGGCCTGCGCCACCGCGGCGGACTTGCCGTTGTCGAGGGCCTCGAGCTGGGCCAGCTCCTCGGCGTGCTCGTAGATCGCCTCGCCGATCCGGAAGAGCAGGCGCTGGCGCTGGGCCGGCGTCCACAGCGACCACTCGCCCTCGAAGGCCTTGCGGGCGGCGCGCACGGCACGGTCGACGTCGACCGCCTCGCCGTGGGCCACCTCGGTGAGCACCTGGCCGGTCGCCGGGTCGCGCGTCTCGAAGGTGCGGCCGGAGGCGGCGTCGGTCCACGCCCCGCCGATGAACAGGCCCTTGGGCCGGGACAGCCACTCCCGCACCTGGGGCAGGACGGCGGTGTCGGTGGGCACGAGCAGGTCGGTCATTTTTCCTCCGTTGGCGTTCGACTCGATCCGTGTGGACCGAGCGTCGTCCGCCAGCGGGGACGGGGGTGTTCAGGTTCTGGACATTCGTCCGGCGTCAGCCCAGCAGCCGGTCGAGTACGACGGGCAGGTCGGCCAGCGCGGCCAGCGACTCGACCCGCGCGCCGGCGCGACGGGCGAAGCCCCGGGCCTCGTCGTCGTCGCTCGCGGGCGCGATCACCAGCAGCTCGTCGAGGGCGCGGGCGGCCGCCGTCGGGTCGACGTCGTCGGTGACCCGGCAGTCCGAGAGCAGCACGGTGATCCGGCGGCGGGCGCGCGCCGGGGCGAGCTGCTCGCGGGCGGCGCGCAGCGCGGCGTCGAGCGAGGTCATGCCGTGCCCACGCAGGCCGAGGACGCGCTCGACGGTACGGCGGGGCTCGGCGGGCGAGGCCAGGCCCACGACGACCTCGGCCCGGCGGTCGAAGGCGATCACGGACAGCTCGCCGCCGGACTCGGCAACCCGCAGGGCGCACGCGGCTGCGGCCATCCCGGCCGTGGCCAGGCGCTCGCCGTCCATCGACCCGGAGCGGTCCACGAGCAGGCACACCGCGGTCGACGGCCGCTGCCACACGAGCGAGGTGAGCTCGTCGAGGGCCGCCGGCCGGCCCTCGGCCCGGGCGACGGCGACGGCCTCCAGCGACGCGTCGAGGTCGAGGTCGCCGCCCCGGTCGGCGCGGGTCGGGCGCAGCCGGCCCGCGCCGATCCGGCCGCTCGGTCCGCTGCGGGCGCGCTCGACGACCAGCCGCGGCACCAGCGCCTGCACCTTCGCGCGCAGGACCGGGTCGGTGGCCCGGCTCATCAGGGCGAGCAGCGGGAGCACCCCGTCGGGGTCCTCGGCGACGGCGGCCTCCACCGCCTCCACGTCGAGCTCGCCCACCTCCGGGGAGAGCTCGGCGAAGCGCTGGTTGCGCGCGAGCTCGTCCCGCCCGTGGGTGCGGTCGGGGCGGCCCCGGCGCGACGCCTGCGGCTGGTCGGCCGGCGCCCCGGCCGGCTGGGGAGCGCCCGCCTCCGGAGGAGACGGGCTCAGGCTTCCCCCGGGTCGGCTCCGTCGTCGCCGGGCCGCGGTCCGAAGACGGCGGCGTACAGCTCCTCGATGACGTCCTCCGGCCTCCGGGTCGACGACTCGTCGACCCGGATCCGGCCGCTGAGCGCCACCAGTGCGGCGTCGAGGCCGACCTGCCAGTCGTCCTCCGCGACACCGCGCGAGCGGGCGAGCTGGTGGTTGATCCCGGCGAGGTCGATCGCGCCGCGCACCGACGAGCCCACCCGCAGCTCCCGGTGGCTGCGGGTCGCGCGCACCAGCGCCACGGCCCGGTCCCGCCAGGCGTCGGAGGGGAAGGGCGCCCGCAGCGCGACGATCCGCGACTCCGCCTCGGCCGACTGGTAGCCCATCGCGATCCGGCAGGTCCGGTCGTGGACGGCGCTGGACACCCGGGCCGTGCCCACGGCGTCGTACGGGTTCATCGCGGCGACCACCCCGAAGCCCGGAGCCGCGCGCACCAGCCCGAGCCGGGGTACGACGATCTCCCGCTCCGACATGACGGCGAGCAGCGTGTTGAGGGTCTCCTCCGGCACCCGGTTGAGCTCCTCGACGTACAGCAGGCCGCCCGCACGCATCGCGGTGAGCAGCGGCCCGTCGACGAACACCTCGGGCTGGTAGCCACGGCTGAGGACCAGCGCGGGGTCGAAGTGGCCGACCAGGCGCGCCGGGGTGAGCTCGGCGTTGCCCTCCACCAGCGCGAAGGAGCTCGCCCGGGACGCCGCGACCCGGCGGAGCAGGGTCGTCTTGCCGGTCCCGGGCGGCCCCTCGAGGACGACATTGGCACCGCTGGCCAACGCCGCCTCGAGCAGCTCGGTCTCCCGCTCCCGGTCGACGACCCCGCTCCCGGTGACCCCGCTGTCCTCGGTCAGGGTGGTCACGAGTGGTCGTGGACGACGACGCCCCGGACGTTCTTGCCGTTGAGCAGGTCGTCGTAGCCCTCGTTGACCTGCTCGAGCGTGTAGGTCCTGGTGAGGATCTCGTCGAGCTTGAGGTCGCCGGACTGGTAGAGCCCGAGGATGCGCGGGATGTCGACGGTGGGGTTGCAGTCGCCGAAGAGGCTGCCGCGCAGCTGCTTGCGGTAGAGCGTGAGCACCGAGCCGGGCAGCTGGATGTTGGTCTCCTCCAGCTTGTTCAGCCCGGTCAGCACGACCTTGCCGCCCTTGCCCACGGCGTTGAAGCCGTCGGCGACGATCTCCGAGGTCATCAGGCCGGGAGTGAGGATGGCGGAGTCGGCCATCTGGCCGCGGGTGAGGTTGGTGATCGTCTCCATCGCCAGCTCGGCCGACTCGAAGGCGTGGGTCGCGCCGAGCTCCATCGCCTTCTCCCGCTTGTTGGGGAGCGGGTCGATGGCGATGACGTTCTTCGCGCCGGCCAGGGCGGCGCCCTGGACGGCGTTGATGCCGATGCCGCCGACGCCCATCACGATGACGGTCTCGCCGGGCTTCACCTCGGCGGTGTTGACGGCCGAGCCCCACCCGGTGGGGACGCCGCAGCCGACGAGGACGGCCTTCTCCAGCGGCAGGTCGTCGTCCACCTTGACGCAGGAGTTCTGGTGGATGACGCCGAACTGGCTGAACGTGCCGAGCATGCACATGGCGCCGTACTGCCCGGCGGGGCCGGTGATCGGGAAGCGCTCGCCGGGCAGGTAGCCCTCGAGGATGGTGGCGCCCATGTCGCAGATCGACTGCTGGCCGTTGGCGCAGTAGCGGCAGGTGCCGCAGTTCGGGATGAACGAGCACACGACGTGGTCGCCGACCTTGACCCGGGTGACGCCGGGACCGACCTCCTCGATGATGCCGGCGCCCTCGTGGCCCAGGACCATCGGCAGGCGGGCCTCGAGGTCGCCGTGGGCGATGTGGACGTCGGAGTGGCAGAGGCCGGCGTGGGTGTAGCGGATCAGGACCTCGCCCTCGCGGGGCTTGTCGAGGGTGAGCTCCTCGATCTCGATGGGCTTGCCGGTCTGGTAGACGACTGCGGCCTTGGTCTTCATGGAGTTCTCCTGGGTGGGGCGCCGGGGCGTCGGCGGATGGGACGTGACGCCGGCCACACTCGCAACGACGGGCGCCGGCGGATGTTCAGAAACTGGACAACCGGGTGCCAACCCCCTGCCGTTTACTGTGACCGCGGTCACGAGGCCGCACCCGAGGAGGGACGCGTGACGACAGGAACGGACGAGCTCCGCGACCCGATCGCGAAGTCGTGGCAGCGCGCCACGATGGCCGGGCTGACCCCGGGCAACGCGCTGGACCACCTGACCTACAGCGACGTGGACACGTCGGGCCCCCTGCTCTCGGCGGCGTCGGCGGTGCTCGACGAGCTCAACGACCAGCTGCAGGGGACGATGTTCTCGACCCTGCTCGTCGACCGCGAGGGCCGGATCGCGCAGCGCTGGTGCGGCGACCGCGGCGGTCGCCGGGCCTTCGACAACCTCGGCCTCGACGTCGGCGCCTCGCTCCTCGAGGAGGCGGTGGGCACCAACGCCCTCGGCACCGTGCTGGAGACCCGCACGAGCATCACCATCAACGGCGGTGAGCACTTCGCCGTGCCGCTGCGGCGGTTCAGCTGCTACGGCCACCCGATCTTCCACCCGACCACGCGCCGGATCGAGGGGGTCCTCGACATCACCGCGCTCATGGAGGAGGCCAGCCCGCTGCTGCCGCCGCTCGTGGCCCGCGCCGTCGCGGACATCGAGCAGCGCCTGCTCGACCGCAGCCGGGTCTCCGACAAGCAGCTCCTCGCCGCCTTCCAGGCCGCCGGCACCCGGCGCCGCGCCGTGGTCGCGATCGGGCAGGACCTGTTCATGTCCAACCAGGCCGCCTCCGACCTGCTCGGCTCGACCGACGTCGCGCTGCTGCGGATGCTGGTCGGCGACCTGCAGGACAACGCCGACGTGGACCTGACCCTCGAGTCCGGGCTGGAGGTCCGGGTCGAGGCCAGCCGGGTCGGTGGCGCGCGCGGCGGCGCCCTGCTGCACGTCGAGCCCCGCCGCGAGCTGCGCGTCGCTCCGCGGGCGGTCCGACCGGACCTCGCCCACGCGCCGGTGCTGGTCTCCGGCCCGCCGGGCTCCGGCCGGTCCACCGAGGCGCGACGCAGCAGCGAGGTCCAGCCGGTCACCGTCCTCACCGCCGCCTCGGCCCTGCTCGACGGTGCCGAGGCCTGGGCCCGCAACTTCGGCGCGCTCGTCCGCGCCGGCCAGGGAACCGTCTGCGTCGACGGCATCGACCTGCTGCCCGACGACCTGATCGACCTCGTCGCGACCCACCTCGCCGAGCGGAAGGCGCCCCGGCTCGTGCTGGTGTGCGGTCCGGTCGAAGGCCTCTCGGGGCGGGCCGCAGCGCTCGCCGGGGAGTGCACCGAGCGCCGCGTCCTCGCACCCCTGGCGAGCCGGCCGCACGAGCTTCCCGAGCTGGTACGACGGATGCTGGCCGACCTCGGCGCCGACTCCTCGCTGCACTTCACGCCGGGCGCGCTCCGTGCCCTCTCGGCCCAGCCCTGGCCCGGCAACCTGCGCGAGCTGCGGGCCGTCGTCGACCACGTCGTACGCCACCAGCGCACCGGCGCCGTCGTCCTCGACCAGCTGCCGGAGGCCTACCGGGCCCAAGAGCCGACGAAGAAGCTGGCGCCGATCGAGCATGCGGAGCGTGCCGTCATCGTCGAGGCCCTGCGCGAGCACGACGGCAACAAGGTGAAGGCCGCGCAGTCGCTGGGCATCTCGCGCACCACCCTCTACGCGAAGATGCGGGCGGCCGTCAGCGCGCTGACGACACCTCCGCGGGCAGGTGGCGCCGGCGACCCGCCAGCCGTGCCACCAGGACCCCCACGGCGAGCACGACCTCGAGCCCGGCGACCAGGCTCGCGACGTGCATCAGGTCCCATCCCTCGCCGTGGAGGTGCGCCGCCACGTGGCCCGTCGCCGCGTGGGCCGCCCCGCCGTGCGCGGCGGGGCCTCCCGTCGTGCCCATCACCAGCAGGTGGAGGGCGACCATCGCGGCGGCGGTGCCGGCCGTCCACTCCCACGCCCGGGAGTCCGACGTCCGCCACAGTGCCGGCACGCAGCGCAGGCAGGCCAGCGCCGCAGCGAGCATGAGGAGCACGGCCAGCGGCGGCATCGCGCCGAGCGCCGCCACGTGCAGGCCGACCGAGACGACCGCCAGGCCGGCAGCGACCCGGCCGGCCACCAGGCCGGTCACTTCATCCCCCGGCAGTGCGGGGTCGTCCCGGCCGGAACGTCGAGGGCCGGGTTCCGGTCGAAGAAGCCGACCGGCTTCAGCGTGAAGCCGGTGTAGTCGACCGGCATGACCGGCCAGTCCTCCGGGCGGGGGAAGTGCGTCAGGCCGAAGGTGTGCCAGAGGACGATGTCGGCGCCGTCGATGTCGCGGTCCTGCTCGACGTACCGCTCGAGGCCGTCGGTGCCGGGCGACTGGTTGACGATCTCGCCGGCCGGCCAGCGGTGGCCGTCGTCGTGCGCGCTGACCCACAGGTGGTGCGTCCCGAACGCGCCGCGCCTGGCGATGACCGAGGACGGGTCGGCGAGCAGGGTCGGCTGGCCCTCGGGGTGCAGCGCGTAGCCGACGGGCTGGCCGAGCCGGTTGGTCCGCTCCGGGTTGGTGACCAGCCAGGTCCGCGAGGCGAGGTTGTCCGCGTGCCGCCGCGCCTCGAGCTCGGTGCGCAGCCGGGTGTGCTGCTGGCGGAAGGCGTTGCCGTACGGGTTGACGTCGCTGACCGGCACCCGCACCGCGTCCACCTCGTCGACGGCGTTGGTGTGCCCGTCGACCGCCATGTCGAGGCGGGCGGAGAAGAGGTGCTGGTGGAAGGGAGCGCCCAGCCCGGGCGCCATCTCGGTCGCGAACCCGTCCGGCCCCGTGTACGCCGACGTGAACACGATCCCCGTCGCCTTGGCCTCGAGCTCGATGGTGCCGTCGAGGTAGAGGTACCAGTAGAAGCCGTAGTCGTAGTTGCCGATCGTGAGGAAGAAGGAGATCACCAGGCGGCGCTGGCGCCGCGTCTCGGCCATGCCGTTGAACAGGTCGGTGTGCTTCCACAGCACGCCGTAGTCCTCCTCGTGCAGGCAGATCGCGTTCGTCAGGGTGCGTGGCTCGCCCTTCTCGTCGGCGATCACGGCGTCGACGTAGGTGATCTCACCGAGGCAGTCGCAGCCGAGCTCGAGGGAGTTCGTGTAGCGACCGAAGATGTACTCGCCCTGGTCGAAGTAGTTGATCCAGTAGCGCGAGGGCGCCGGGTCGCCGTACGGCACGACCATCTCGGGGATCGAGGCCCGGTTGACGATGGGGCGCACCCCGCCCGGGGCGGCGTCGTCCTTCCACCCGAGCTGGTGGAGGACCAGGCCCTCGCGGACGTCGAAGGTGAACCGGAACTGCCAGTTCGCCCACTCGATGAGGTTGTCGGTGACGGTGAAGCTCGGGCCCTCGGGCTGGGTGATCTCGATCGGCTTGAGGTCGGTGCGGGTCGGCGACCCGTGCGGCTCGGCGTTCCACTCCCCCCGCTCCATCGGCACGTCCATCATCGCGTTGTCGGCGACGGCGAAGACCGCCCGCTCGGTCAGGTCGACGTAGGCGCAGACGCCGTCGATGGGGTGCGCCCACGGCAGGTCGGCCTCGTCGAGCTGCAGGAAGGCGAGCACCCGGCACATGCGGCGGCCCTGCTCGGCGGGGTCGCCGAAGTTGCCGGCCGACAGCGGCACCGCGCGGACCATCGCGGGGTCGATGCCCCGCTTCGCCATCGCGGCCAGCCAGTCGTCGCTGGCCAGCAGGATCTGCTCGATGTCCTCGAACTCCTCGTCGAGGATCGGGCCCTGGCCCTCCGCGAGGGCGTCGATCGCGCGCGTCGACTCGACGGCACCCGCGCTCACGTCGACCACGACGCTCGTCGCGGCGCCGGAGGCGCGGTCCACGAGGATGCTGGCGACGGTACGACGGAACGGGTCGCCCTCGGCGTGGGCCAGCAGCTCGGCCTTGGGCGCCTCGAGCAGGCCGACGTAGACGAAGCGGGTGTCCGGCCCGAGCAGGCCCGCGGCGTCGACGACCTCACGGTTGGCGCTCACCTCCTCCGCGGTCAGCAGGGACAGGGGGTGCGCGGTGAGCGGCGCGGTGGGCGGCGCGGTGGCGGCCGGGCGGGTCGGGGTGGCGGTCATGGTGGTCTCCTCGTGTCGGGATGGGTGGTGGAGGGCGGGGTCGGGCCGGTCAGGGCTGCGCGGGGGCAGGGACCGGGTCGGGGACGGCCTGGCGTCGTACCGCCAGGGAGAGCAGGAGGCCGGCGGCGAAGGCGCCGATGAGGAGCGCCTTGAAGCAGGTGGCGACCGTCGCCGAGCCGCCGACGAGCAGGGCCAGGTTGTCGACCGTCATCCAGGCGAAGGCGGCGAGCCCGCAGATGGCGACGGCCGGGGCGATGACGGCCTGCCAGGGCGTGGCGAGACCCGGGTGGCGACGGAAGTAGGCCACCACCGCGACCGAGGTGAGCAGCATCAGCGCGATCAGGCCGACGACGGACACGGCCGCGAACCAGGTGAACACCTCGAGCACCGGGTCGAGCTGGAAGGCCAGGCAGAGCGCCAGCAGGACCGCACCGACGACCGACGTGGTCAGGGACGCGACGTGCGGCGAGCCGTGGTGCTCGTGGGCGCGGCCGAGCGCCGCCGGCAGCACCGCGACCTCGGAAGCGGGGTCGCCGAGCGTGTGGAGGTAGCGCGAGATGACGTTGTGGAAGGCGAGGATCGCCGCGAACACGCTGGTCACGAGCAGCACCTCGACGACGTCGCCGCCGAAGCCGCCGAGCACCGTCGTGGCGGTCTCGCCGAGCATCGTGCCCGGGTCGGCGACCGCGCGGGCCACGGCGCCCTCGTCGCCCCACCACGAGACCAGCGCCCAGGCGGACAGGGCGTAGAAGCCGCCGATCAGCAGGAGCGCCGCGTACGTCGCCCGGGGGATCGTCCGGTCGGGGTCGCGCGCCTCGTTGCGGAAGATGGCGGTGGCCTCGAAGCCGATGTAGCCGGCGACGGCGAAGATCAGCGCGATCCCCGGGGCGCCGGAGGTGAATGCCGACGGGTCGAGGGCGGTGCTGGCCAGCCCCTCGTCGCCGCCGCCGCGGACGACCACCACGACGTTGAGGACCATCACGACGGCGACCTCGGCGACGAGCAGCACGCCGAGGACCCGGCCCGAGAGCTCGATGTGGCGGTAGCCGAGCAGCGCGACGACGACCATCACCGCGACGCTCCACACCCCCCACGGCAGGTCTGGCCCTCCGTGGTCGGTGACCAGGACGTCGATGGCGCTGCCGATGAAGCCGTAGACGGCCAGCTGCACGGCGGCGTACGAGACGAGCGCGAGGAAGGCGGAGCCGACCCCGGCCGGGCGGCCGAGCCCCCGGGCGACGTACGTCGAGAAGGCGCCGCCGGCGTCGACGTGCCGGGCCATGGTCGTGAAGCCGACCGCGAAGAAGAGCAGCACGACCGTGCAGACGACGTACGACGCGGGGAAGGCCGCACCGTTGCCCGCGGCGATGCCGATCGGGACGGTGCCGGCGACGACGGTCAGCGGGGCGGCTGCGGCGACGACCATGAAGACGATCGCGCCGACGCCGAGGCTGCCGGAGAGCCGGTGGTGACCGGCGGACGGGGTGGTGGACATCGGTGCTCCTTGTCGGGACGGGCCGGGATCGGCGCCTCCACGCTCGGCGGCGGACGTCTCCGTCCGGTCTCCGCCGGGTGAAGGTCTCCGCACCGCGGATGGGAACGGAGACGGGTCGTTCCGGGCGTGATGCAGCTCACTGTGCGCCGTCCCGGGGGCCGCGCTGTTCAGAAACTGGACAGCGTCGGGCGAACGGGATGACCGGGCGGACGGGCTTCTCACTCGGCCGCGCGGGACCCCCGCGGGTCGTTCTCATTCGACCCCGTCCGCGCGGTCGCGGATTCTCATTCGGACCCCACACCGGGTTCACACCGACGTAGCGACGGGAGGCCCGTCAGGCGCTAGCGTCGGCCTCGATGGACGGTGCGGACACCGGCTCCGGCCGGACTCTCGAGGGTGACCCGGTCGCGGCGCGGCTGCGGCCGTCCTCGCCTGTCGGCGGGCTCTCGCGCCGGACCCTCGCCTTCCCCCAGGTCCTGGCCCAGTCGGTCGCCGCGGTCGCACCGTCGGCGGTGATGGTGACGCTGCCCCTGCTCGCCCACCCGACCGCCGGCAGCCTGACGCCGGTCGTCTTCCTCGCCGTCGCGGCGCTCATGGTCGCGGTCGCCGGCTGCGTGAACTCCTTCGCGACGCGGATGGTCGCGCCCGGCGGGCTCTACAGCTACACCGTCAAGGGCCTCGGTCCGCGCGCCGGCCTGGTCGCCGGGCTCTCGCTGGTGATCGGGTACGCCGGCGCAGCGGCCGCCAGCGTCCTGGGCGCCACCGAGTTCCTGCTCGCCCTCCTCGACGACCTCGGCATCGACCCGTCCGGATCCGGCGCGGCCCGTCCGCTGGCCTCGCTCGCGCTGGCCGCGGCCGCGGGCGCGGTGATGGTCCGTGGCGTGCGCCTGTCGGCCGGCGCGGTGCTCGTGGTCGAGGCGCTCGCGATCTCGACGGTGGTGGTCGTGCTCGGCGTCGCGGGCTGGACCGACCTGCGCATCGACGCCGGTCTCGGGAGCTCGGTCCCGGACGGCCACTGGGGCCTCGTGCTGCTCCTGGCGCTGGTCGCCTTCGTCGGGTTCGAGTCGGCGACGACCCTCAGCAGCGAGACCCGCCGTCCGTTCAGCGCCGTACCCAGGGCGGTGCGGTGGACGCCCGTGGTCGCCGGCCTGCTCTTCGCCGGCGCCGCGCTGCTCGTGACCCGCGACGGCTTCGTCGGCACGCGCGGCTCGGGGCTGGCCTGGGACCTGTCCGGGGGTGGTGGGGCCGGGCCACGGCTCGCCGAGGCGCTGCTGCACCTGGGCGTGCTGGGCTCCTGGTTCGCGTGCGCCTGCGGCTCGACGACCGCCCTGACCCGCACGCTGTTCACGATGGCCCGTGAGGGCGTCCTGCCGGCGCCCCTCGGACGCACCCACCGCCGCTGGCGGACCCCCGCCCTGACCCTCGTGCTGGCCAGCGCGCTCGTCGGGGGCTCCGTCGCCGCGACCACCGCCCTCGGCGCCGCCCCGGACGACGTCTTCGTGTGGCTGCTCTCGCTCTCCGCCCAGGGGTACGTCGTCGCCTACGCCTTCTGCGTCGTCGCCGCCCCCGTGTTCCTCCACCGGATCGGCGAGCTGCCCCGGGCCGGGTGGCTCGTCCCCGCGCTGACCGCCACCGTCATGGCCGGCATCGTGGTCGCCGGCACCGCCCTCGACCCCGGCCGGTTCAGCCGTCCGGCGGTCGTCTACCTCGCCCTGCTCGCGACGGCGCTCGTGCTGACGCTGCTGCGGCTGCGGGCACGCGGCGTCCGGCTCGCCACCCTCGGCCTGTACGACGAGACCACCGAGGCCGACCTGCTGACCCGGCGCCGGACGGTGTGGCGAGGAGGCGGGCGTGGTTGACAGCTCCCCGATCAGCGGACGCCAGCCCAAGGCCATCCAGAACGCGCTGGCCGTGCTCGAGGCGGTCGCCCTGTCCGGCAGCGGCGTGACGGCCAAGCAGATCGCGGCGCGCCTCTCGATGCCGCCCGCGACGGTGTACCGGATCCTCAACCTGCTGGTGGCCGAGGAGTACATCGTGCGCCTCCCCGAGCTCTCCGGCTTCGCGCTGGGCCGCCGGGTCGACGTGTTCGTCGACGCCGCGCTCACCCCGACGATCGTCCAGTCCGCGCGGGACCTGCTGACCGAGCTGCGGATGACGGTGCGGGTGGGGATCCACCTGTGCTCCTGCCGGTCGGGCGTCGTACGCATCCTCGACGCCGACCCCGACTTCCCGCCGCCGCTGACCGAGCCGGAGCTCAACGCCCGCCTTCCCCGGACCGCCCTCGGCGAGCTGATGGCCGGCGGGCGCGAGCAGACCACCGCGCACCGGGTCGCCGACGTGGCGCCCGGCACCGAGTCGGTCGTGGTCGGGATCTACAACCGCGACGGCGTGCTGCACGCCGCGCTGTGGATGCTGGGCTCCCCGAGCGGCATCGCCGTCGTCCAGGAGCGGCTCACGACGATCGCGCGGCGCGCCGGCGACCTCGACCCGCTGTTGCACTGACCTCACCCCGACCGTCCGCCCGGGTGGTCCCGGGCCGGCGCGGCAGGAGGCAGCGGGGGCTGCGGTGGCGGATCGCGCCCCACCACAGGCCGCTGCCGTAGGCGAGGTCGTCGAGGCGTCGGGCGGCGAGGGCGGTGAGGGGGTCGACGCCGGTGCGCTCGCGGAGGAAGACGACCATGTCGACGGCGACCGCGGAGAACAGGGCTCGACGGACCTGGCGGCTGAAGGGCGCGGCGAGGGCGGCGAGGGGCCACCAGTGGCGCAGCAGCAGCCCGGCCTCCTGGCGGACCGCCCAGCCAGTGCCCTTGGCGGCGAGCCGGGCTGCGACGGCGTGGCGGCCGTCCTCGACCGGGAGGTGGGGCGCGAGGTTGCGGGCCGTGGCCGCTCCCGCGACGGCTGCGACGGGGAGTGACCACCAGCGGCGCTGCAGGAGCGCCCAGCCGCTGAGCGCCATGGTCGGGGAGAGGACGGCGGGGGCGACCTTGTCGCCGTGGCGGGCGGCGAGGTCGGCGCCGCCGGTGCCGTAGAAGAACTTGCGGCCCAGCCAGGTCCGGACCGTGCCGCGGACGTCGTGGTCGGCGCGGACGTCGGGGTCGTAGCGGACCACGTGGCCGGCGTCGACGAGGCGCCAGACGAGGTCGACGTCCTCGGCGACCCGCCAGCCGTCCTCGAACCCACCGATCCCCCCGCCGGGCTCCCCCGTCAGGAGGTCGGTGCGGCCGACGAGGCAGGCCGAGGGGAGCCAGCCGACGGCGGCGCCGGGGCGGACCACGCCGCCGGTGGCGCCGAGGTCGAGCGAGGACGCCGCGGCGTCGTACCTCTCGAACCAGCGGGGCCTCTCGCTCCTCACCTTGCCGATCACCTGGGGTCCGACGAGGGCGACGTGGGGGTCGGTGCAGTGACGCGCGAGGTCGAGCAGGCGGGCGGCGTCGATGGTGACGTCGGAGTCGACGAACGCGACGAGCGGCGTCCTGACGAGGCGAAGGCCGGCGTTGCGGGCGCCGGCGGGGCCGACGTTGGTCGTGAGCCGGTGGACGCGGACGCCGTGGCGGTGGGCGACCTCGGCGACCAGGTGCGGGCGTTCGGAGGCGTCGTCGACCACGATGACGGGCAGTGGGACGAGGGCGGCGAGGCAGCGGGCGAGCTGTTCGGTGCGGTCGTGGACGGGTACGACGACGGTGAGGTCGGTCAGCGGGACCTCGACCTCGTCGAGGACGGGGTTGGCGAGGTTGCCGTCGAGGAGGCGGCGCGCGAGGCGGGCGGTGGCCGCGTCCTCGACGGTCAGCCCGCCGCCGTCGAGCAGGCTGCGGGCGCGGTCGCCGAGGCGGACCGCGCGGACGGGCGAGCCGCCGACGAGCAGCCGTCCGCCATCGGCGTACACGACGTCGTCGCGCAGCCGGACCCGGAAGCCCTCCGCCAACACGGTCATGGCGCGAACCCGCCGTCGGCGTGGACGACCGAGCCGTTGAGGACCGCGGCGTCGCGGCTGCAACAGAAGGCGACGGTGGCGGCGACCTCGTCGGGCTCGAGGATGCGGCGCAGGAGCTGGTTGTCGGCGAAGGCCTCGACGTCGTCGAGGTCGTAGAGCGCGGCGGTGGCCTCGAGCATCGGGGTGCGGGTCGAGCCGGGTGAGACGGCGCAGGCGGTGGCGCCGGTGCCGACGAGGTCGGCGGCCAGGCCCTTCACCAGTCCGACGACGGCGTGCTTGGCGGCGTTGTAGGCAGCCAGGTGGTGCAGCCCGTGGTGGCCCGCGGCGGACGCGATCGCGACGAACCGGCACCCGGCCGGGTCGGGGCCGGCGAGCATCGCGGGGACGGTGACGGCGGCGGTGTTCCACACGCCCTTCACGTCGACGTCCCAGAGCAGGTCGAGATCCGCCTCCGGCGTCTCCCACAGCGGTACGCCGCCCGCGACCACGGCCGCGGCTGCGACCGCCGCGTCCAGCCGACCCCAGCGGTCCAGCGCCGCGTCGACCGCCGCCGCCAGCGCGGAGCGGTCGCGGACGTCGGCGACGACGGGAACCACCTGGTCGTGGGCCGCCGCCACCGCGAGCTCGTCGACGGCGACGACGCGGTCGCCCTGGGCGACGAGCCGTCGTACGGTCGCGGCACCGATGCCACGGGCGGCACCCGTGACGAGCACGACCCTGCCGCTCGGCGCGCTCACGGCATCCTCGCGACGAACGCGACGACGTCCTCGACCATCGACGCGAGCACCGCCGCGCCCTCGGCGGCCGACGCGCCGGCGGGGTCGCCGAGCACGCCGTTGGCCGAGACGGCCTTCACGCCGCCGGCCATCATCTGCGGGAGCAGCTCCTCGAGGGTGCCGGTGTTGCCGGCCTCCGCGCGGTCGAGGCGCACCTTCCCCGGCGCCAGGTGCAGCATCAGGGAGGTCTCGGTACGGCCTGCGTGCAGGTCCACCTCCTCGGTCGCGCAGGGCACCCAGGCGACCTCGCGACCCTCCTGCACGAGCTGCGCGACCGCGCCGCGGAGTGCGGTCAGGTTGCCGCCGTGGGCGTTGACGAACACGATCCGCGCGGCCCAGGTCGACATCGAACGGGTGAGCTCGACGACGACGTCGTGCAGCACACCGGTGCCGATCGAGCTCGTACCGGCGAAGTCCTGGTGCTCGCCGCTGGAGCCGTAGGCGATCGCCGGCGCCACCACCACGTCACGGCCCCGCTCCCCCAGCGCGCCCGCAGCACCGGTCGCGACACCGACCGCGATGACGGTGTCGGTGTCGAGGGGCAGGTGCGGGCCGTGCTGCTCGGTCGAGCCGACGGGCACGAGCACCGTCGGCCCGGCCGGCAGGCCGGGCGAGGTGGCCGAGGCGAGGTCCATCGGGCTCAGCCCCGCACGGCCGCCGGCAGCGAGGCGGGAACCCCGAGCGCCCGGTCGAAGCCCTCGGGGACCAGCAGGTGCTCCGGCCGCAGCTCGGCGGTCGAGGACAACGCCAGTCCGCGCAGGGCGGAGTCGATGCCACCGGACAGGACGTCGAGGACGTTCTCCACGCCCGCTTGGCCGTTGGCCGCGAGCCCCCACAGGTACGCGCGGCCGATCAGCACCGCCTTCGCACCCATGGCGAGCGCCTTGACCACGTCGGAGCCGCGGCGTACGCCGCCGTCCATGACGACATCGATCTGCTCACCGACGGCCTCGGCGATCGGGCGGACCATCCGGATCGCGGCCGGGGTGCCGTCGAGGTTGTTGCCGCCGTGGTTGGACACCGAGATCCCGTCGACACCGGCATCCACGGCGCGGAGCGCGTCGTCGATGCGGCACACGCCCTTGAGCACGAACGGCGTCCCGGAGATCTGCGCCCAGGTCTCACGCATCCACGCCACGTCGTCCCACGACGGGGGCGGGGTGGTCATCCACTCGTAGTAGGCACCGAAGAAGGTCGGTCCCGTCGTCTGTCCGGGAGGGGCGAGATTCGGGGCCGTCAGGTCGGGCAGCTTGCCGGTTGCCCTGAACTCCTTGCCGAACTGCCACATCCACCGCGGCTTGGTCGCGACCTTCGGAGCCAGGCGCACCATCGCCTTGAGGTCGACCTTCTCGGGGATCTCCGGGCTGCCCCAGTCGCGTCCCATCGAGAACGACCAGTCCAGGGTGGCGATCAGGCCCTTCACCCCGGCTGCGTGGGCACGCTGCATCCGCTGGACCATCGTGTCCCGGTCGCCGGTCCAGTACATCTGGAAGAACGTGGACGCGCCGGTCGCCGTGACGTCCTCGACCGACTTGGACGCGAAGTTCGACAGGCCCATGATCGTGCCCCGTGCCGCGGCCGCGCGGGCGACGGCGACCTCACCGTCCGGGTGGACCGCCTGTACGCCGGTCGGGGAGACGATCACCGGCAGGCCGATCTGCTGTCCGAACACCGTCGTGGCCTGGGACCGCTCCGGCAGCTGCCCGACCACGTGAGGGGCCAGCCCGAGCTCGGCGAACGCCGCCTCGTTGTCCGCGATCGACTGCCCCCGCTCGGAACCGGCCACCAGGGCGCCGTACACGGGCTGGGGCAGGCGCTTGCGGGCCCGCTCCTGCGCGACCGCGACCGACTCGAACCAGGGGTTCTGCTTCCAGGGGTTCTCGAACTTCTTGCTCATCAGCAGCAGCCTCCGTTGGTTCCGGTGGTCGAGGAGGTTGCGCAGCAACCGTCACGAGACCCCGGCTGGTCGAATGGGTCGAAGCCGGCGAGCGGGCTCTCGGCGCAGGCGGAGACCGGCGGCGCGGTGAGGAGCTTGAGCATCACCGGCTGGTTGCGGGTGGGGTTCGCCTTGGAGTGGTCCTGGCTCGGCGCGGGGATCGTCCGCTCGCCGGCCAGTGCGTGCTCGCCGTAGCCCTGCACGCACTCGGGGTCCGGGCCGTCCAGCGGCAGTCCGGTGAAGAACTTCGCCGCCATGCAGCCCCCGCGACAGGAGTCGAAGAACTGACACGACGAGCAGGCGCCACCGGTCTGCGGCGAGCGGAGCTCGTTGAACAGTGCCGAGTCCTGCCACACCCGCTGGAAGCCACCGTCGGCGAGCAGGTTGCCCGCCAGGAAGTTGTCGTGGATCGCGAATGGGCACGCGTACACGTCGCCGATCGGGTCGATCAGGCACACCACCCGCCCGGCACCGCACAGGTTGAGCCCGGGGAGGGACTCGCCGAACGCGGCGAGGTGGAAGAACGAGTCGCCGGTGAGGACCTCTTCCCCGTCTGCGGTGTGGGCCATCAGCCAGTCGTAGAGCTCGCGCTGCTGCTCCGGCAGCGGATGCAGCTCGTCCCACACGTCCGCACCGCGGCCGCTGGGACGCAGGCGGGTCAGCCGCAGGGTCGCGCCGAACCGGTCAGCGAGCGCCTTGAACTCGTCCAGCTGGCCGATGTTCTCCCGGGTGCAGACCACCGAGATCTTCGCGTCCTCGAACCCGGCGTCCTTCAGGTTCTGCAGCGCCCGAAGGGCGGTGTCGTAGGAGCCCGGGCCACGCACGTAGTCGTTGACCTCGGCGGTCGCGCCGTCGAGGGAGATCTGCACGTCGACGTACCCGTTGCACGCGGGCGAGGCCAGGAACGCCGCCCGCTCGGGGGTGATCCGCACCCCGTTGGTGGAGAACTTCACGCCCACGTTGTGGTTGACCGCGTACTCGAGCAGCTCCCAGAAGTCGGGGCGGATCGTCGGCTCGCCACCGCCGATGTTCACGTAGAACACCTGCATCCGCTGCAGCTCGTCGATCACCGCCTTGCACTGCTCGGTCGACAGCTCCCGCGGGTCACGCCGTCCTGACGAGGACAGGCAGTGCGCGCACTCGAGGTTGCACGCGTAGGTCAGCTCCCAGGTCAGGCAGATCGGAGCATCCAGGCCGTACTCGAACTGCTGGACGAGGCTCGCGTTCTGCGGACGTTCGGGTGCGATGGTCATGCGCTCTTCTCCTCAGCCATCGCGCCGGCCGGGCGCGGGCGGATCATGTCGGTGGCTGCCAGGCCGCGCAGCGCGGCGGCGTAAGCGGGGTGCTGGGAGGCCGGGACACCGACGGACTCGAGCGCGGTCCGCACGTCCGGCGCCTCCCCCAAGGCCCGTACGACGGCGACCAGCTCGGGCCGCTTCAGGAAGGTCAGCTTCCGGTTGCCGAAGTGGTAGGCCAGCGCCCCGAAGGGCTCGGGCCGCAGTGCCACCGACGGCGAGAGCATCCACGGCTCTCCCAGCAAGGCGTCCATGTCAGTAGACGCCGCACATGCCGTCGATCGAGACCTCCTCGATGAGGTCCTCGGCGGCCAGGTCAACGGACTGGTCCTGCTCGATCTCAGGGTTCATCGTTCCTCCTCTACTCGTGCCGATGTGGTGCCCGCCACACTATTTGCACCCATGGCAACAAGTCCCCCTCCTTTCGGAGGGGATCTGACCTCGACCTCCGAGCGATAGGTTGGCGCACCGTGACCGACGGCGAGCAGAGGAGCGTGCGCAGCAGTGCGCGGGGGCGCCCCGAGGCCACGTCGCACGCCGCGATCGAGCAGGCCGCCTTCACCCTCTTCGCCGAGCGCGGCTTCGCCCGGACGACCCTCGACGCCATCGCCGAGGCCGTCGGCGTCAGCCGTCGCACCCTCTTCCGCTACTACCAGTCGAAGAACGACATCCCGTGGGGCCAGTTCGACCGCACCCTCGACCACTTCCGCGAGCTGCTCGCCGACCAGCCCGACGACCTCCCGGTCCACGCGGCGATCCATCGCGCAGTGGTCGAGTTCAACCGCTTCCCCACCGACGCCCACCCACCGCACCGCGAGCGGATGCGGCTGATCCTGACCACGCCCGAGCTGCAGGCCCACTCCGTGCTCCGCTACGCCGAGTGGCGCCAGGTCATCGCCGAGGACGTCGCCCGCCGGACCGGCTCGCTGGCCACGGACCTGGTCCCGCAGGTCGCCGGGCACGTCTCGCTCGCGATCTCGCTGTCGGCGTACGAGCACTGGCTGGCGCGGCCGTCGGCCGGCGACGGCGACCTGCTGACCATCATCGACGACGCCATGGACGGGCTGCGCGCCTACATCGCACCCTAGGCGCGCGTCACTCCGGGAAGTCGCCCGAGGAGCGGCGTACTCGCCGCAGCAGCTGGTAGGTGTCGGCCTGCTGCCGGTCGGTGAGACCCGTGATCGCGAAGTCGATCGCGCTCACGGCCTCGGTGGCCTTCTTCACCGTGCTCCGCCCCGACGGCGTCAGCCGCGCGAGGGTACGACGGCGGTCGGCCTCGTCCGGCACCCGCTCGACGAAGCCCTGGGCCTCGAGCCGGTCGATCGCGCTCGTGACCGAGGTCGGGTGCACCATCAGCCGCTCGCCGATCTTGCTCAGCGGCAGCGAGCCGCTCCTGCTGAAGTGCAGCAGGACCAGCACCTCGTAGCGGGAGAAGGTCAGCCCGAACGGCTTGAGGGCCGCGTCGAGCGCTCCGATCATCAGCTGCTGCACCCGCATCACCGAGGTGGCCAGGCGCATGGCCGTCGCGTCGCCGAAGTGCTCCTCCCACAGGTCGCCCGCGCGATCGATCGGGTCGAAGGGCAGGCGCGGCTCGGACATGGCTCGACCGTAGTGCATCCGTCCCCCGGAAGTGGGCACCCACTTCCCAGATTTACTAGGACGTCCTACTATCGGAGGTCCGAGCACTTCCCCGATCTCCCGCGGAGGGATCCCCGCATGTCCGACACCGCCCTGCACGTCCCGCAGCACCCGGTCCGCCTGGTGACCGCGTCGAGCCTCTTCGACGGCCACGACGCGTCGATCAACATCATGCGGCGGATCTTCCAGAGCCAGGGATGCGAGGTCGTCCACCTGGGCCACAACCGGTCGGTGGCCGAGGTGGTCGAGGCCGCGATCGAGGAGGACGTGCAGGGCATCGCCGTGTCGTCGTACCAGGGCGGGCACGTGGAGTACTTCGAGTACCTCGTCGAGCTGCTCCGCCAGCGCGGGGCCGACCACATCCGCGTCGTCGGCGGTGGCGGCGGCGTGATCGTCCACGACGAGATCGAGCGGCTGCGCGCCTCCGGCGTCACCATCTTCTCCCCGGAGGACGGTCAGCGCCTGGGCCTGCCCGGCATGGTCAACACGGTCGTCGAGGCCTGCGACACCGACCTCTGGGAGACCGGCGCGGTCACCGCGGAGCAGGTCCTGTCCGGCGACCGCACCGCCCTCGCCCGCGCGATCACCGGCGCCGAGCTCGGCCGCCTCGACGAGGCCTTCCTCGCCCGCCTGCGCGAGGCGAGCAGCGGTCGTACCGTGCCGGTCCTCGGCATCACCGGCACCGGCGGCTCTGGCAAGTCGAGCCTCACCGACGAGCTCGTACGACGCCTCCGCATCGACCAGCAGGACAAGGTCCGCGTCGCGGTGATCGCCGTCGACCCGACCCGCCGCAAGGGCGGCGGCGCGCTGCTCGGCGACCGGATCCGGATGAACAGCCTCGACCTCGGCGGCCACGGCCTGGACCGCGACCGCGTCTACTTCCGCAGCCTCGCGACCCGCGGCGCGCACGAGGTGCCCGAGCACCTCACCGACGTGCTCGACGTCGTGAAGGCCGCCGGCTTCGACCTCGTCGTCGTCGAGACGCCCGGCATCGGCCAGGGCGACGCCGCGATCGTGCCCTTCGTCGACACCTCGCTCTACGTGATGACGCCGGAGTTCGGCGCAGCCTCGCAGCTGGAGAAGATCGACATGCTCGACTTCGCCGACGCCGTCGCGATCAACAAGTTCGAGCGCCGTGGCGCGGCCGATGCGCTGCGCGACGTGGGCCGCCAGATGGTCCGCAACCGCGAGGCCTTCGGCAAGCAGCCGTCCGACATGCCCGTCTTCGGCACGTCCGCCGCGACCTTCGACGACGACGGCGTCACCGCGCTCTACCAGCACCTGCGCGGCCTCCTCGCCGGCCAGGGGCTCCCCACCGCCGAGGGCCTGCTGCCCGTGGTCGAGGGCAAGCAGTCGACCCGCATCCAGCAGGTGCTGCCCGCCGAGCGGGTCCGCTACCTCGCCGAGATCGCCCACACCGTGCGCGGCTACCACGCCGACACCGAGCTGCTCGTCGAGAAGGCCCGTCGTGCCCAGCGCTTCGCCGCCGTGGCCGACGAGCTCGCCGAGATCGAGGGCCTCGCGGCCGCCGCCGCCCGCGCCAACGACGACCTGCCGCTCGACCTGCGCGACCAGCTCGAGGCGTGGCCGGCCGTCGTGGCGTCGTACGACGACGACACGGCCAGCAACGGGCGCGTCTCGCTCTCCGGCAACCACATCCCCCGCGTCGCCGTGCCGCGCTTCGAGGACCACGGCGAGCTGGTCCGCTTCTGGCGCCGCGAGAACCTGCCCGGGAAGTTCCCCTTCACCGCCGGCGTCTTCCCGTTCAAGCGCGCCGACGAGGACCCCGCCCGCATGTTCGCGGGCGAGGGCGACCCGTTCCGCACCAACCGCCGCTTCAAGCTGCTCTCCGAGGGCCAGCCGGCGACCCGCCTCTCGACCGCCTTCGACTCCGTAACGCTCTACGGCCGCGACCCCGACGAGCGCCCCGACATCTACGGCAAGGTCGGCACGTCCGGCGTCTCCGTGGCGACGCTCGAGGACATGAAGGCGCTGTACGACGGCTTCGACCTGCTCTCGCCGACGACGTCGGTCTCCATGACGATCAACGGCCCGGCCCCGACCGTGCTGGCGTTCTTCCTCAACACCGTCATGGACCAGGCCCGCGAGCGCGGCATCGACCCCTTTGATGCGATCAAGTCGGTGCGCGGCACGGTCCAGGCCGACATCCTCAAGGAGGACCAGGGCCAGAACACCTGCCTGTTCTCGACCGAGTTCTCGCTGCGCTGCATGGCCGACATCCAGGAGTGGTTCATCCAGCAGCAGGTCCGCAACTTCTACTCCGTGTCGATCTCCGGCTACCACATCGCCGAGGCCGGGGCGAACCCCATCAGCCAGCTCGCCTTCACCCTCGCCAACGGGTTCACCTACGTCGAGTCGTACCTCGCGCGCGGCATGGACATCGACGACTTCGCGCCCAACCTGTCGTTCTTCTTCTCCAACGGCATGGACCCGGAGTACTCCGTCATCGGCCGCGTCGCCCGCCGCATCTGGGCCGTGGCGATGAAGGAGAAGTACGGCGCCAACGAGCGCTCGCAGAAGCTGAAGTACCACGTCCAGACCTCGGGCCGCTCCCTGCACGCGCAGGAGATGGACTTCAACGACATCCGCACCACGCTGCAGGCGCTCATCGCGATCTACGACAACGCGAACTCCCTGCACACCAACGCCTACGACGAGGCCGTCACCACCCCGTCGACCGAGTCGGTGCGCCGGGCGCTGGCGATCCAGCTGATCATCAACCGCGAGTGGGGCCTGGCCGCCAACGAGAACCCGCTCCAGGGCTCCTACGTGATCGACCAGCTCACCGACCTCGTCGAGGAGGCGGTGCTCCTGGAGTTCGACCGGATCTCCGAGCGCGGCGGCGTACTCGGGGCGATGGAGACGGGCTACCAGCGCGGCCGGATCCAGGACGAGTCGATGCTCTACGAGCACAAGAAGCACGACGGCTCGCTGCCGATCATCGGCGTCAACACCTTCCGCGCGCCGGAGGCCGGCGACGGCACGCCCGACCACATCGAGCTCGCCCGCGCGACCACGGAGGAGAAGGACTCGCAGCTCGCGCGGGTCCGCGACTTCCAGGCCCGCCACGCCGACGACGCCGCCGCGGCGCTGGCCCGGCTGCGCGAGGCCGCGACCAGTGGCGAGAACATCTTCGCGGTCCTCATGGACGCGGCGCGGGTGTGCTCGCTGGGCCAGGTCACCGAGGCCTTCTTCGAGGTCGGCGGTCAGTACCGACGCAATGTGTGAAGTTTTTTCGAGGTCGATGTCGAAAGCCTGATCGCCCGTTCGACGTAGGTTCGGAATCACCCACCTACGAAGAAGAAGGACTGATCGACATGCCTCGATTCATGGGACTCGTGCGGATGGAAGAGGGACAGGGCAACCCGCCCCAGGCGCTGTTCGACGCGATGGACGTCTACATCGGCGAGCAGGCCCAGAAGGGCCACTTCCTCGACGGTGGCGGCCTGTTCGGCCTCGAGGACACGGTGAACTTCGTCGTCCGCACGGGTGAGGTCACCCGCGTCGACGGCCCGTACGCCGAGGCCCGCGAGGCCGTCGGCGGCTGGGCGCTGCTGCAGTACGACACCCTCGAGGAGGCGATCGCCAACCAGGAGGAGTTCGCCGCCCTGCACGCCAAGCACTGGCCCGAGTGCACGATGGTCGCCACCCTGCGCCAGATCGCCGACGAGCCGCCGGCGGCCGCCGACGCCTGACCCTCGTGGTGCGCGAAGTGTGAGGTTTTCTCCGCCGAAGTGTGAACCTTTCTCCACCGAGGTGTGCCTGGTGCACCCTCGGCAGGAGAAACCGTCACGTCTCGGTGGAGAAAGCCTCACACTTCGCGGGAGAAGCCCACGCACCTCGGCGGAGAAACCCACGCACCTCGCGGCCCCCTAGGCTGGCCGCATGGCCGACGCCACCACCGCCGACGCGATCACCGCCACCTGGCGGGAGGAGTCGGCCCGGCTGGTGGGCGTGCTGGCCCGGATGACCCGCGACGTCGGGCTCGCCGAGGACCTCGCACAGGACGCCCTCGTCGCGGCGCTCGAGAACTGGCCGGCCCACGGGGTGCCCGCCAACCCCGCCGCGTGGCTGATGACCACCGCCAAGCGTCGCGCCATCGACCACATCCGGCGCGCCGAGACCCTGCGCCGCAAGACCGACGAGCTCGGCCACGCCCTCGGCACGGAGGAGGTGAGCAGCATGCCGGACCTGGACGCGCAGGTGGACCAGATCGAGGACGACGTGCTGCGGCTCGTCTTCCTCTGCTGCCACCCCGCCCTGACCCCCGAGTCGCGCGCCGCGCTCACCCTCCGCCTCGTGGGTGGCCTCACGACCGACGAGATCGCCCGCGGCTTCCTCGTCCCGAGCGCGACGATGGGCCAGCGGATCTCGCGGGCGAAGAAGACGCTGACCGAGGCCGGCGCGCAGCTCGAGCTGCCGACCGGCGCCGAGCGCACCGCGCGCCTCGACGACGTCATGGCGGTCATCTACCTCGTCTTCACGGAGGGGTACGTCGCCACCGCGGGCGACGACTGGACCCGCCCCGACCTGGCCCAGGAGGGCATCCGGCTGGCCCGGCTGCTCGCCGCGGTCGCACCCGACGAGCCGGAGGTCCACGGCCTGCAGGCGCTGCTGGAGCTGCAGGGCTCCCGGCTGCCGGCCCGCACCGACGCCGACGGCAACCCGGTCCTGCTCGACGACCAGGACCGCAGCCGCTGGGACCAGCTGCTCATCCGCCGCGGCATCGCCGCGCTGGCCCGCGCCGAGGTGATCGCCGCGCGCGGCGTCCCCGTGGGCCGCTACTACCTGCAGGCCGCGATCGCCGCCGTGCACGCGCGCTCGGCGACCGCGGCCGACACCGACTGGACCCGCATCGCCCGTCTGTACGACGTCCTGGCGACCGCCGCGCCCGGCCCGGTCGTCGAGGTCAACCGTGCCGTCGCCCACGGTCGCGCAGCGGGTCCCGAGGCCGGGTTGGCGGTCCTCGACGCGATCGCTCCGGGCGAGCTCAGGGACTCCCCGCTCGAGCCGAGCGTGCGTGGCGACCTGCTCGAGCGGGCCGGGCGGCGCGCGGAGGCGGCGGACGCCTTCGACGAGGCGGCCCGTCGTACCCGGAATGCGGGCGAGCGGGCGCTACTCGAGCGCAGGGCAGCCGCGAACAGGGCAGCCGCCAACTGAGGCTAACGCGACCGCAGGCTGTCGGAGGGCGCGACCCCGTACCTCTCCCGGTACGACGCCGCGAACCGCCCCAGGTGCGCGAAGCCCCACCGGGTGGCGACCTCGGCGACCGTGTCCCCGCGCCCGGCCAGCAGGTCGCCGTGGACGCGCGCGAGGCGGATCGTGAGCAGCTCCTGGGTGGGCGTGGAGCCGAGGTAGCGCTGGAAGCCCTGCTGCAGGCGGCGGATCCCGACACCTGCCTCGCGGGCCAGGTCGGCGGCGGTCCAGTCACGCGCCGGGTCGGCCTCCATCGCCTCGACGACGCGGGACACGATGCGCGGCCGGATCGTGCCGCAGCCCGGCTCGTCGGGGAAGGACGCGGCGACGAGCGCGGCGGTGAGCGTGGCGGCGAGCCGGCGGGCGACCCGCTGGTCGCGAGCGAGTGAGGGGTTGCGCAGCGCCTCGGTGCCGATCGAGCCGAGCAGGCCGATCCAGGCCCGGCCTCCGTCGGTGCGCAGGTCGAGCTGGGCCGGCAGCCGGTCGGTGTGCAGGCCGACCAGGGCGGCGACCTCCTCGACGAGGTAGTCGCGGTCCACGCGCATCCCGACGATCGAGCAGTCCGCCGACCACCGGGTCATCCGGGTCTCCTCGTTGGGCGGGCAGACGGTCGCCTGGCCGTCGAGCGAGAGCACGTGGTGGGCACCGATCTGCGCCTCCAGCACGCCGCTGCGCGGGACGTTGACCGCCCAGGCCCCGGGATGGTCGGACTCGACGGAGACCTCGGAGCCCCAGCCGATGCGGGCCAGCCGGACCGGGCCGAGGTCGACGGCACGCAGGTCCGCGGGCCCGCTGGCGCGCCCCTTCACGAGCAGCCGGTGCGGGAAGTAGGCGCGGGCGACCGCGTCGGAGAAGTCGCCCAGCTCGTGGGAGGACGCGGTGACGGTCCCGGTCGCGCTCATCGTCCACCCCCTTCGGCCTGGATCACGTGACGCCCCTCACAGTAGGCGAACTCCTTCATCCGGAAAACGCACCCGATCCACCCGAGTGCGCAATCCGGACAGCGCCTTCGCGGAGCGGATCGTCTCGCCGCCCGAGCAGGCCTAGCGTCACCGCCCATCCCGCCCATCGAGGCCCACGACGAAGGAGGCACCCGTGGACCCGCTCACCCTGCGCTCGACCTTCGGCCGCTTCGCGACCGGCGTCACCGTCATCACCTGCCGTACGCCGGACGGCGCGCACCACGGCGCGACGGTCACCGCGTTCACGCCGATCTCCCTCGACCCGCCGCTGGTGCAGGTCGCGCTGACCCGGAAGTCGAAGGCCGCCGCCTACCTCGACGGCGCGTCCTTCGCGGTCAACGTGCTGGCCGCCGACCAGGTCGACGTCGCGATGCACTTCGCCGGCCGGCCCGGCAGCGACCCGCTCCCGTGGCGCGAGGGCAGCCTGGCCCCCACCCTCGGCGGCACGGCCGCGACCCTGGTCTGCCGCGCCCACCGCACCGACGACGGCGGCGACCACCTGCTGTTCCTCGGCGAGGTGGCGGAGGTCGTCACCACCGACCGGCGACCGCTGCTCTTCCACGACAGCGCCTTCCACCAGATCGGCGACCGCTCGTCCGACGTCGTCTGGCTCGGCTGCCAGGACGACCCCCACACCGGCTGGTTCGACGCCACGACCAGCTTCGCCGCCCCGCTCCGCAGCGGGCCGTCGTACTTCATCCCGCGAGACACCCACTACTGAGGAGACAACGATGACCGACACCCTCGTCCCCGAGACCGCCCTGACGGACGGGCCGCCGACCACCAACCCGGCCGCGGACGCGCCGGCCAACCAGCAGACCAACTTCGCCTCGCGGCCGATGACCGGCGACGAGTACATCGAGAGCCTCCGCGACGGCCGGGAGATCTACCTCCACGGCGAGCGGGTCGAGGACGTCACCACGCACCCGGCCTTCCGCAACCCGATCCGCATGACCGCCCGCCTGTACGACGCCCTCCACACCGGTCCGCACGTGGACGAGCTGACCGTCCCCACCGACACGGGCAACGGCGGCGTCACGATGCCCTTCTTCAAGACGCCGACGTCGTCGGCCGACCTGCTCAAGGAGCGCGACGCGATCGCGCGGTGGGCGAAGATGACGTGGGGGTGGATGGGCCGCAGCCCCGACTACAAGGCCAGCTTCCTCGGCACCCTGCACGCCAACAAGGAGCTCTACGCGCCCTTCCAGGCCAACGCCGAGCGGTGGTACCGCGAGTCGCAGGAGAAGGTCCTCTACTGGAACCACGCGATCATCAACCCGCCGGTCGACCGCAACCTGCCGCCCGACGAGGTGGGCGACGTCTACATGAAGGTCGAGAAGGAGACCGACGCCGGCCTCGTCGTGTCCGGCGCGAAGGTCGTCGCGACCGGCTCGGCGATCACCAACTACAACTTCATCGCCCACTACGGCCTGCCGATCCGCAAGAAGCAGTTCGCGCTGATCTGCACCGTCCCGATGGACGCGCCCGGCATCAAGCTGATCTGCCGGTCGTCGTACACGGAGCAGGCGGCGCTCAACGGCGAGCCCTTCGACTACCCGCTGTCGAGCCGGATGGACGAGAACGACACCATCTTCATCTTCGACAAGGTGCTGGTGCCCTGGGAGAACGTCTTCATGTACGGCGACGTGGACCGCATCAACGCGTTCTTCCCGCAGTCCGGCTTCCTCCCGCGCTTCACCTTCCAGGGCTGCACCCGCCTCGCGGTGAAGCTCGACTTCATCGCCGGCCTGCTGCTCAAGGCGCTCGAGGCCACCGGCTCCGGCGACTTCCGCGGCGTGCAGACCCGCGTCGGCGAGGTCATCGGCTGGCGCAACCTGTTCTGGTCGCTCACCGAGTCGATGGCCCGCGACCCCGAGCCGTGGGTGGGCGATGCGGTCATCCCCAAGCTGGAGTACGGCCTGACCTACCGGATGTTCATGATCCACGGCTACCCGCGGGTGAAGGAGATCATCGAGCAGGACGTGGCCTCCGGCCTGATCTACCTGCCGTCCGGCGCCGCCGACTTCAAGTCCGCCGAGGTGCGGCCCTACCTCGACAAGTACGTCCGCGGCTCCAACGGCGTCACCGCCGTCGACCGGGTCAAGGTCATGAAGGCGCTGTGGGACTCGATCGGCTCCGAGTTCGGCGGCCGCCACGAGCTCTACGAGCGCAACTACTCCGGCAACCACGAGAACGTGAAGGCCGAGCTCCTCTTCGCCGCCCAGAACCGCGGCGACGTCGCGCAGATGAAGGGCTTCGCGGACGAGTTCCTCGCCGAGTACGACCTCGACGGCTGGACGGTCCCCGACCTGTTCTGAGCCACCCGGTGGTCGAGGAGGCCGTCGGCCAACCCTCCGTAGGAAGGTCCGCCGTGGGGGCGTCACGAGACCCCCGCAGCCGCCCACCCGCTGGCCCGTCGCGATCCACCCCGCGACGGGTCAGCGGCGCTCGTCGTACCCGCCCTCGGGCGGCACCATCTCCAGCCGTACGCCGAGCAGGCGCACCGGGCGGTCGCGCTCGACCCGGTCGAGGAGCGCCACGGCGGCGTCGGCGAGCACGTCCGGGTCGGTCGTCGGCGCGGGGAGCTTGTGGCTGCGGCTGACGGTGAAGAACGGCCGGTAGCGCAGCTTGAGACCGACCCGGAAGGCCGGCCGGCCCTCGCGCTCGATGTCGGCCAGCACCCGCAGCGTGATCCGCCGGACCGCGGCCTCGACCTCGGCCCAGTCCTCGAGGTCGGCCTGGAAGGTCTCCTCGCGACCGTGCGCCCGCGGCACCCACGGGGTCGCGTCGACCGGGCTGGTGTCCACGCCGCGCCCGAGGCGGTGGAACCACGGACCCATGGTCGGGCCGAGCTCGGCGGCGAGCTCCGCGGCGTCGGAGCGGGCGAGCTGGTCGACGGTCTCGATCCCGAGCGCCGCGAGCCGGGCCGCCGTCTTCGAGCCCACGCCCCACAGCGCCCGGGTGGGCCGGTGGCCCATCTGCTCGAACCAGGTGTCGTCGGTGATCACGTGGACGCCCGGGTCCGGCTTGCCGAAGTCCGTGGCGATCTTGGCCTGCAGCTTGTTGTTGCCGATTCCGACGGAGCAGTGCAGGCGGGTGGCGGCCAGCACCTCGGCGCGGATCTCCTGCGCGAAGGCCACGACGTCGGCCTCGCCCGCCTCCCGCTCCCCTTCGGCCGCCACGAAAGCCTCGTCCCAGCCGAGCACCTGCACGACGACGGCCTGCCCGCCCCAGCGCAGCGAGCGGAGGGTCGCCATGACGTCGGCCGACGCGGCGTCGTACGCGGGGGCGTCGACGGGCAGGAACACGGCATCGGGGCACTTGCGGGCGGCCACCCGCAGCGGCATGCCGGACCCGACGCCGAAGGCCCGGGCCTCGTACGACGCCGTCGCCACCACGCCGCGCTCGGTCGGGTCGCCCCGGCCGCCGACCACCACGGGCAGGCCGGCGAGCTCCGGTCGCCGCAGCACCTCGACGGCAGCGATGAACTGGTCCAGGTCGACGTGCAGCACCCAGCGTCCCGAGCGCGCGCGGTCGTCCACCGCGGAGCCGCTCACCGACGGGCTGCGGACGGCGGCAGCCCGTACCTGCGGCGGTAGGCGGCCGCGAAGCGGCTCGCGCTGGAGAAGCCCCACCGGGCCGCCACGTCGCTGACCGTCGTCCGCGGCCCGGAGGTGAGGTCCGCGTGCGCCCGGGCGAGGCGCACGTCGAGGAGGTACTGGGTCGGCGTACGGCCCGTCCACTGCTGGAAGGCCTCCTGGAGCCGCCGCACGCTGGTGCCCGCGACGGCGGCCATGTCGCCCGCGGTCCACGGCCGGGCCGGGTCGTCGTGCAGCTGCTCCACCACCCGCCGCACGTGCCACGGCCGGGCCGGCACGGACCGCGCGTCGGCCGGGCGGCACAGGTCGACGAGGCCGGCGGCCACCGCGCCGGCGAGCTGCTGCCGGACCACGTCGCTGTCGGCGAAGAGGTCCGGGTCGTGCAGGTTGGTCGCGAGGCTGGCGACGAGGTGGCGCCAGGCCCGGCCGCGGCCCGACTCGAGCTGCACCTGGTCGGGCAGCAGGTCACGCACGCCCACCCGGTCGCTGCCGAGCAGCCGCTCCGCCTCGACGTCGAGCCAGGCGGCGTCGAACTTCACCCCGAGCACGGTGCAGGTCGCATCCCAGTGGCTGATCAGCGACGCCGTGTCGGACCGGAAGACCGTGCCCTGACCGGCGACCGAGGCGACGGTGCCGTGCCGTCCGCGACTCTCGATGTGCCCGGTGATCGGCATGTTGACCTCGTAGGCGCCCGGGTAGTCGCAGTCGATGGCGACGTCGGCGCCCCACCCCACGTGGCCGATCAGCACCGGGCCGAGGTCGAGGGTGCGCAGCGTCAGCCGCGGCTCGTGGACCCCGCCGACGAGCCGGAGCTCGTGGGGGAAGTAGGCCTCCGCCACGACTCGCGAGGCATTGCCCCAGTCGCGCGGCGCCCGCCCCCGGATCCGCTCGGACACGCCTCGCAATCTACCTGAGACGCAGGTCACAAATCGCCCGCGCGATCCGTGCCGCCGCCGCGCGAACGGTGTCGTCGCGGGGTCCGGACCGACCTACCTTCGCTGGCACTTCCCATCGCCACAGCACCACCGGAGGAGCTCCCATGACCGCCGTACAGCAGCCCACGACCCCGCCGGACCTCTCCTGGCTGGAGTCGGTCTCGATGTCCCAGCTCGAGCGCAACCCGTATCCCACCTACGAGCGCCTGCGCCGCGAGGCACCGTTGGCGTTCGTGCCGGTGCTCGGCTCGTACGTCGCCTCGACCGCCGAGGTCTGCCGCGAGGTCGCCACCAGCCCCGACTTCGAGGCCGTGATCACGCCCGCCGGGGGACGGACCTTCGGCCACCCCGCGATCATCGGCGTCAACGGCGACATCCACGCCGACCTGCGCGGCATGGTCGAGCCGCAGCTCCAGCCCGTCGAGGTGGACCGGTGGGTGGACGACCTGGTCCGTCCGATCGCCCGGCGCTACCTGGAGGCCTTCGAGGACTCGGGCCGCGCCGAGCTGGTCGGCGACTACTGCGAGCCCGTGAGCGTCCGGTCGCTCGGCGACCTCCTCGGCCTGCAGTCGGTGTCCTCGGACCAGCTGCGCGACTGGTTCCACAAGCTCAACCGCTCGTTCACCAACGCCGGCGTCGACGAGGACGGCGAGTTCCTCAACCCCGAGGGGTTCCGGGAGGGCGACGAGGCGAAGGCGGAGATCCGAGCCACCGTCGACCCGCTCATCGACCAGTGGATCGCCGAGCCGGCCGACACCGCCATCTCGCACTGGCTGCACGACGGGATGCCTCCCGGCCAGACCCGCGAGCGGGAGTACATCTACCCGACCATCTACGTCTACCTCCTCGGCGCGATGCAGGAGCCGGGCCACGGCCTCGCCTCGACCCTCGTCGGGCTGTTCAGCCGTCCCGAGCAGATGGAGGAGGTCGTCGACGACCCGGCCCTCATCCCCCGCGCGATCTCGGAGGGCATGCGCTGGACCTCGCCGATCTGGTCCGCCACGGCGCGCATCTCGACCCGCGACGTCACGGTCGCCGGCGTCGACCTCCCGGCCGGGACGCCGGTGATCCTGTCGTACGGCGCCGCGAACCACGACACCGGCCGGTACGACGCCCCCACGGAGTTCGACCTGCACCGACCGCCCCTGCCCCACCTCGCCTTCGGTGCCGGCAACCACGCCTGCGCCGGCATCTACTACGCCAACCAGGTCATGCGGATCGCGATGGAGGAGCTGTTCGAAGCGATCCCCAACCTGGAGCGCGACACCTCCGAGAACGTGGAGTTCTGGGGCTGGGGCTTCCGCGGCCCGACCACGCTGCACTGCACGTGGGAGGTGTGAGGTGACGGTCACCATCGGCGAGCGCCGGGTCGAGGCCGCCGCGGGCCAGACCGTGCTCGAGACGTTGCTGCGGGCCGGGGTGTGGATGCCGAACTCCTGCAACCAGGGGACCTGCGGCACTTGCAAGCTGCAGGTCGTCGCCGGCGTGGTCGACCACGGCGACTCCCCGCTCGACACGCTCACCCCGGACGAGCGCGCGGCCGGCCTCGCGCTGGCCTGCCAGGCCCGGCCGTGCGGTGACACGGAGGTCGCGCTGCGCGGCGACGTCGCGGGCCGGACCACCCATCCCCTGCGCGACCTCGTCGCCACCGTGGTCGCCGTCGAGGACGTCGCCCGCGACACCCGGCGGATCCTGCTCGGGCTCGACGAGCCGCTGGCGTTCAGCGCCGGCCAGTACGTCGAGCTGGTCGTCCCCGGGAGCGGCGAGCGGCGCGCGTACTCCCTCGCCAACACCGCCGACGAGGACAAGGTCCTCGAGCTCCACGTGCGCCGAGTCCGAGGTGGGGTGGCCAGCGACCGCTGGCTGTTCGGCAGCGTCGCCGTCGGCGAGCGGGTCCGGGCGACCGGCCCGCTGGGCGACTTCCACGTGCCCGCGGCGGAGGAGGACGACGGCGAGCCGATGGTCCTGATCGGGGGCGGCACCGGCCTCGCCCCGCTGGTGGGCATCGTCCGCACCGCCCTCGAGCGCCACCCCGGTCGTGAGGTCCTCCTCTTCCACGGTGTCCGCGGGCGGGCCGACCTCTACGACGTGGGCCGGCTCGAGGAGCTCGCGGGCGCCCACCGGGGGTTCCGCTTCGTCCCCGTCCTCTCCGAGGAGCAGGGGACGCCCCATCGCACCGGCTTCCCGACCGACGCCTTCCTCGACGACGTCCCCAGCGCCCGCGGCTGGTCCGGCTGGCTCTGCGGACCGCCGCCGATGGTCGAGGCGGGCGTGCGGGCGTTCAAGCGGCGCCGGATGGCGCCGCGGCTGATCCACCGCGAGAAGTTCACCCCCGCCGACGACCAGGAGTCCTGACATGCCCACCCTGACCGTCCTCTACGGCACCCCGACCGACCCGGACGCCTTCCGCCGCCACTACGAGGCCGTGCACGTCCCGCTGGCGACGGCGCTGCCGGGGGCGACCGCGGTGCGGTACGCGCTCGACGTCGTCACCCTCGCCGGCGATGCGCCGGTGTTCGCGAGCTTCCGTGCGGAGTTCCCGACGCGGGCGTCGCTCGACGCCGCGCTCGCGTCGCCGGAGGGCCAGGCCGCTCAGGCGGACGTGCCGGCGTTCGCCAGCGGCGGCGTGACCATCCTCGTCGAGGGCGACTGAGCGGGCGCCGGCGAGAGCACCCAGTTGGCGACGCCGGCGAGCAGCACGAGCGTCGCCGCCACCACGGGTACGACGAGCGCGGCGCCCGTCCCGAACCGGTCGGCCAGGGTGCCGGTGAGCACCGATGCGCTCGCCTGGCCGACGATGACCGCCGAGCCGAGCATCGTCATCACGGTGGCCGAGCGGCCGACGGGGCTGCGCAGGGCGCCGAGGCTGTACTGCGTGACCATCGTCGGGCCGACGCCGACGCCGACCACCAGCAGGAGCAGCGACATCTGGGCGACCGAGCCGACGAACGGCAGCACCGCGGTGCCGGCGACGAGCACGCCGGCGAACACCAGCCAGCGGGCGCGGAGCGTGAAGGATGCGGGGAAGAGCGCCACGCCGAGGGCGAAGGCCGCGGAGCCGATGCCCATGACGCCGTACACGAGCCCGGCGCCCTCGGCGTTGCCGTGGTCGCCCATGAACGCGGTGAGCGAGGTGAGCATCGAGCCGAAGAAGAGGCCGACGCCGAGGATGCCCGCGATGACCACGACGAGTGCCGGACGGGCCAGCTCGGCGGCCGGTGCGGTCTCGACGGCCGTGCCCCGGGCCGAGCGCACCGCGGTCGCGCTGGGGTGCACGGCGAACGCCGACACGAAGACGAGGGTGACGACCGCGGCCGCGGCGACCGGCGCCCACGGGTCGAGGGCGGTGCCGAGCACGCCGACGAGGAACGGCCCGACGATGAAGACCATCTCGTCGGCTGCCGACTCGTAGGCCATCGTCGCGTCGAAGGTGCGCTCACGGCGGGCCGGCGAGATCCGCGCGGCGATGATCTCGACGAGTCGGCTGCGCGACATCGGCGCGATCTGCGGCGCCGTGGCACCGACCAGGAAGGCGACGGCGAGCACCGCGGCGCCGGGCAGCGGGCTGTAGACCACCCACGCCATGAGGCCGAGCGCGGTCGTCGACGCGAGCCCCGCGACGAGGAGGACCGGTCGCTGGCCGAACCGGTCGGCGGCCGCGCCGAGCAGCGGGCCGAAGCAGGCGGCGCCGAGGCCGACCATGGCCGAGCTCAGGCCCCCGAAGGCGAGCGAGTCACGGCCGGAGACGACGAGCGTGAGCACGCCGACGACCATCATCGCGTAGGGCAGGCGGGCGACGAGCGCGATCGGGAAGTACGACGGCCCGGTCGCGCGGATCAGTGTTGCGGGGTGGTGCTGGCTCATGTCCTCGAGGTCCTGCGGTCGGGTGCCGCCTTGGACCGCCGGAGCGAGCCGGCGCGAGGTAGATACACGAGTGGATCCGTTGCGTCCATGGTACGCCGCCAGGTGACGCCGGCGGCAATCCCCGGACCGGTTTGAGTAGGGTCCGGGGCATGAGCACGCAGCCGACGTACGACCAGCTCGCCCCCCTGCCCGCGTTCGCGGAGCAGCCGGTCCCGATGGGGTTCGAGGACATGAACGGCTTCCTCAACGTCCGGCACTACCTCGGCATCGGCAGCGAGGGCCTCGACGAGTCGCTGCACTCCGTCGGCATCCCGTTCAACTGGCCCCTCGTGAGCGGCTTCGCCTGCCTGTCGGCCGAGCACCACCTGACCTACCTGCACGAGCTGAAGAGCGGCGACCAGATGTCGGTCCGGGTCCGCCTCGTCGGCCGCTCCGACCGCGCCGCGCACGCGGTGGTCTACATCCTCGACGACACCAACCAGCGGGTGGCCTGCGTCTTCGAGGAGATCCTGCTCTGCGTGCGGCTCGAGGACCGCAAGACCGCCCCGTGGCCGGCCGAGGTCGCCGAGGGCCTCGACAAGCGGGTCGCCGAGCACGCCGCCATCGGGTGGGAGCCCGCGCTGTCGGGGAGCCTGGCGCTGCGCTGAGCCGGGTGCGGGAATCCCCCGCTGAGCGGGGATTCCTGCGCTTGATGACGGTTGCAACGGCCGACAACCGTCAGCTTCCCCGCTCCGGCGGGGATTCCTGCAGCGCTACAGCTGCTGCTCCTCCACCAGCACCCGGATGCCGGGCAGCAACGCCAGCGCGTTGACCACCACGGAGAAGACGAGCAGCGCCACCGCCCAGTCCTCGTGGCCGGCGTCCCACAGCGCGAGGGACGCCAGCCCGAAGACGACGACCTTCACGATCGGGCGCACCCAGGTGCCGCCGAACCGCGCCTTCGGCGAGGCGAAGAGGAACCACGCCGCCATCGCCACGAGCGGCAGCAGCCACACCAGCAGCCAGCGGGGGTCGTGGTCCCAGCCCCACACGCCGAACGCCGCCACCGCCAGCAGCTCGTCGACGAACACCAGCGCCAGCACCGACCACCCGAAGATCGCACCCACACCGGGATCATCCCGTATCCATCGATGAGCCCATAGGGGCCGCGCAGCAGCGGGTCATCGATGGATACGGCATCGTGGGGTCGTGACCGTCGACGACCTCGGGCATGACGTCCCGCTCCCCGGCCCGCCCGCGCGGGTCGTCTCCCTGGTCCCCTCCATCACCGAGGCGCTGGCCACGGACGTCCCGGAACGGCTGGTCGGCGCGACCGACTGGTGCACCCACCCTGCCGGCCTCGACGTCACCCGCGTCCGCGGCACCAAGAACCCCGACCTGGCGGCAATCCGCGCCCTCTCCCCCGACCTCGTGGTCGCCAACAAGGAGGAGAACCGCGAGCTCGACGTGCGCCGCCTGCGCGACGCGGGCGTCCCCGTGTGGGTGACCGACATCGAGACGGTGCCGCAGGCGCTCACCTCCCTGACCCGCCTGTACGACGAGGGGCTGGCCCTCGACGCCCCCGACTGGCTGCGGGCGGCGCGGGCCCGCTGGTCGGCCCCCGTCCCGCAGGTGCGGGGGCGGGTCGTCGTACCGGTGTGGCGCGACCCGTGGCTGGTGGTCGGTCCGCGCACGTACACCGGCGACCTGCTGCGCCGGCTCGGCTGGGAGAACGCCTTCGACGCGGGCGAGGACCGCTACCCCAAGGCGGACCTGGCGGACCTCGACCGCGACGACATCGACCTCGTCCTGCTGCCGGACGAGCCCTACGTCTTCACCGCCGACGACGGGCCGGAGGCGTTCACGAGGGTGCCGACGAGGCTGGTGTCGGGGCGGCTGCTGACCTGGTACGGCCCGGCCATGGTGGAGGCGTACGACGCCCTGTCCGGGTGAGGGCCGCGGTCACTGCGTGATGTCGCGGCTCGTCCCGTCGGCCAGGTGGACGGTGAACGACCACGAGTCGTCCGGGTTCGCCGAGCTCGGCGGCACGCCGGGCCACCACGCCGCGAACCGGTTGCCAACGACCGAGGCCTCGATGTCGAGCCCCGACGAGGTGTGCACGGTGACCGCGGTGACGTCCTTGCCGACGAAGCCCGCGGTCCAGGTGAACCAGCCCTCGTCGGTGCTGCCGCTCATGGCGCCGGTCTCCTCGATGTCGCCGGCGGCGACGACCGGGGCCGCCGGCGGGTCCGCGTCGTAGCTGCCGAAGTAGTCGTCGTCGACGCTGCGCACCCCTCGCTCGACCATCTCCTCGGGCATCAGGCAGGTCGCCTCGCCAGCGGGACCGCTGAGCAGCACGTAGGTCCACTCGCCCCGCCGCTCCGCCACCACGACCCGCTCGCGTGCGTCGGGGAAGGCGTGGGAGGTGCGGCAGACGTCGCCCGCCCGGGCGGCGGCCGTCCCGGTCAGGGTCTCGGGCTCCGGCGTCCACGACCCGTAGGCACCACCTCCCCCGACCAGCAAGGCCGGTACGGCGACGCCGGTCGCGCTGGCCAGGCCGAGCCCCACGAGCAGCCGCCGCCGACGCCGGGGGCGGACCGGCTCGACCGGGACCCCGCCCTCGGCTGGAGTCGCCACGATCCGCGCGAACATCGCGTCGGCGCGCTCGCGCTGGGCGTCGGTGAGCTCGGCCGGGGGTGCGGGGTCGAGCTGGCGCACCGCAGCGGTCATCAGGGTCTCGGCAGTGGGCGTGTTCATCGGGGGCTCCTCTCGGAAGCAGGACGGCCGGGCAGGCGGTCGCCGGCAGGGGTGGCATCGAGGTGGCGGCGCAGCGTGCGCCGCGCGCGGGACAGCCGCAGGCGGAAGGCGGTCGGCGTGATGCCGAGCACCGCCGCGGCCTCGGATGCGGTGAGCCCGTCGAGGACGGAGAGCGCGATCGCCTCCTGGTCGGAGGCGCTCAGCCGCGGCCAGGCGGCGGCGACGTCGACCCGGCAGGCCACGAGGTCCGGGTGCTCGCCGGCGTCCGCGGGACCGCGGGGTGCGTCGGCGAGACGGACAGCCACCGCCCCGTGCCGGTCCTCGCGGCGGCGGGCGTTCTGCAGGGTCTTCCGGGCGACCCCGAAGAGCCAGGCGCGCGCGTCCGAGAGGTCGGTGGGTACGTCGTCCAGGCGGCGCCAGGCGACGAGCATGACCTCGCCCACGACGTCCTCGGCGTGGCTCGGGTGCACCCGCCTGCCGACGAAGCGGAGCAGGTCGGCGTACGCCGCGTCGTAGACCGCGCGGAAGCGCTGTTCGCGCTCCTGCGGCGACGAAGTGGTGGTGTCCATGCCCTGTACCTGTCGAGAACGGCGCACGTGTGTCATCCGATCTTCGCCGCCCGGCGAGCACCGTGCGAGGACTCACCAACAACGCTGTCGTGCGTGTCACAGGCTGTGACACCAATTCGTAACCGTTGGGCCGGGTTACCGAAACCTCACCAACGCACAGTGGTTGTCATGAAGAAGACGACCTCTCCTGAGACCCAGACCGGCCGTCACCTCGAGTCCGTCGGCACCAACACCGCCGAGACCGTCGAGGACGCCGCCGCCCGTGCCGTTGCCCGCCGCGCCAAGCTGCGCGACCGCCACGCCCAGAACCTCACCCGCCTGATGGACCAGCGCAGCGACCTGCGCGGGGTGAACTCGCTGGCCGACTTCGTCGACGACTCCATCCGCTGGACCGCCTGACTCCCTCCGCTCACCCTCCGCGCTCCCTCCGCACGGCGCCCCCCAGCCCCTCGCGGCTGCCCGACGACCGGACACGCTCCGGTTGGCGAGCAGCCGCGAGGCCCATGTGCGGGTGACTACCCTCGGCCCATGACGTGGTCCGAGGAACCGGCGCACACCACGCTGCTCGCCGAGGAGCACGACCGCCTCCTCGACTTCGGCGCCTCGGCGCTGGTCCACCCCGCCGGTGGCGCAGCCTGGCTGGACGACCGCGGCGGCGCCGACCTCGGCCGCGGCGTGCTGACGTGGATCACCTGCCGGATGGTCCACGTCCACAGCCTCGCCGCCCTGACCGGCCGGACCGGCTCCGCCGAGCTCGCGCGGCAACTCCTCGACGGGCTGGCCGGACCGCTCCGCGACACCGGCCACGGCGGCTGGTTCCACCGCCTCGACGCCGACGGCCGGCCCGACCTCGCGGCCGGCAAGTCCTGCTACGACCACGCCTTCGTCCTGCTCGCCACCTCCAGCGCGGCGGTCGCGGGGATCGACGGCGCCGAGGCGCTGCTCGCCACCGCCGGCGACGTCTTCCTCGAGCGGTTCTGGGACGACGACGCGGGCCGCTGCCGTGACCACTTCTCCGCGGACTGGACCGGCCTGGACCCCTACCGGGGCCTCAACGGCAGCATGCACGCCGTCGAGGCGATGCTCGCCGTCGCCGACGCCACCGGTGACGACGCCTGGCGGCGGCGCGCCGCCCGGGTCGCCGGCCTCGTGGTCGACCTCGCGGCGTCGTACGACGGACGGCTGCCCGAGCACTTCGACAGCGACTGGACGCCCCTGCTCGACCACAACGAGGATCGGCCGGCCGACCCCTTCAAGCCGTACGGCGCCACCGTCGGCCACGGCCTCGAGTGGTCCCGGCTGCTGCTGACCCTCGAGGCCGCGCTCCCGGGGAGCGACGACCGGCTGCTGCCGACCGCCCGGCTGCTGTTCGACCGTGCGGTCGGGGACGGCTGGGACGTCGACGGTGCGCCCGGCTTCGTCTACACCACGGACTGGTCGGGCCGCCCGGTCGTGCGCGACCGCATGCACTGGGTCGTCGCGGAGGCGCTCGCCGCCGCGGCCGCGCTGTCCCGTCATACCGGCGAGGAGCAGTACGACCACTGGTTCGCGCGGTGGTGGCAGTACGCCGAGGACCACCTCGTCGACCGCGACGCCGGCTCGTGGCACCACCAGCTCGACCAGCGGAACCACCCGGCGGCCGGGGTGTGGCCGGGCAAGCCCGACCTCTACCACGCGGTCCAGGCGACGCTGCTCCCCCGGCTGCCGCTGGCCCCGACCATCACCCGAGCGATCGCGGACGGAGCACTCGCATGAGCCGGCAGCCGGAGGTCCTCGTCGCGGGCGAGGCCCTGATCGACATCGTCCAGCAACCGGGCGCGGAGCCCGTCGAGCTGCCCGGGGGCAGCTGCGCCAATGTCGCGCTCGCCCTCGGCCGGCTCGGGTGGGAGCCACGGCTGGCGACCGCGCTCGGCGACGACGAGCGCGGCGACCGGCTCCGCGACTGGCTCGCCGTCAGCGACGTGACGGTCGACGCCGTCGTCCCTCCCAGCGGGCGGACCAGCACGGCCGCGGCCGTGCTCGACGCCACCGGCGCCGCCCGCTACGAGTTCGACCTCTCGTGGGAGCTGCCGCAGATCGACGACCAGCCGTACGACGCCGTCCACGTCGGCTCGATCGCCTCCGTCCTCCCCCCGGGCGCCGACGCCGTCCGCGACCTCGTCCGCCGCACGCGTCGCCACGCGCTCGTCTCCTTCGACCCCAACGCCCGTCCGGCGATCACCACCGACGCGGGCGCCGCCCGAGCGCGGGTCGAGGAGCTGGTCTCCCTGGCCGACGTCGTGAAGGTCAGCGACGAGGACCTCGGGTGGTACTTCCCGGGGGTCGACCCGGCCGACGCCGCGGCCGTATGGGGCGGGCTCGGGCCGGCGGTGGTCGTCGTGACGCGGGGCGGCTCGGGAGCCACCGTCGTCCGCGCCGGCGGGCAGCGGTTCGACGTACCGGGCGTGGCGGCGGTGGTCGCGGACACCATCGCGGCCGGCGACACCTTCACCGCGGGGCTCCTCGACGCCCTGCTCTCGGCCGGAATCCACGGCGCCGACGCCTACGCACGGATCACGGCGCTCGACGACGACCAGCTGGTCCGGGTCGTCCACCACGCCCACGCCGCCGCGGCGATCACGGTGTCGCGTCCGGGCGCCGACCCGCCGACACGGGACGAGCTGGGCACGCCCTGATCCTCCGTCCGGCGCCGTGCGCGCGGCCGGGAGGTGCCCGCCGCCCCCGTAGAATCCGGATCCGTGATCTTCAAGCGCGTGGGGGTCGGGCGTCCCTACCCCGACCACGGCCTCACCTCGAAGGGGTGGGCAGCCGTGCCCCCGCGCCAGGTCCGCCTCGACGAGCTGGTGACGACCAAGGACACGCTGCAGCTGTCGTCGCTGCTCGACGAGGACTCCACCTTCTACGGTGACCTCTTCGCCCACGTGGTGTTGTGGAGGGAGGAGTTCTACCTGGAGGACGGGCTGCACCGCGCGCTGCGGGCGGCCCTGCAGCAGCGCAACGTCCTCCACGCGCGCGTGATCCGGATGGAGGGGTGATGGACGGGCTCGACCTCAAGGAGGGCAACCGGTCGGCGATCACGCTCGCCGTGCTGGCCGTGGTGTTCCTCGCCGGGCTGGCCTGGGCGTGGAACCGCGTCACCGAGCCGTTCCCGGAGAAGGTCGAGGCGGCGCCCTGCACCGACACCCTGATCGCGGCCGGCGAGGACGTCGCCCCGCCGCAGGTCATGGTCACCGTCCTCAACGCCGGCGGCGGCAACGGCCTCGCCGGGCAGACGATGGGCAAGCTGGTCGCCTTCGGGTTCAGCGAGGGCGACACCGGCAACGCCCCGGCCAACACCGGCCCGGTCTCCGCGCAGGTGTGGGCGAGCGACCCCGGCGACCCGGCGGCGATCCTGCTGGCGTCGTACCTCGGCGACGACGTGGAGATCGTCGACCAGCCCTCCGGCTACCCCGGTGTGACGATCGTCGTCGGCAAGCGCTTCGACAAGGTCCGCAAGGGCCGGCCGACGGTCACCGCCCAGAAGGACAGCTACGTCTGCACGCCGCCGCTGAGCAGCAACCCCGACGACCTGTCCTGAGCGTCATTCGCGGCGTCGCTCGTCGTCGCCCAGCCACTGCGCGAGCCGGCCGCCCGCGCTGACCTGGCGCAGCCGCTGCTCGGTCGCCTCCCGCAGCTTGCGCGGCGTGACGACGAGCAGGTCGTCGCCGTGGCGGAGGACGGTACGACGCTCCGGCACCATCGCCTGCCCGTCGCGCACGATCATCGACACATTGGCCCCGACGGGCAGCCGCAGCTCGCCGACCTCGACGCCGTGCAGCTTCGACGCGGGGCTGATCGTCACCTGGAGCAGGTCGGCGGCGACCTTCTCCAGGGGCGCGGCCTCGAGGTCGAAGCCGCGTGGCTCGGAGCGCCGGGTCACGCGCAGCACCCGCGCCACCCACGGCAGCGTCGGCGCGGTGATCAGGGTGTCGAGCACCACCAGCACGAAGACGATGTCGAAGAGCCGGGTGGCGCCGTCGACGCCCTCGGCCAGCGGGATCGTGGTGAGCACGATGGGGACCGCGCCGCGCAGGCCGGCCCACGACAGGAAGCCGAGCTCGTTCCACGGCATCGGCCGCACCACCGCGCTGACCACGACCGACAGCGGACGCGCGATCGCGGTGAGGATCGTGCCGGCCAGGACGGCGGTGCCGATCACCGCCCAGTCGATGCGGCCCGGCGACAGCAGCAGGCCGAGCATCACGAACAGGCCGATCTGCGCCAGCCAGGCGAGGCCCTCGACGAACGACCGGGTGGTCGCCCGGTGCGGGAGGTCGGCGTTGCCGAGGACCAGCGCGGCGACGTACACGGCGGCGAACCCGCTCGCATGGACGGCCGCCGCGGCGCCGTACCCGATGAGGGTGAGGCAGAGGACGGCGATCGGGTAGAGGCCGGACGACGGCAGCGCGACCCGGCGCATGACCCACGCGCCGCCGAAGCCGGCGGCGAGGCCGAACGCGACGCCCGCGACGAGCTCGTAGACGACGATGCCGGTGGTGCCGAGCAGGCCGTGGTCGCCGACGGCGCCCGACGCGACGAGGGTGACCAGGACGACGGTCGGCGCGTCGTTGAGGCCGGACTCGGCCTCCAGGGCGCCGGTGACCCGCTTCGGCAGCGGGACGACGCGCAGCACGGAGAAGACGGCGGCGGCGTCGGTGGGCGAGCAGACCGCGCCGAGGAGGATCGCCAGCTCCCACGACAGCCCGAGGACGAAGTGGGCGCCGAGGGCCATCACGCCGACCGAGACGAGCACGCCGATCGTCGCGAGGGAGAGGCCCATCCGCATGGCCGGGCGCGCGTCCCGCCAGTTCGTGGTGATGCCGCCCTCGGCGAGGATGACGGCGAGCGCTCCGAAGCCGAGCGCGTGCGCGAGCTGCGCGTCCTCGAAGGTGATGCCGACGCCGGACTCACCGAGCGCGACGCCCATCAGGAGGTAGACGAGAAGACTCGGGAGGCCCACCCCGGAGGACATCCGGACCGCCAGGACGGCGAGGAACGTGACTGCGGCGCCGATCAGCAGGAAGGTGTCGAGCTGGTGGACGTCGAACGTCATGCGATTGTCACTCGGCTTTCGTCGGGTGGCGGGGGCCTAGTCTATCGGTAGAACGTGTTCTAAATTGATCCTGTGACGAGTGCCGACAGCAACCTCCCCGCCGGTCTGGCGATTCCCGCCGTGCTGCCCGCGAGCGACCTCCCGCCCGACGCCGAGAGCTTCGACGTGGTCGTCGTCGGCTTCGGGATCGCCGGCGGCTGCGCCGCCCTCGAGGCCGCCCGCGCCGGCGCCCGGGTGCTGCTCCTCGAGAAGGCCGCCGTGCACGGCGGCACCTCGTCGATGTCGGGCGGGCACTTCTACCTCGGCGCCGGTACGGCGGTGCAAGAGGCCACCGGCCACGAGGACTCGGTCGAGGCGATGGTCGGCTACCTGATGGCGTCGACGAAGGACCCCGACGAGGTCAAGATCCGCGCCTACTGCGAGGGATCGGTCGCCCACTTCGACTGGCTCGAGTCCCTGGGCTTCCAGTTCGAGCGCTCGTACTTCCCCGGCAAGGCCGTCATCCAGCCCGGCACCGAGGGTCTGATGTTCACCGGCAACGAGAAGGTCTGGCCCTACCGCGACCAGGTCGCGCCCGCGCCGCGCGGGCACAAGGTCCCCGTCCCCGGGGACACCGAGGGCACCAGGATCGTGATGGACCTGCTCCGCTCGCGCGTCGAGGAGGCCGGCGTCGAGGTCCGCTACGAGACCGGCGCGACCAACCTCGTCGTCGACGGCGACCCCGCGACCGGTGCGGTCGTCGGCCTCGCCTGGAAGTCCTTCGAGCGGACCGGCCTGGTCCGCGCCGGCTCCGTGGTGATCGCCGCCGGCGGCTTCGTCATGAACGCCGACATGGTCGCCCGCTACACGCCCGCGCTCGGGGTCAACCTGTTCACCCTCGGCTCCACGTACGACGACGGGCTGGGCATCCGCCTCGGCGAGTCCGTCGGGGCAGCCCTGGAGAACATGGAGGAGCCGTTCATCACGGCCCCCTTCTACCCGCCGTCCTCGCGCTGCAAGGGGATCATCGTCAACAAGGACGGCCAGCGCTTCGTCGCCGAGGACAGCTACCACGCGCGGACGTCGTACCACGTGCTGCAGCAGCCGGACGCCGTCGCCTATCTCATCGTCGACAGCGAGCACCTCGGCGAGGACCACATGCCGCTGGTGCCGCTCAAGGACGGCTTCGAGACCCTCGAGGAGATGGAGGACGGCCTCGACATGGCCCCGGGCACGCTGGTCAAGACCGTCGAGCGCTACAACGAGCACGCCGCCGCCGGCGAGGACCCCGACTTCCACAAGCACCCCGACTGGATCGCCCCGCAGACGGCCGGCCCGTGGGCGGTCCTCGACCTCTCGCTCGGCAAGGCGCTCTACGCCGGCTTCACCATCGGCGGCATGGCCACGACGGTCGACGGCGAGGTCCGTCGTACCGATGGCACGGTCGTTCCCGGCCTGTACGCCGCCGGCGCCTGCGCGTCCAATATCGCCCAGGACGGCAACGGGTACTGCTCCGGCACGCAGCTCGGGGAGGGGTCGTTCTTCGGGCGGCGGGCGGGTCGCCACGCCGCGGGAGTTTCACCGGCCGGCCGGTGATTCTCCCGCCCTTGGACGAGAGAACTCACGGTTGGACGATGAAACTTCGTCGTCCAACCGTGAGTTTCACCGGCCGGCCGGTGATTCTCCCGTCCTTGGACGAGAAAACTCACCACCGCCGCCTACCCTCGACCCCGTGACCGACCGCCTCACCGCCGCCACCCGGGCGAACGTCCCGCCCTTCCACGTCATGGACCTCCTGGCCGCGGCGGCCGAGCGGCAGCGCACGCACGGCGACCTGCTCAACCTCGTGGCGGGCCAGCCCAGCACCGGCGCACCCGCGCCCGTCACCGCCGAGGCGGTCCGCCTGCTCAACACCGGCGACCCGCTCGGCTACACCACCGCCACCGGCATCCTCGAGCTGCGCGAGGCGATCGCCGGCCACCACCGCAGCCGCTACGGCATCGAGGTGGCGGCCGAGGACGTCGTGGTCACCACCGGCTCCAGCGGCGGCTTCCTGCTCGCCTTCCTCGCGGCCTTCGACACCGGCGCCCGCGTCGCGATCGCACGCCCCGGCTACCCCTGCTACCGCAACGTGCTCGCCGCCCTCGGCTGCGAGGTGGTCGAGATCGCGACCGGCCCGGAGACCCGCTTCCAGCCCACGGTGGAGCAGCTCGACGAGGCCCATGCGCGGCAGCCGCTCGACGGCCTCGTGGTCGCGAGCCCCGCCAACCCGACGGGCACCATGCTGCAGCCGGAGGAGCTCGCCGCGATCGCCCGCTGGTGCGAGGACCACCAGGTCCAGCTGGTCTCCGACGAGATCTACCACGGCATCCAGTACGCCGGAGCCAGCGCCGGCTGCGCCTGGGAGACCTCCCGCGAGGCGGTCGTCTTCGGCTCGTTCTCGAAGTACTTCTCGATGACCGGCTGGCGCCTGGGCTGGATGCTCGCTCCGGAGCGGCTGCGTCGCCCCGTCGACGTGCTGACCGGCAACTTCAGCATCTGCCCGCCCGTCCTCGCCCAGCATGCGGCGCTCGCGGCGTTCGACCCGACGTCGTACGCCGAGCTCGACGGCCACGTGCAGCGCTACGCCCACAACCGCGCCGTCCTGCTGGAGGGACTCCCCCGGCTCGGCATCACCGAGCTGGCCCCGGCCGACGGCGCGTTCTACGCGTACGCCGACGTGCGGCACCTGACGCAGGACTCGATGGCCTACGCCCGCGACCTGCTGGCCCGCACCGGTGTCGCCGTGGCGACGGGCATCGACTTCGACACCGTCGACGGCGGCCACTTCCTGCGCTTCAGCTTCGCCGGCGCGACCGACGACATCGTCGCCGCGCTCGACCGGCTCGACGGCGCGCTCTGACGCCCGGCTACTCCAGGCCTGCCGGGCAGGTGCTCGGCGGCGAGGACGTGTAGACGCAGGCGGCGAAGCTCGGCAGCGGCGGGAGCACCTCAGGCGGCAGCACCAGCAGCCGCGGGTCGTCCAGCGCCGCCAGCATGGACTCGACGGAGATGTCCGTCAGGCCGATGAGCTCCTCGTCGCCCGGCTCGCCCTCCAGCTCCCCGACGGACTCGCTGACGGTGACCTCGGGACGCCCCGACGCGGCGTCCCCGGGGATCCACACGTAGTGCCCGCCCCCGCCGTCGTAGGTGTAGACCGACTCGTAGGCCGTGGCTCCCGCGGGGGTGGTGTGCACCTCGCAGAAGGACCCCTCCACGGTCGGATCGCACCCGACCTCGCCGCGAGCGGCGGCGTAGTCGGTGGCGATGTGCTCGACGTAGAGGGAGTAGGTGTGCATCCCCGTGTGGCTGACCACCTGCCACTCGGTCGCGCCGGCGCGGGCGGCGCCGGTGAGCTCCCGGCGCTGGTCGCCGTCGAGGTTGTCGGGTGCCGTGCTCCAGCTGAGCGCGCTCACCGTCCCGGTCTCGGCGGACGAGGGGAACACCTCCTCCGAGACGGCGACCAGGTCGCTCTCGACGGTGACCGGGTCGAGGGTCGTCGGCGTGGGCTCGTCCGACGGCTCGTCCGACTGCTCGTCGGACGGATCGTCACTGCTCGACGACGTCGTGTCGCCGGAGTCGTCGTCGCGCAGCAGGAGGAAGGCCGCGACCCCACCGCCCGCGGCGAGCAGCAGCACGAGGACCACCAGCCCGACGACGAGGCCGACCCGGCTTCCCCCGCGCCGCGGCGGAGGCGGCCCCCAGGGCTGCTGGCCGTAGGGCGGCGGCGCGAGCGGCGGGGGTACGACGGGCGGTGGCGGGACGGCACCGGCCGGCGGGGCGGCAGGCGGTCCGACCTGGGTCGGCGCCGAGGACGGGTCGAAGCCCGGACCGGCCGGACGGCCCTGTCCTGGGTACGGCGGGGGTTGGCCTGCGTCCGACATCGCTCACTCCGGCTGAGAAGGTTCCCGGCGATCATGGCACTCTGGCTCCTGGTCCGCTGCGCAAACGAGAGGTTTGCGCCACAGTTTTCGGGGGAAGGGCGCGACTCATGTACGGCGACACCGAGCTGATCAGGCGTCGCGTCTCCGCGCTGCGCGACCAGGGCGCGGACGTGCGGGCGCTCGCGGACGAGCTGGTGGCCCGCGTCGACGGGCTCGGCTGGAGCGGACGCGCCGCCGAGGCGATGCGCGAGCGCGTCACCGAGCGTGCCCGCCACCTGCGCATCGCCGCGGACCGTCACGTCTCGGCCGCCGACGCGCTGGCCGACCACGCCGAGGCGGTCGACACCACCGCGGAGGAGATCGCGGCCATCGAGGCCCGCGTCTCGGCGAAGGTCGCCGACGCGCAGGCGCGCATCGACGCGATCGCCGCCCGCAACGAACGCTCCGACGGCCCGCAGATCACCCCGGACCCCCACGACGAGGCGCTCGCCGCCTTCGTGGCCCCACCGCCCGGCCACCGCGACTGGCTCTCCGTCGACCTCCCCGGACTGGAGCACTGACGCCCGTGCCGACCATCGACCTGACGACCGTCGCGACGCTGGACGACAACCGGCCTGCGCAGCCGCTCGACGCAGCGCCCCGCCGCATCGGCGTGACCCTCAGGGAGCTCCAGCACGCGGCCGCCCTGGCCGGTGACGCGCCGCTGCCCTTCGACGTCGCGGAGCCGGTGGCCGCCGACGCGATGCAGTCCCGCCTGGGCAGCAGCCCCACGACGACCGACGACCAGTCCTACCGCGCCGTCGTCGCCGCCCTCCACGACCCCGGCGACGCCCTCACCCGCCGCGGTCTGCTCACCGACGGCGTCCTCGACCCGGGGCTCGCCGGTGCGATCGGCCTCCTCGCCGCGCCGCGGACGGCGGTCGACATCGACCTGCGGATGGCGGGGGTGCAGGCGAAGGTCTGGCACCGCCAGGACCGCTCCGCGGTGGCGTCGCTCGCCACGGTCGACGGCATCGTCTTCGAGCTCGGCTGGTTCGGCATCGACGCGTGGGCCGGCGAGCTCGCCCGGGCCGCCGCCGTGAGCGAGGACGTCGAACTCGGCGCGTCCACCGTCCCGTCGTACGTCGACCTGCCGTTCGAGCTCGCCGACGCCGCCGCCGAGGCCACCCGGGTGGGCCGGGGCGACCTCCTGCCGGTCCTGGCAGCGCGCCACTCCGGGGCCGTGCTCGGTCCCGACGGGGTGCTGCCCGACGACGCCGTCGCCCGGCTGCTGACGTCCCTCGCCGGCGAGGCCCAGGGGCGCCTGCGGGCGCTCGTCGCCGACGTGTCGGGCGATGCCGTCGACACCGTCGGGGTCGTGTCCTGGACGCTCCTCGCCGACGGCTGGCGGGCGCTGCGTCCGCACCAGCTCGACGGCGTGCCCCGGCTCGAGGTGCGCTCGGTGGAGCCGGCCGACCTCGCCAAGGTCGTGGCCCCGGTCCTGGAGGGAGCCCGATGAACCGGCCCGAGACCACCTCCGTCGACCAGACCCCCGTCGAGGAGCAGCCGCTGACGCCGGTCCAGGCGGCCGACCTGGCCGACAAGTACGACCAGATGCTGCGCCTCGCCGACGTCTTCGACGACGCCGGCGCCCAGATGCGGGAGTGGGCCAAGCTAGGCCGCGACGTGCTCTCCGAGCCCGAGGTCACCGCCTCCGCCGAGCTGTCGAAGACGACCTGGGCGACCGCCGAGGAGGAGCTCCGCGCCGCGACCACCGGCAAGGACGGCCTGCTCAGCCGCTCCATCGAGCTCGACGCCGACGCCCTCGTGCTGCGTGCGACCGTGCTGACCTACCGCTGGATCGACGAGCTGCAGGCAGCGGCGTACCAGACCCTCGGCTCGATCGCGGGCAAGGCGATCGGCTACCTCGCCCCGCAGGTCAGCCTGGGCGGAGCGATCGTGGCCGCCGGCCTCATCGAGACCGACTCGCTCGACCGCGACGGCGTCGCGACCTATCTCAACGAGCTCGCCGAGGCGAACCCCGAGCTGATGGAGCACGTCACCACCGGTGGCGGCCTACTCGACAGCCTCCAGATGCGAGGGCTGCTGACCGCCGGCGTCCTGTCCGGCGAGGGCGGCCGGGCCGCTCGGGCCGGCGGGCTGCGCGCCTCGGGCATCGCTCCGATCGGCGACGACTGGGGCTCCGCCCTGCGCGATGTCGCCGTCGACCTGCCGGACGCCGCCGAAGCCCCTGCGCCGGCCACGGCCGGGCTCAGCGACGAGGACGCCGCCCCGACCGGCCTGGGCGACCTGATGGCCCTGCTGGCCGACGGCGACGACAGCCTCCCGGTCCGGATCCTGCGGGTCGGCCCGGACCGCCTCCTCGCGTTCCTCTCCGGCGCTGCCGCCCCGGCCCGTAGCGCCGGCCGGCTGCGCCTGGTGTCGGGCGACGCCTCCGGTCACGCCGAGGCCGTCGTCCGCGCCCTGGCGGCTGCGTCGGCCGACAGCGACGGCCAGACGCGGGTGATGCTCGTGGGGCGTGGCAGCGGCGGCGCGGCGGCGATCGAGATCGCGACCCGCACCGACCTGCCGGGCTTCGTCGTCGACCAGGTCGTCACCGCCAGCGCGCCGGCCGCCCAGCTGCCCGCGCTCCCGGCCGACGTCCAGGTGCTCTCGCTCGAGGACCGCAGCGACCCCGTCGCGCTCCTCGGCTCGCTGATCAACGCCGCCACGGCCAACCGCGTCACCGTCGTGTACGACGCCGGGTCGGACCCCGACGTCCCGCCCCTCGTCGCGGGCGGGCGGGCAGCGGACCGCGCCGACCACCCGGACCTGGTGGCGTCGCTGGCCCGCTGGCGCGAGCTGGGCTATCTGCGACCCCCGGCCTGAGACGGCAGCCGCAGGACACCGCCGAGGACGCACGCGGCGATCGGCACCAGCGGGAGGTACCAGAGGATCTCCCCGTCGCGGGCGATCCCCATCGAGGCCAGCGTCCCGAGGCCGGCGCAGGTGCCGACGACGGCGAGCACGGGCCGGAGCGCTGAGGGAGCGGGCCGCGGGTCGGGGGCCGGGGTCTCGAAGCGCCCGACGAGCGCGACCGCACCGGCGGTGAGGACGGCGAGGGTCGCGAAGTAGAGCGGCCGGGTCGCCCACCAGCCGGCGGTGTCGGGCAGGCGGTGCAGGCCGAACCCGTCGAGCAGCATCGAGCCGCCGACCAGCACGCCGAGCATCGTGAGGTGCCACAGGTAGATGCTCATGATCCGGGCGTTGACCAGCACCGTCAGCACCCACACACGGCGGCGGGCCACGAGGCGGCGCAGGATCGGCTCCAGGGTCAGCACGACCCCGGCCTGCAGCAGTCCGAGGAAGCCCTGGGTGACGCGGGTCGGGTAGGCGTTGTCGATCTCACCGGTCGACAGGCCGACCATGGAGACGGCGTACGGACCCTGGACGGTGAGCACGTAGAGCACGCCGAAGCCGACGGCGACGAGGGCGATCCGGCGGGCGGGCGAGGCCAGCTGTCCGTCGAGCCAGGCGTAGCCGAGCATGTGGACGGTGCTCCACACCACGACGTAGTTGAGGAAGCCGACGGCGACGAGGTCCTGGCTGACGCTGACGAGGTCGATGAGGCCGCCGAGGGCGAGGCCGCCGCCGATCGACCACCAGCCGAGGCGCTCCCAGGCGAGGAGCGTGAGCGGTGCGACGGCGACGACCACCACGTAGGCGGCCATGAACCACGTGGGCACGAGCGAGGCGCGGCTGGCGATCCGGAGCAGGTCGGCGTCGACGCCGGCGGCGTGCGCGGACGGGGCGACGACCGCCCAGAAGAGCATCAGCGGGAGCACCGGAAGCACGAGCCGGCGCAGCCGTGAGCGCAGCCAGGCGCCGTACCCCTCGTCGCGACGCCGGGCCGAGCGCCACGACAGCGCGTTGGAGTAGCCGCCGACGAGGAAGAAGACCGGCATCACCTGCAGCACCCAGGTCAGCGGGTGGGTCCAGCCGGCGAGGTCGAGCAGGTCGCCGCGGTGCAGGCCGCCGTCGCGGTCGACGTACACGGCGGCCATCAGCCAGTGGCCGAGGACGACGACGAGGATCGCGGTGGCTCGGAGCAGGTCGACGACCCGGTTGCGCTCGACGGGGGTCTGGTCGGCGAGGGAGGCGACGGTCGGGAGCAGGCGGGACGGGCTCGTGGCGGTGGGCATGGGAGCGATCCTCGTCACTCCGCCCGCTGCCCACCCGGGTGGAAGTACTCAAAAAGGAAACCAGTTCCTTGACAAACCCGGGGTCAATGTATGCAACATGTTGTTGCGCTAACAGAGTGCATGCTCCCGCTTTCGACGATGAAACGGATCGAGGAACGATGACCGCCACCGCTGACCGCACCGCCGAGATCGCCCCTGACACCCTCCCGGTGACCGAGGGCCTCAGCTACCAGGAGACGCTCAAGGTGCTCTCCGAGGCCTCGGTGCACCAGCACTTCGACGCATTCCTCGACATCGCGTGGGACAGCCCGGAGTTCGAGGTCGTCCCGAACGACCCGCGCTGGGTGCTCCCGGAGATCGACTCGCTCGGCGGCACGGACTGGTACAAGTCGCTCCCGCTCGAGCGCCAGATCGAGATCGGCCAGTACCGCCTCGCGAACATCATGAAGGTCGGCCTGCAGTTCGAGCAGGTGCTGATCGGCGGCATCATGAGCCACCTCATCGCGATGCCCAACAACCGTGCGGAGTTCCGCTACTCCACGCACGAGGTGACCGAGGAGTGCCACCACACCCAGATGTTCCAGGAGGGTGTGAACCGGATCGGCGTCGACGTCCAGGGCGGGCCGAAGTGGTTCGTGAAGATCGCGCCCTTCCTGTGCCTGGCCGGCGGCCCGCTCCCCAACATCTTCTTCTTCGGCATCCTCGCGGGCGAGGAGCCGATCGACTACCTGCAGAAGTCCGTGCTCCGCTCGGGTCACGAGATGCACCCGATCATCGAGCGGGTCATGCAGATCCACGTCGCCGAGGAGGCGCGCCACATCGGCTTCGCCCACTCCTACCTCGTCGAGCGCTCGAAGGACTACGGGAAGCTGCAGCGCTTCGGCCTGTCGCTGGCCTACCCGATCATCATGCGCACGCTCTGCGACGTGATCATGAAGCCGAGCCGCCAGATGCAGAAGGACCTGGGCATCCCGAGGTCGGTCATGCGCGAGGTCTACTGGAAGTCCGACAAGTCCTCCAAGCTGCTGCGCGACACCTTCGGCGACGTGCGCATGCTCGCCGACGAGCTGGGCCTGATGAACAAGGTCTCCCGCCAGGTCTGGAAGGCGCTGGGCATCGACGGCCCGTCGTCGCGCTTCCGCAGCGAGCCGAAGTCCGCCGCGGTCTGACGACCGCGCCGACTCCGATCACCAGCTGCCATGGCCTATGTCGTCACGCAGTCGTGCTGCGCCGACGCCTCGTGCGTCGTCGCCTGCCCGGTCAACTGCATCCACCCCGCCCCCGGTGAGCCGGGCTTCGGCACCACCGAGATGGTGTACGTCGACGCGACCGCCTGCGTCGGCTGCGGCGCCTGCGCGACCGCCTGCCCCGTGGGCGCGATGGTCCCCGACGCCGCGTTGACCACGAAGCAGCTGCCGTTCATCGACCTCAACGCCGCCTACTACGACGCCTTCCCGCACGCCGACCGGACGCCGGTCGCGCTCGTGCCGCAGCAGCGCCGGCTCACCCGGACGGGCCCCTTCCGGGTGGCCGTCATCGGCGCCGGCCCGGCCGGCCTCTACACCGCCGACGAGCTGCTCAAGCACCCCGAGGTCGAGGGCGTCGACGTCTACGACCGGCTCCGGACGCCGTACGGGCTGGTCCGGCACGGCGTCGCGCCGGACCACGCGTCGACCAAGCTGGTCACCCGGCTGTTCGAGGCGATCGAGCGGCAGCCGCGGTTCCGCTACTTCCTCGGCGCCCCGGTCGGCGACGAGCTGACGCTCGCCGACCTGCGAGGCACCTACCACGCCGTCGTGTACGCCGTCGGCGCCTCCGCCGACCGGGCGCTGGGCATCCCCGGCGAGGACCTCGCGGGCTCGGTCCCGGCGACGGCGCTCGTCGGCTGGTACAACGGCCACCCCGACCAGCAGGACCTCGACGTGCCCCTGGCGGCCGCGTCCAACTCCTCGGGCCGGGCGGTCGTCGTCGGCAACGGCAACGTGGCCCTCGACGTCGCGCGGATCCTGACCCGGCCGGTCGAGGTGCTCGAGCGGACCGACCTCGCCCCGGCCGCGCTCGAACGGCTCCGCGACAGCGGCGTCCGCGAGGTCGTCGTGCTCGGGCGCCGCGGACCCGCCCAGGCCGCGTTCACGGTCCCCGAGCTCATCGGCCTGGCCGCCCTCGACGACGTCGACGTCGTCGTCGACTGCGACCCGGCGCTGCTCGACGGCGAGGACCAGCGCAGCCAGCTGCTGCGCGACCTCGCCGCCCGGACGGTCGACCCCGCGTCGACGAGGCGCCGCATCGTGCTGTCGTTCGCGGTCTCCCCCGTCGAGCTGCTCGGCGAGGACGGCCGCGTCACCGGCGTCCGCGTCGCACGCAACCGTCTGGTCGTGGGCGACGACGGCGCCGTCAGGGCCGAGGCGACGGACGACACCTTCGACCTCGACGCCGGCCTCGTCGTCCGCTCCGTCGGCCACCGCGGCCTGCCCGTCGCCGACCTGCCGTTCGACGAGCGCACCGCGACGGTCCCGAACCACCAGGGCCGCGTCGAGCCGGGCGTGTACGTCGTCGGCTGGATCAAGCGCGGCCCGGTCGGCTTCATCGGCACCAACAAGACCGATGCCCAGGAGACCGTCGAGACCATCCTCGACGACCTCGACGCCGGGCTGCCCGAGCCGGCCGGCACGCTGGCCTCGGCCGCGGCGCTGGTCCGCGATCGACTGCCCGAGTCGACCGACCTCGGCGGCTGGCAGCGGATCGACGCCGCCGAGCGCGAGCAGGGCGCCGCCCTGGGTCGCCCCCGCGCCAAGATCACCGACCCCGACGCGCAGCGCGCGATCGCTGCCGTGCCGCCCGTCGTACGCCGGCGTGGGATCCTTCGGCGTACGGTGTCGCTCACACCGTGAGCATCCGAGGGGGTGTCGCCATGGGGACGGCGAAGCGCGACAACACCGACGGCCGCAAGCGGCGCTGGCAGGAGCACAACGCAGCGCGCCGCCAGGCCGTCATCGACGCTGCCATCGTCGTCCTCAACCGCGACCTGGCGCCGGGCGACGAGATCAGCGTCCAGCAGATCGCCGACGAGGCGTCCGTGCACCGCACCGTGCTCTACCGCTACTTCGAGGACCGGGTCGACCTCGACCTCGCCATCCAGCGCGAGATCTGCCTGCGCGCGGGCGAGGTGCTGCTGTCGACGATCACCCTCGAGGGGACCATCCAGGAGATCGTCCACCGCGTCATCGGCGCGTACGTCGACTGGGGCACCGAGAACATCGCGCTGATGCGCTTCGCCGAGCGCCAGGTCAACGGCACGACCGAGCGCCCGCTCGACGACGCCATCGGCCAGTTCGCCGAGCAGATCGAGATCCTGATCGGCGGCATCCTCGCGCTCCTCGACGCCGACGTCAGCGAGGACGACCGCGACGCCCTGACCCCGTGGGTCTTCCTGCTCGTCGGGGGCGTGATGGCCGCCGTGCGCAACTGGAGCTCGCGCGAGGAGCTCCGCCCCGCCGCCCCCGCCTTCACCGACCTGCTGGCCGAGGTGACCTGGCTGCAGATCGAGGGACTCGTGTCCAGCCGCAACATCGAGGTGCCCGACGTCCCCGTCGAGCAGCTCCTCAACCTGAAGGAAGCACCATGACCGAACCGTCTGCCTCCGCCGAGCACGTCGACGTCCTCATCGTCGGCGCCGGCCTCTCGGGCATCGATGCGGCCTACCACGTGACCCACGGGCTGCCCGGCAAGTCGTACGCCGTCCTGGAGATGCGCGACTCGCTCGGCGGCACCTGGGACCTGTTCCGCTACCCCGGCATCCGCTCGGACTCCGACATGCACACCCTCGGCTTCGGCTGGAAGCCGTGGAAGGGCACCAAGGCGATCGTCGACGGACCGGACATCCTCGCCTACCTGAAGGAAGCCGCCGCCGAGAACGGCATCGACCAGCACATCCGCTACCACCACAAGCTGGTGCACGCGGAGTTCTCCACCGAGGACGCCCGCTGGACCGTCACGGTCGAGCGGACCGACACCGGCGAGACCATCCAGCTGACCTCGAGCTTCCTGTGGTCGACCTCCGGCTACTACCGCTACGACGAGGGCTTCACGCCCGAGTTCGCGGGCGTCGACGACTACGAGGGCCAGCTGATCCACCCCCAGCACTGGCCCGAGGACCTCGACTACCAGGACAAGCGGGTCGTCGTGATCGGCTCCGGCGCCACCGCCGTCACGCTGATCCCGGCGCTGGCCAACTCCGGCGCCGGCCACGTCACGATGCTGCAGCGGACGCCGACGTACATCATCAGCCAGCCGACGTACGACAAGGTGTCGGCCGAGATGTACAAGCGCCTGCCCGACAAGCTCGCGCAGAAGCTGGTGCGCACCCGCTACCTGACCAGCCGGATCGCGTTCTACGAGTTCTGCCAGGCCCGGCCGAAGGAGTCGCGCGCCCTGCTGCGCAAGCTGCTCGAGCGCCAGCTGCCCGACGACGTCAGCTTCGACGAGCACTTCAAGCCGCCGTACGACCCGTGGGACCAGCGCCTGTGCGCCGTGCCCGGTGGCGACCTGTTCAAGGCCCTGCGCCAGCACAGCGTCGACATCGTGACCGACCACATCGACCGGTTCACGCCCAAGGGCATCCTGCTGAAGTCCGGCCAGGAGCTCGAGGCCGACATCATCATCACCGCCACCGGACTCAACCTGCAGATCTTCGGCGGCGCCACCCTCGGCGTCGACGGCCAGGTGGTCAAGCCCGCCGACACCATGGCCTACAAGGGCCTGATGCTCAGCGACATCCCGAACTTCGCGTTCATCATCGGCTACACCAACGCGTCCTGGACGCTGAAGGCCGACCTGGTGTGCGAGTACGTCGTCAAGCTGATCCAGCGCATGGACGAGACCGGCACCCGGACCGTCGTACCCCGGCGCGACCCCTCGGTGACCGAGGAGCCGTTCCTCGACTTCGAGGCCGGCTACGTGATGCGGTCGATCGACTCGCTGCCGAAGCAGGGCTCGGAGTTCCCGTGGCGGCTGAAGATGAACTACTTCAAGGACATCCTGGTGTTCCGGAAGCCGGTGGAGGACAAGGCGCTGGAGTTCACTGCCTGAGGGTGGGAGTTTCACCGGCCGGCCGGTGATTCTCCCGTACTTGGACGACGGAACTCACGCTTGGACGACGAAGTTTCATCGTCCAAGCGTGAGTTTCACCGGTCGGCCGGTGAAACTCATTTCCCGCCCTACCACGCCAGGTCGTGCACGAACTCCTGCAGCTGCGCGAGGTTCCGGCACTCGATCATCGGCACGATCTCGCTGTAGGTCGGTGCGGCCGAGTCACCGGTCCCCCAGTTGCGCTCGTGCTCGGGGTTGAGCCAGAACGACCGCTTCACCGCGCCGGTCAGTCGGCGCAGCGCGTCCTCGTGGAGGTCGCTGTAGTTGGAGCGGGCATCGCCGAGGATCAGCAGGGTCGTCTTCGGGGTGAGCGCGTCGGCGTGGTTCTCCTCGAACTTCGTGAACGCGCGGCCGTAGTTGGTGCGCCCCCACAGCGCCGCGTGCGACGCCGACGCCGAAAGGTCGGCCAGCACGTCGACGGGGTCGGCGCCGAGGCGGAAGTGGCCGGTGACCTCGTGCACGTGGTCGATGAAGGTGAAGGCCCGCATGCTCTGGAAGACCTCGCGCAGCGCGAAGACGAAGAGCAGCGTGAACTGCGCGAAGTTCGCCACCGAGCCGCTCACGTCGCAGAGCACGACCAGGTCGGTGCGGTGGGGTCGCTTGGGGCGGTGGTGGGTGGTGATGGGCACGCCGCCGGTGGCGATCGACGCCCGGACGGTACGACGGAAGTCGAGCGGCGCCGTGCGGGCGTGCCGCGAGTGCTGCTCCTTCGCGAGGCGGGTCGCGAGGCGGCGCGCGAGGGGGAAGATCTCCTTGCGCATCTCCTCCAGGTCGGTGCGGCGGGCCGCCATGAACGCGAGCTTGTCGATGCTGGGCCGGATGGCCACGTCGGCGACGTGGTCGGGGCCCTTCTCCTCCGCGATCCGGCGCCGGGCGTCGTCCTCGACCATCGCGGTGAACTGCCCGATGCGGCGGTTGGCGCGGCGTCGCGCCTCCTCCTCGCCGACGGCGTCGGTCATCAGGCCCTGCACCAGCCGGTCGACCAGCTCCTGCGGCGCGACCCGCTGGAGGGCGGTGTAGGCCGACCACGACGAGAGTCCCGGCCCGCGACCGGGCATCGCGCCGAAGGTGCCGACCATCTCGGCCGCCATCTGCCGCAGCTGGCTCTCGTCGATCATCCCGGCCTCGAGCATCTCGGCGAGCCGGTCGCGGAAGTCGCCGAGCGCCGCGGCGTTGTCCTTGACCGGGCCGCCCTGCGCGCCGCCCTCCGCCGCCTCCTCGCCGGCCGCAGCCGCGGCCGCGCCGTTGCCCACCATGGCCGGGAAGTAGACGTCGAAGAGCGCGTCGAAGGTCGTACGCTGCGCCTGCTTCTTCACCATCGTCGCGGCGAACGCGTCCCGCACGGTGGCCCGGTCGCTCCACTTCAGCGCGGACAGGGCGGCGACCGCGTCGAGGTCCTCCGCGAGGGACACGGACAGGCCGGCGCCGCGCAGCGCCTCGACGAAGGCGAGGTGGCGGTCGAGGAGCCCGGAGCGGTCGGCGTTCATGGTGCGGTCATGTCTCCCGTCCTTCGGTGGATGCCCTGCTCGTCCAGCGCGTGCGATGGCAAGGCGCCGGCGTGCAGGCATGCTGGGCGCACGTCGAGCGCCGGCAACGCCGCCAGCGTGCGTGCTGGGCGGACAGGGCGCCGCCAGAGGATGGGAGACATGGCCGAAATCAAGCCCGGTTGAGCTTGAGCTCCTTCGCGGCGCGCTCGTGGTCGGACTGGTGCTTGAGCACCGCACCGAGGGTCTGCGCGATCGCGGCCTCGTCGAGGTCGCGGATCTCCAGGGCGATCAGGGTCCGCGCCCAGTCGACCGACTCGGCGATCGACGGCGCCTTCTTCAGCTCCAGCTCCCGCATCCGGGCGACCGTCTCGACGACCTGCTGGGCGATCCGGTCGTCGAGGCCGGGCACCTGCTGCTGCAGGATGTGCCGCTCGCGCTCGGCGTCGGGGTAGTCGATGTGCAGGTAGAGGCAGCGGCGCTTCACGGCCTCCGAGAGCTCGCGGCTCGCGTTGGACGTCAGGACGACGTACGGCCGCCGCGTCGCCGCCACGGTCCCGAGCTCGGGGATGGTCACCTGGAAGTCGCTGAGGACCTCGAGCAGGAGGCCCTCGACCTCGATGTCGGTCTTGTCGACCTCGTCGATCAGCAGCACGGTCTGCTCCTCGCGCCGGATCGCCGTCAGCAGCGGCCGGGTGAGCAGGAACTCCTCGGTGAAGATGTCGTCGTGCGTGGAGCTCCAGTCCTGCCCGCTGCTGCTGGCGGCGTTGGCGGCCTGGATGCGCAGCAGCTGCTTCTTGTAGTTCCACTCGTAGAGCGCGCGCGCCTCGTCGAGCCCCTCGTAGCACTGCAGGCGGACCAGCTCGGCCCCGGTCGCACGCGAGACGGCCTTCGCCAGCTCGGTCTTGCCGACACCCGCCGGGCCCTCCAGCAGCAGCGGCTTCTCGAGCGCGCCGGCGAGGAAGGTGGTGGTCGCGGTCGCCGCGTCGGCGAGGTAGCCCGCGCCCTCGAGCCGGGTGGCCACGTCGGCCGGTGAGTCGAACCAGGTCATGGGGCCATCCTGCCTGCTGGAGCGACGCCGCGGTCAGCCGGCCGTCGGGACAGGCCCGGACGAGGCCGGCGTCGCGTGCATCCCGGCGCGCAGCAGCCGGGATGGTTCGGTCCTGTCCCAGATCACATCCGAGGGTCGTGACCCCGACCCGTCCGGGTCGTTGAGTTCGACAACGGGGACAACCACGACGACGACAGCAGACCAGGGGGAAGCGATGTCCGATGCTGCTGCCCCGACTGCCTGGCTGCGCGTCGCCGTCCACTCGGTGCGTACGGCGACCACGGTGGCCGGACTCACGCTCCTCGTCGGCTTCGGCGCCCTCGGCGTGGTGACCGAGCCGGCACCGACCACGCCCGCCGAGCGGATCGGCATGTCGTCGGGTCCGCTCGACGACATGATGCAGGCCAACCGCTGCTCGTTCACCGGCTTCGACCGCGACGTGATCCCGAGCAAGGCGATCGTCCGTACGCCCGAGGGCGACACCGAGCTGGTCTCCTTCGACCGCGGCTGGGACGTCTTCAGCGGCAAGATCGCCGGCGAGCTGGTGGCGGTGTGCCTCGGCCCGGAGGCCCCGGCCGCCCGCTGACACCCCGGTACCCCGCGGCATCCCGGGTACTGCTCCGCCTGCCGGACGGCGGAGGGAGACGGTGTGACGGCTGACCTGGCCTATCTCGTCGCGGGCGGAAGCCTCCTGCTGGCGATCGTCCTGCCCGTGCTGCTCGACCGGTGGGCCATCTCGGCCCCGATGGTGCTCGTCGCGGTGGGCGTCGTCATCGGCCTCTCGCCCCTGCCCGACGGCCTTCCCGTCGAGCCGACGGAGAACCGGGCGCTCATCGAGCACGTCACCGAGCTCGTCGTCATCGTCGCCCTGATGGGGGTCGGCCTGGCCCTCGACCGGCCACTGGCGATGAGGAGCGCCCGGTCCTGGCGGTCGTGGGGCTCGACGTGGCGCATGCTCGGCATCGCGATGCCCCTGTCGATCCTGATGGTCACCGCCATCGGGATGCTGGCCGGCCTGGGACTGGCCGCCGCCCTGCTGCTGGCGGCCGCCCTCGCGCCCACCGATCCCGTCCTCGCCTCGGACGTCCAGGTGGCCGGGCCCAGCACCGGCAGCCACGAGGTCGACGAGCCCGACGAGCTGCGCTTCACCCTGACCAGCGAGGCGGGCCTCAACGACGGCCTCGCCTTCCCCTTCGTGTACGCCGCCGTCCTGATCAGCACCGGCGTCATCTCGACCTCGGACGGCGTGGACTGGTCCGGCTGGCTCGGCTGGCTCGGCTGGTACGCCGTCGGCAAGGTCGTCCTCGGCGTCGGCATCGGCATCGGGGTCGGCCGCCTCCTCGCGCGGGTCGCGTTCCGCTCGGCGAGCCGGTCGCTCCGGGTGGCGGAGCGGGGCGAGTCGCTGACCGCGATCGCCGCGCTGGTCACGGCGTACGGGCTGACGGAGGTCTGCGGCGGCTACGGGTTCCTCAGCGTCTTCGCGTGCGCGATGACCTTCCGCTCCGCCGAGCGCGCCCACGACTACCACGCGGCCATGCACGAGGTCACCGAGCGGCTGGAGCGGCTGCTCACGCTCGGCCTCCTGCTCGCCCTGGGCATCGCGCTGAGCCGCGGCCTGATGGACGACCTCGACTGGCGCAGCGTGGTGATCGGCCTCGGCCTGCTGGTGGTGGTCCGGCCGCTGTCCGGCTGGATCGCCCTGCTGGGCTCGCGCAGCGGGATGAGCGCGGCCCAGCGCGCCGCGGTCGCGTTCTTCGGGATCCGGGGCATCGGCTCGGTCTACTACCTCGCCTACGCGACCGGTGAGGCGCCGGGACTCGCCACGGACTGGATGTGGTCCACGGTCGCCTTCACGATCACGACGTCCGTGGTGCTGCACGGCGTCCTGGCGACCCCCGTGATGCGGCGGATCGGCGAGGGGCCCGACGATCCGGCTCAGGAGGCGAGCGCGCCGCCGAGGAAGGCCAGCACCCGCGGTGCCATCCGCCGCCAGTAGCCGCTGTCGTGGTCGCCCAGCTGGAACCCGCCCGCGGGCGGGTCGGCGAACCCCTCGACGTAGTCGCGGCTCGTGGCGTAGAACGGATCGCCCTTGCCGCAGTCGACCCGCACCGCGATCCCGTCCAGCTCCCGCTGGCGGCCCATCACGGTGACCCGCTCGAAGTCGGCGGCGTCGTCGTACGCACCGGGTGCCGTGTCGTCGTAGTCGTGCCACAGCGCGGGCGACAGCGCAGCGACGGCCGCGACCCGGTCGGGACCGAGGACCGACCCGAGGTGGAGGGCGCCGAAGCCGCCCATCGACCACCCGACGAAGCCGATCCGGCCGGTGTCGAGGCCGGCCTCGGCGAGGCGCGGCAGCAGCTCGTCGAGGACCATCGCCTGCGCCCGGTCACCGTCCGCGCGGTCGTGCCAGTAGGTCTCGTCGCCGTCGATGCTCGCGATGGCGAAGGGCGGTACGCCGCGGGCGACCGCGTCCGCGAGGAAGCGGTCGAGCGCGAGCCGGTCGCGGCGGAAGGCGCTGGTGTGGCTCTGCCCCCTTCCGTGCAGGGCGACGACGACCGGCAGCGCCGTCGTGGCGGTAGGACCCGGCGGACGCGCGAGCGCCCAGCCGACGTCCCTGCCGCGCGCCCGGGAGCGGAAGGACGCGAAGTCGAGCCGGCCGGGCGCCACGTCGGGCGCCACGCCGTCGGCGCCGTCGTGGCCCAGGTGGTGGTAGAGCGAGGCCTTGCCGGGGAGCACCTCCAGCTCCACGCCGGCCAGGGCGGCACCGCCGGCGGCGAGGGCCGTCGTACCTCCCCACAGCAGCCGGCGGCGGGTGATGCGTGTCGGGCGCCTGGTCATCCGCACCTCCTTCGGACGTACGACGCCCGTCCCCGGCTGCCGGTTGACAGCGATCGCCGCGCGGAGTGCAGCGAAATGCAGATCGGACCGGGCCCCTTGCGGGACCCGGTCCGGTCTGGCTGGCGGTGGCGGAGGGATTTGAACCCTCGGTGGACTTGCGCCCACAAACGCTTTCGAGGCGTTCTCCTTAGGCCGCTCGGACACGCCACCGCCGGGAAGGTTACCGGAGGGTGACGGGAGGCCGGAAATCCACCCGCCCGTCAGCTCCGGGGGCGCTCACCTCAGTGGTTGACGCGCCCGTGGGTCGGCCGGCTCGCGAAGTCGAGCCCGCTCGCGCTGCCGGTGGGCGTGTAGACGGCGCTGATCTCGCCGCCGTACAGGAAGGAGCCGCTGCCGTCCTCGGACACCACGAGCTGCACGGTGTGGCTGCCCTTGGCCGCCGGCACGACCAGCGTGGTCGAGCCCGACTGGCCGGGGCCGCCGTCGGCCTGGAAGTCCAGCGCCTTGTAGGCATCGACCACCTTGCCGTCGATCCGCAGGGCGTAGTTCAGGTAGCCGACACCGGTGAGGGTGGCGTCGTCCTCGGCGTAGAGGCTGGCCGTGACCGTGAGGTAGCCGGCCCTGGCCAGGGAGAGCGACTTCGACACGACGGGCGTCCAGGCAGCGGTGGTGAAGTCGTTCGTCGTGGTGTTCTTCATCGCGCCCCACGCCCGGGGCTCGTCGGCGATGTCGACGTGGGTCAGGCTGGCGTCCTTGATGTCGGCTCCGGTGACGGTGCCGTTCTTGATCTGCGCGCCGGTGATGAGCGCGCCCGCGACCGCGCCGCCCGTCGTACCCAGCAGCAGGGCGACGACGAGCAGGGCGAGGGCGAGGGGTGAGAGGCGGCCGGCTGACCGACCGATCCCGGAATTGCGCATGACGGATCTCCTTGGGGGGATGGGAGCGTCCCGCAGGGAGCCTGCGGAGCAATCCGACGCTGGCACCGGGGTCTCAGCCGTGCAGGCAAACGGGACATTCTTTACCGACGCCGCCGATCGGGTACGACGAAGCGGGGGCGCCGTCTCCGGCACCCCCGCCCGTCTCGGCGTGGATCAGTGTGATCAGCGTGGATCAGCGGTTGGCGATCCGCGGGTGACCGGTGCGCGGCGTGAACGCCGAGCCGCTCTTCGAGCCGGTCGGCGACCAGACCACGTTGACCGAGCGCTCGCGGATGAACGTGCCGCTGGCGTCGTCACGCGCCACGAGCGAGACCGTGTGGGTACCGGCGGTCACGGGGAGCACGATGCTGGTCGAGCCGTGCTCGGAGAAGTTGGTGCTGCTGGTGTCGAGCACCGTGTGGCTGGTGACCGTGTTGCCGTCGACCCGGATCGCGAAGGGCAGGTAGCCGTCCGAGCCGAGCGAGGCGTCTGCCTCGACGTACAGGTTGGCGGTGACGAACACGTAGCCCGCGCGCGGGACGGTGAAGCTCTTGCTCACGATCGGCGTGAACGAGTTCGCGGTGAAGTCGTCGATCCAGCCGCTCGAGCCGTAGCCCAGGCTGGCGCCGTAGACACGGGGCTCGTCGTTGATGTCGGTCGCCGTCAGGCTCCCGTTCTTGATGTCGACACCGGTCACGGTGCCGTCCTTGATCTGGGCGCCGGTGATCAGCGCACCGGCGACGGCGCCGCCGGTGGTGCCGAGCAGCAGCGCGACGACCAGGAAGGCGAGGGCGAGGGGCGACAGGCGGGCGGCGGACCGACCGGACTGGGTGATGCTCATGGTGAATCTCCTTTGGGGGAACGGAAACCTTCAGCCCCTCGGAGGCGCCGGCAGCCCGCCCTGATACATCCACCCCGGAAAAACCTCGTCCGGACGTTGCAACGTCGATGCAACGTTGCGTCGGCATCGTCGATCGGAACGAGAGACGCTGGTCACACGGGGGACGAAGGTTGTCTACTGGACTCATGACGCAGGAGCCCGCACCGCAGGGCATGCGGGCGGAGGTCGCTGCCTCCTGGGAGCGCTCGGCCGCGGCCGGCGTCGACGTCGGCCAGGCCGAGGCCCCGGTGACCCTCGACGTCCCGGACCTGCGCGGTCAGCGCGAGGCCCACCCGCTCGCGCGCGTCTTCCCGCTCCTCGACGACGTCCTCGGCCGCGAGGTCCGCGACTGCGGCGCCGTGATGGCCCTCGCCGACGCCGAGGGCACCCTCCTGTGGGTCTGCGGTACGACGGACCGGCTCCGCCACGCCGAGCGGATCGGCTTCGTCGAGGGCAGCAACTGGGACGAGCGGCTGGCGGGCACCAACGCGCCGGGGCTCGCCCTCGCCACCGGCCGCGACGCGTTCATCACCCGCGACGAGCACTTCCGCTCCTCGGTGCGGTCGTGGAGCTGCGCCGCGACCCCGATCCACGACCCGGGCACCAGCCAGGTGCTCGGCGTCCTCGACGTGACCGGAGGCGACGAGATCGTCGTCCCCCAGACGATGGCGATGGTGCGCGCGGCCGCCCGCCTCGCGGAGGCCGAGCTCGCCCGGCACCTGCCGCCCCCGCCGGTCGCGGACCGCCCCACGGGACTGCGGCTCCTGCTCGAGCTGCTCGGCCACAACGAGGCGCTGGTGACGGTCGACGACGGCCGGGGCAAGCTGACCCGGCTGCGCCTGTCGCGCCGCCACAGCGAGATCGTGGCCCTCCTCGCCTCCTCCCCCGGCGGCCTCACCGGCGACGAGCTCGCCGTGATGCTCTACGAGGAGGACGGCGGCACCTCCACGCTGCGCGCCGAGCTCAACCGGCTGCGCGGGCTGCTCGGCGAGGAGCTCCTCGCCTCGCGCCCCTACCGGCTCACCGCCCCGGTCACCGGCGACTGGCTCGCCGTCGAGGCCCAGCTGGCGGCGGGCGACCTGCGCTCCGCGATGAAGGGGTACGGCGGCCCGGTGCTCCCGCGCTCGACCGCGCCCGGCGTCGTCCGGCTCCGCGAGGCGCTGGCCGCGTCCCTGCGCCAGGCCCTGCTGCGCTCCCGCGCGCCCGAGCTGATGTCGGCGTGGACCCGGTCGGGCTGGGGGCGCGACGACTACGACATGTGGCTGGCCCAGGCGGCCGTCGTACCGGCCAGCTCGCCGATGCGCGCGCTTGTCGACGGCCAGATCGCCCGTCTGGACAGGGAATTGGCGTAGCCGCTCCTGCGGCAACGGATCTGCAACGTTGCGGCTCCTACCGTCGTGATCGCCGTCACACCGACGATCCCGACACCGCTCTGGAGCAACCATGACCGTCTACGCAGCACCCGGACAGCCCGACTCCCTCGTCTCCGTCGCGAGCCGCTACGGCCACTACATCGGTGGCCAGTGGGTCGACCCGATCAAGGGCGCCTACTTCGAGAACATCTCGCCGGTCAACGGCAAGCCGTTCACGGAGATCGCCCGCGGCACGGAGGAGGACATCGAGGCCGCCCTCGACGCCGCCCACGCTGCCGCTCCGTCGTGGGGGAAGACCTCCACGACGGAGCGGGCCAACATCCTGCTGAAGATCGCCGACGTGATGGAGGCCAACCTCGCCTCCATCGCGGTCGCCGAGACCTGGGAGAACGGCAAGCCGGTCCGCGAGACCCTCGCCGCCGACATCCCGCTCGCGATCGACCACTTCCGCTACTTCGCCGGCGCGCTGCGCGCCCAGGAGGGCTCGATCGGCGAGATCGACGAGAACCTGATCGCCTACCACTTCCACGAGCCGCTGGGCGTCGTCGGCCAGATCATCCCGTGGAACTTCCCCATCCTGATGGCCGTGTGGAAGCTCGCCCCCGCGCTGGCGGCCGGCAATGCCGTCGTACTCAAGCCTGCGGAGCAGACCCCGTGGTCGATCCTCAAGCTGATCGAGCTGATCGGCGACCTGCTGCCGGCCGGCGTCGTCAACGTCGTCAACGGCTTCGGCGTCGAGGCCGGCAAGCCGCTGGCCTCCTCGTCGCGCGTGGCGAAGGTCGCCTTCACGGGTGAGACCACGACCGGCCGGCTGATCATGCAGTACGCCAGCCAGAACATCATCCCGGTGACCCTGGAGCTCGGCGGCAAGAGCCCGAACATCTTCTTCGAGTCCGTGGCCAACGAGCGCGACGCCTTCTACGACAAGTCGCTCGAGGGCTTCGCGATGTTCGCCCTCAACCAGGGCGAGGTCTGCACCTGCCCCTCGCGCGCCCTCGTGCAGCGCAGCATCTACTCCGACTTCGTGCACGACGCCGTCGCGCGGGTCGAGAAGATCAAGCAGGGCAACCCGCTCGACGACACCACGATGATCGGCGCCCAGGCCTCGAACGACCAGCTCGAGAAGATCCTGTCCTACATCGAGATCGGCAAGGAGGAGGGCGCGAAGCTCCTCACCGGTGGCGAGCGCAACGTGCTCGAGGGCGACCTCGCCGAGGGCTACTACGTCACGCCGACCATCTTCGAGGGCGACAACTCGATGCGGATCTTCCAGGAGGAGATCTTCGGCCCGGTCGTCTCGCTGACCGGCTTCGACGACGAGGCGGACGCCCTCAAGATCGCCAACGACACCCTCTACGGCCTCGGCGCCGGTGTCTGGTCGCGCGACGGGGCCCAGGCCTTCCGCGCGGGCAAGGAGATCAAGGCCGGCCGCGTGTGGACGAACAACTACCACGCCTACCCCGCCCACGCCGCGTTCGGCGGCTACAAGCAGTCGGGCATCGGCCGCGAGAACCACAAGATGATGCTCGACCACTACCAGCAGACGAAGAACCTGCTGGTGTCGTACAGCCCCGACGCCCTCGGCTTCTTCTGAGCCGACGGCAGCCACCTGGTGCGGGGGACGTATGACGTCCCCCGCACCGGGGACCACTGCACCACCGACACCACCATCCAGGAGGATCCGTGCCCAGCAGGGTCGATGTCACCGAACCGGCGGCGGAGCTGATCCGCAGCCTCACCGAGGCGCACGGGCCGGTGATGTTCCACCAGTCCGGCGGGTGCTGCGACGGGTCGGCGCCCATGTGCTACCCGGACGGCGACTTCCTGCTCGGTGGCGCCGACATCCACCTCGGCGACCTCGACGTCGGCCTGGACCGGGCGGTCCCGGTGTGGATGTCGAAGGCGCAGTTCGAGTACTGGTCGCACACGCACCTGACGATCGACGTCGTCAAGGGACGCGGCGCCGGCTTCTCGCTCGAGGCGCCGCACGGCGTGCGCTTCCTCATCCGCTCGCGGCTGCTGACCGACGCGGAGCACACCGAGCTCACCGAGGCGACGGCGTGATCGCCCGGGAGGTCGCGCTGCTCGCGCGGGACCTGCTGCTGTGGGCGGTGCGGTCGCGGGCTGGCGGCGTACGGATGTAACACGCTGTCCGCCGATCTTCCCGGCACTTCTCAGGGCCGACACGCCGGAAATGCCGCCGATCTGCCCTGAAGCTCGCCGAGCAGTTCGGCGAACAGCGTGTTACTGCAGCCGCGCGGCGAGGATCAGCGCTGGCCGATCCGGTGGATCCAGAGCGCGTTGGTCGAGCCGGGCACTCCCGGCGGGCTGCCCGCGACGATCACGACGAGGTCGCCCTCGAGCACCCGGCCGGTGCGCAGCAGCTCGTGGTCGACCTGGGTGACCATGTCGTCGGTGTCGAGGGGCGGCGCGGTCAGGTAGGTCTCGACGCCCCAGCTGAGCGCGAGCTGGGCGCGCACCTTCGGGTCCGGCGTGAAGGCCAGGACGGGGATCCGGCTGCGCAGGCGGGCCACGCGACGGGCCGAGTCGCCGGACTGGGTGAACGCGACGACGTACGTCGCCCCGGTCCGCTCGGCGACCTCCTCGGCGGCCTTGGTGATCACCCCGCCGCGCGTGTGTGGGTCGAACTCGATCCGGTCGAAGCGTCCGAACTGCTGGTCGTCGAGGGCGCTGCGCTCGGTGGAGGCGATGATCCGGGCCATCGTCTCGACGGTGGTGATCGGGTGGGCGCCGACGCTGGTCTCGCCCGACAGCATCACCGCGTCGGCGCCGTCGAGGACCGCGTTGGCGACGTCGCTGGTCTCCGCGCGGGTCGGCGCCGGGTTGGTGATCATCGACTCGAGCATCTGGGTCGCGACGATCACCGGGCGCGCGTTGCGGCGGGCCGCGACGATGACCTGCTTCTGCAGGAAGGGCACCTCCTCGAGCGGGCACTCGACGCCGAGGTCGCCGCGGGCGACCATCACGCCGTCGAAGGCGCGCACGATCTCGTCGAGGTTCTCGATGGCCTGCGGCTTCTCGATCTTCGCGATCACCGGGACACGGATGCCCTCCTCGGCCATGATCGCCCGCACGTCCGCAGCGTCGGAGGCGTTGCGCACGAAGCTCAGCGCGACCACGTCGACGCCCAGGCGCAGCGCGAAGCGCAGGTCTGCGGTGTCCTTCGCCGAGAGCGCCGGCACGGAGACCGCGACGCCCGGGAGGTTGATGCCCTTGTGGTCGCTGACCGGTCCGCCGACGAGCACCTCGGTCACGACGTCGGTCTCGCTGACCTCCACCACCCGCAGCCGGATCTTGCCGTCGTCGATCAGGATCGGGTCGCCCGGGCGCACGTCGCCCGGCAGGCCGTCGTACGACGTCGCGCAGATCTCGCCGTTGCCGTCGACGTCGCGGGTGGTGATCGTCCAGCGCTGGCCCCGGCGCAGCACGGTGGCGCTGGCGAAGCGGCGCAGCCGGATCTTCGGCCCCTGCAGGTCGGCGAGCACCGCGACCGCGTGGCCGCTGGCCTCCGACGCCTCCCGCACCCGGCGGTAGACCTCGGAGTGGTCGGCGTGGGTGCCGTGGCTCATGTTGAGCCGGGCGACGTCCATGCCGGCATCGACGAGCGCGCGGATGCGGCGCTCGGAGGCCGTCGCCGGACCGAGCGTGCAGACGATCTTGGCGCGGCGACCGCGCGGGAGGGCCGGCACGCGCTCGGCGGCCCCGTCGGCGTCGGCGTCGATCACGGGGTCGGGGCGGTCGAGTAGGCCGGTCACGGCAGGTCTCCTTGAGGGGAAGGAAGTGGATGCACCGGGGGCCGCCGGCTGGCGGGCTGAGCGACCCCCGGTGAGTCTATTGGATCGATCCAATCAACCGATCAGAGACCCTCGGCGAGGCGGTGGTACGCCGCACTCCACCGGAGCTCGCGCTGGAAGGCGCGGGGCGTGGTGTCGGCGTCGATCACCGCGACCTCGACCCCGCTCATCTCGGCGAAGTCGGCGAGCACCTCCACGCCGATCGCCTTCGACAGCACCGTGTGGTGCGGTGCGCCGGCCATCAGCCAGGCCTCGGCCGAGGTGGCGAGCGAGGGCCGGGGCTCCCAGACCGCGCAGGCCACCGGCAGCTGCGGCAGCGCCTCGTCGGGCTCGACCACGTCGACCTCGTTGACCGTCAGGCGGAAGCGGTCGCCGAGGTCGGAGAGGCCGGCGACGACGGCGGCGCCGGGGTCGGCGGTGAAGCGCAGCCGCACCGGGTCCTCCCGACCGCCGATCGAGAGCGGGTGGATCTCCAGCGACGCGCGGTCGTCGGTGAGGGTCGGGCAGACCTCGAGCATGTGCGCGCCGAGGATCTTCTCCTCGCCCGGGACCAGGTGGTACGTGTAGTCCTCCATGAAGGAGGTGCCGCCCGGCAGGCCCTCGGCCATCACCTTCGTGGCGCGCAGCAGGACCGAGGTCTTCCAGTCGCCCTCGCCGCCGAAGCCGTAGCCGTCGGCCATCAGCCGCTGCACGGCCAGGCCGGGCAGCTGCCGCAGCCCGCCGAGGTCCTCGAAGTTCGTGGTGAACGCGCCGAAGCCGCCCCCCTCGAGGAAGGTGCGCAGACCGGCCTCGATCCGGGCGCCGTACCGCAGCGACTCGTGGCGCTCGCCGCCGGGGAGCAGCTCGGGGGCGATGGCGTAGAGGTCGGCGTACTCGGCGACGAGCTTGTCGATGTCGGCGTCGGCGACCTGGTCGACGACGGCGACGAGGTCGTTGACGCCGTAGGTGTTGACCGAGACGCCGAAGCGCAGCTGGGCCTCCACCTTGTCGCCCTCGGTGACGGCGACGTCGCGCATGTTGTCGCCGAAGCGGGCGAGCTTGAGCTGGCGGAGCTCGGCGCGACCGCGGGCCGCGCGGGCCCACTCCTCGATCCGGCGGCGGACGACGGGGTTCTCGACGTGGCCAGCGACGGTCTTGCGCGGAACGCCCAGGCGGGACTGGATGTAGCCGAACTCCCGGTCGCCGTGGGCGGCCTGGTTGAGGTTCATGAAGTCCATGTCGATCGTCGACCAGGGCAGCGCCATGCCGGCCTGCGTGTGCAGGTGCAGCAGCGGCTTCTGGAGGGCGTCGAGGCCGGCGATCCACATCTTCGCCGGCGAGAAGGTGTGCATCCAGGTGATCAGGCCGACGCAGGCCGGGTCGAGGTTGGCCTCGAGGACCTGGCGGTGGATCGCGGCCGCGTCGAGCAGGACCGGCTTCCACACGACCCGTACCGGGAGGTCCGACAGCTCGGCGAGCCGGTCGGCGATGGCGCGCGACTGCTCGGCGACCTGGTCCAGGGTCTCCGGTCCGTAGAGCGACTGGCTGCCGGTGAGGAACCAGATCTCCTGCTCGGCGTTGGCGTTGGCGGTCACGTGGTGCTCCTTGTTCTCAGGCGCCCCCGAGGGCGTCGTGGTGGTGTTGGCCGGTCAGCGGGTCAGCGCTGGCCGTAGACGTTCTGGTAGCGGTCGTAGAGGGCGTCGACGCTGGGCTGCGCGATCGGGATCGGCTGGCCGAGCTGTCGGGAGAGGTGCACGGAACGGGCGACGTCCTCGCACATGACGGCCGCCTTCACGGCGGACCTCGCGTTCGGGCCGACGGTGAAGACGCCGTGGTTCTGCATGAGGACGGCGGGTGAGCGGCTCTCGCGCAGGGTCTCGACGATCCCCCGGCCGATCGAGTCGTCGCCGATGATCGCGAACGGCCCGACCGGGATCTCCCCACCGAACTCGTCCGCGCACATCGTGGTGACGCACGGGATCGCCTCGCCGCGCGCGGCCCACGCCACGGCGTACGGCGAGTGGGTGTGGACGACACCGCCCACGTGGGGCAGGTGGCGGTAGACGTAGGCCTGCGCCTCGGTGTCGGAGGACGGCGCGTGCTCGCCCTCGACGACCTTGCCGTCGAGGTCGCAGACGACCATGTTGTCCGGCGTGAGGTCGTCGTACGAGACGCCGCTGGGCTTGATCACGAGCAGGTCGTGGCCGGGCACCCGGGCCGACACATTGCCGGCGGTCCACACGACGAGGCCGTACTTGGGCAGCTCGGCGTGCAGCGCCGCGACCTCGCGGCGGACCTGGCGGATCGTCTGGTCGACGTCGGTCACGACGCTCATCAGGACTGCTCCTTGCCCGCGACGGCCTCGCGCCGGATCGCCTTGAGCCGGCGCATGGCGGTCACGCCGCGGCCGAAGTGGTCGTGCAGCTCGCGGTACTCCGCGAACAGCCGGTCGTAGGCCTGCGCCCGGGTCTCGTCCGGCACGTACACCGCCTTGCGGACCTTGCCCATCGCCTTCGCGGCCGTGGGTACGTCGGGGTAGGCGCCCGCCGCGACGGCGGCGTGGATCGCCGAGCCCAGCGCGGGGCCCTGGTCGGAGTCGATGACCGACAGCGGCAGCCGCGTGACGTCGGAGTAGATCTGCATCAGCAGCGCGTTCTTCTGCAGGCCGCCCGCGACGACGAACTCCTCGACCGGTACGCCGCTGTCGCGGAAGGTCTCCACGATCACCCGGGTCCCGAAGGCGGTCGCCTCGAGCAGCGCGCGGTAGACGTCCTCCGGCCTCGTCGCGAGGGTCAGCCCGACGACGAGGCCGGAGAGCTCGTGGTCGACCAGCACCGAGCGGTTGCCGCTGTGCCAGTCGAGGGCGACCAGGCCGTGCTCGCCGATCGCCTGCTGCGCGGCCAGGCGGGTGAGGTGCTCGTGCACCGACTCCCCCGCCGCCGCGGCCGTCTCGGCGTACGACGCCGGGACCGCGTTGTCGACGACCCAGCCGAAGATGTCGCCGACCCCGCTCTGACCGGCCTCGTAGCCCCAGCGGCCGGCGATGATGCCGCCGTCGACGACACCGCACATGCCGGGGACCTCGCGGAGCACGTCGGCGCTCATCACGTGGCAGGTCGACGTGCCCATGATCGCGACCATCTGGCCGGGGTCGACGGCCTGCGCGGCCGGTGCGGTGACGTGCGCGTCGACGTTGCCGACCGCGACGGCGATGCCTTCGGGCAGGCCGGTCCAGGCCGCCGCCTCGGCGGTCAGGCGACCGGCGGCGGCGCCGAGCTCGCCGACCGGATGAGCCAGCTTGTCGGCGACGAAGCCGCCGAAGCCGGGCGCGAGCGCCTCGAGGAAGTCGGTCGACGGGTAGGCGCCGTCCTGGAGGATGCCCTTGTAGCCGGCGGAGCAGGCGTTGCGGACGTACTCCCCGCAGAGTTGCCACACGATCCAGTCGGCGGCCTCGACCCAGTGCTCCATGCGGTCGTAGAGATCGCGGTCCTCCTCGAACAGCTGGAGGCCCTTGGCGAACTCCCACTCCGAGGAGATCAGCCCGCCGTAGCGCGGCAGCCAGGCCTCGCCGCGCTCCTCGGCCAGCCGGTTGATCCGGTCGGCGTGCGGCTGGGCGGCGTGGTGCTTCCAGAGCTTGACGAAGGCGTGCGGGCGGCCGGCGAGCTCGGGGAGCTCGCACAGCGGGGTGCCGTCCGCGAGGGTCGGCACCATCGTGCACGCGGTGAAGTCGGTGGCGATGCCGATGACGTGGGCCGGGTCGATGCCGGCGGCCGAGACCGCCGCAGGTACGGCGATCCGGAGCACCTGGCGGTAGTCCTCGGGCACCTGCAGCGCCCACTCCGGCGGCAGCGCCTCGCCCGTCCCGGGCAGGGCGGTGTCGACGACCGCGTGCTCGTAGGCGTGCACGGCCGAGCCGAGCTCGGCCCCGTCGGACACCCGGACGACGACGGCACGGCCCGAGAGGGTGCCGTAGTCGACGCCGATCGTGTACTGCTCCTGGCCCGCGCTCATCGGGGGGTCTCTCCTCGTTCTCGTGGTTCGTGGGTGCTGGCCCGGACGACCAACTCGGGCTCGATCAGCCGCTCGGGTGCGTCCTCGTCGTTGATGGCCGACCGCAGGATCTGGATCGCGCGGCGTCCGACCGCGTCGAAGTCCTGGCGGACCGTGGTCAGGGGCGGGATGAGGTACGCCGCCTCGGGGATGTCGTCGAAGCCGACGACGCTGATGTCGTCCGGGACCGAACGGCCGGCCTCGCTCAGCGAGCGGAGCAGGCCGAGCGCCATCTGGTCGTTGGCGCAGAACACGGCGGTCACGTCGTCGCGCGCGGCGATCTGCCGGCCGGCCTCGAAGCCGCTGCGGGCCGACCAGTCGCCCTCGACGTGCAGCAGCGGGGGCAGCCCGGCGTCGTACATGGCGTGGCGGTAGCCGGCGAGACGGGCGCGCGCCTCCGTCCACGCCGACGGGCCCGAGACGTGCAGGATCCGCTCGTGGCCGAGGTCGACGAGGTGGCGGGTGCCGGCGGCGGCACCGGCCACCTGGTCGACACCGACGGTCCACTCGGCCTTGGCGTCGTCGCCCTCCACGACGACGACGGGGACGCCGCGGCCGGCGTGGGCACGGGCCGCGTCGACCGCGTCGTCGTTGGCGGCGATGAGGACGATGCCCTCGACATGCTGGTCGCGCAGGTGGTCCATCGCGTCGACGAACTCGTCACGGGTCTGCATCTGCACGTTGACGGAGCTGACGAAGTAGCCGGCGTCGCGGCCGGCCGCCTGGATCGCGCGGTGCACCGTGCTCGGGCCCCAGAACCCGCTGCGGGAGCCGATCACGCCGATCGTCCCGGAGCGACGGGTGACCAGGCTGCGCGCGGCGGTGTTGGGCCGGTAGCCGAGCTGGTCGATCGCGCGGAGCACCCGCTCGCGGGTCTCCGGGCGGAGGTTCGTCTGGCCGTTGACCACGCGCGAGACGGTCTGGTGGGAGACCCCGGCGAGACGGGCGACGTCCGCCATCACCGGGATCCTTCGGGGCGCCTCGCTCATGTCGCCTGCCGCCGCGTCATGAGGCGCTGGATGACGACGAACACCAGGAGCAGCACGCCGATGGCGATGCGGGTCCACCACGAGGTGAGGGTGCCGTCGAAGGTGATGAAGGTCTGGATCACGCCGAGGACGAGGACGCCGACCAGCGCACCGAACACGTAGCCGCGCCCGCCGGTGAGCAGGATGCCGCCGATGACCGCCGCCGCGATGGCGTCGAGCTCCATGCCGACCGCGTGCAGGCTGTTGCCCGACGGGGTGTTCAGGGCGAAGAGCAGGCCGCCGAGGCCCGCGCAGAACCCGCTGACGGCGTACACGCCGACCTTGACCGCGCCGACCCGCAGGCCCATCAGCATCGCCGACGACTCGTTGCCGCCGATGGCGTAGACGGTGCGCCCGAAGCGGGTGAAGGCGAGGACGTACGCCGCCACCACGACCGCGACCAGGGCCACGACGACCGACCAGCGGATCCAGTACGTCGACCACAGGGTAAGCGGCTCGTAGGCCCACTTCATGAAGGTCTCGTCGGTGATCGGGATCGACTCGATGCTGATCAGGTAGGCCACGCCGCGGGCGAGGAAGAGGCCGGCGAGGGTGGCGATGAACGGCTGGATGTCGAAGTAGTGGATGAGCAGGCCCAGCACCGTGCCGAGCAGGGTCGAGACGACCAGTACCGCCAGGATCGCGGCCGGCAGGGACCAGCCGGACTGCAGGGTCTTGGCCAGGATCATCGTCGACATCGCGACCACCGAGCCGACCGAGAGGTCGATGCCGCCGGTCAGGATCACGAAGGTCATGCCGACCGCGAGCACGATCAGGTGCGCGTTGTTGATCATCAGGCTGAGGAAGACCTGCGGGTCACCGAAGTTCTCGTAGCGCACGCTGCCGGCACCGAACATCCCTGCGAACAGGGCGATCGTGACGATCAGCGGGAGGAACCGCGGCGGCGGCGAGTAGGTGCGGATCCGGTCCCACAGCGAGGTGGTGCCGACGGTGGCGACTGCGGCGCTCATACCGGGTTTCCCTTCGAGACGGCGGGGCGTCGTACCCGCAGCGCGGCACGCGCCCGCGGCGACTGGAGGAGGCACACCGCGACGACCACGACCGCCTTGAACAGGTAGTTGGCCTCGGACGGGATGCCGACGTTGGGGATGGTGCGGGCCAGCGTGGTGATGAACAGCGCGCCGACGAGGGTGCCCGCCAGCGAGAAGCGCCCGCCGGTGAGGGCGGTGCCGCCGATGACGACCGCGAGGATCGCGTCGAGCTCGATCCACAGGCCGAGGCTGTTGGCGTTCACCGAGTTGGTGTTGGCGGCGATGATCAGGCCGGCCAGTCCGGCGCAGAAGCCGCCGAACACGTAGACGGTCCAGATGATCGTGCGGGCCCGCACGCCGGCCAGGCGGCTGGCCTCGGGGTTGATGCCGACGGCCTCGATGAGCATGCCCAGCGCCGTACGACGGGTGAAGATCGCCGCCGCCACGACCATCCCGACCGCGATCAGCGAGGCGATCGGCAGCCCGAGGACGTAGCCGGTGGCGAGGTCGCTGAAGGTGTCGTTGTTGACGGTGGTGATCTGTCCGTCGGTGACGAGCATCGCCAGGCCGCGGCCCGCCACCATCAGCACGAGGGTGGCGATGATCGGCTGGATGCCCAGCACGGAGACGAGGAAGCCGTTCCAGACGCCGAGCACCACGCAGACCGCGAGGGCCCAGGTGCAGGCCATGATCGCCGTGGTCACGGCTGCCTCGTCGCCGGCGCCGACGATCCGCGTGCAGGCCACCGCGCCGGCGATGGCCGCGATCGCACCGACGGAGAGGTCGATCCCTCGGGTGGCGATGACCAGGGTCATGCCGAGCGCGACCAGCAGGACCGGCGCACTGTTGCGGGCGATGTCGATGACGTTGCCGTAGAGGTGGCCGTCCTGGATGCGCACGTTGAGGAAGGACGGCGTCGCGACGACGTTGACGACCAGGAGCAGCAGCAGGGCGAGGATCGGCCACACCAGCGTGCTGCCGAGGAAGCGGGTCACCAGCGTCGGGCGCGCAGCGGCGTGGCCGCTCTCGCCGGTCGGCGCCGGGCTCGGGGCCGGGGTCAGGGTGTCAGTCACGGGAGGTCTCCTCCTCGGTCCGGGAGCCGGCGTCACCCTGGCCGGCGATGATCTCGAGGACGTCGCTCACCGTGACGTCGTCGTTGCGGCGCTCGTCGATCTTGCGGCGGTCGCGCATCACGACCAGGCGGTCGCTGAGGCGCAGCACCTCCTCCAGCTCGGCGGAGATGAAGACGACGGACATGCCCTTCTCGGCCAGCTCGGCGACCTTGGCCTGGATCTGCGCCTTGGCCCCGATGTCGATGCCGCGGGTCGGCTCGTCGAGGATGAGCAGCTCGGGCTCGGTGATCAGCCAGCGGGCGAGCAGCACCTTCTGCTGGTTGCCGCCCGACAGGTTGCGCATCAGTGCGTTCGGGTCGGCCGGCCGGATGTCGAGGGCCTTGATGTACTCGTCGACGAGGCGGGTGCGCGTCGACTGCGGGATCGGGCGGAGCCAGCCCCGGGAGGCCTGCAGCGCGAGCAGCATGTTGTCGGCGACGGTGAGATCGGCGATCACGCCCTCGGCCTTGCGGTCCTCGCTCGAGAACGCGACCTTGCGGTCGATCGCGTGGCGCGGGCTGCGCAGCTTCCGGCGCTCCGACCTGATCTCGAGGGTGCCGTGGTCGGCGGTGTCGGCGCCGAAGAGGAGGCGGGCCAGCTCGGTGCGGCCGGAGCCGAGGAGGCCGGCGACACCGACCACCTCGCCGTCGTACAGGCAGAGGTCGGTGGCCTCGAGCGAGCCCTTGCGGCTCAGGCCGACCGCCTTGAGGACGGGCTCACTGGCGGTGACGTCCTTGGCGGCAGCGCGGTCGAGGCGCTCCAGGGCCTCGAGCTCGCGGCCGATCATCAGCTTGACCAGCTCGAGCTGGCTGGTGTCGGCGACCATCCGCTCCTCGACGAGGCGGCCGTTGCGCAGGATCGTCATGCGGTCGGCGATCGCGTAGATCTGGTCGAGGAAGTGGGAGACGAAGACGATGGCGACGCCGTCCTCGCGCAGGCGGCGCATGACCTCGAACAGCTTCTCGACCTCGTCGGCGTCGAGGCTGGAGGTCGGCTCGTCCAGGATCACGACCCGCGCCTCGACGTCGACCGCGCGGGCGATCGCGACGAGCTGCTGGATGGCGATCGGGTGGTCGCCCAGCATCGAGCGCGGGTCGATGTCGAGGCCGAGTCGCTCGAGGGTGGCGGCGGCGCGGCGGTTCATCGCGCGCACGTTGATGCCGCCGAGGAAGCGGGGCTCACGGCCGAGCAGCATGTTCTCGGCGACGGTGAGGTTGGGGACCAGGTTGACCTCCTGGTACACCGTGCTGATGCCCGCGGCCTGGGCCGCGGCCGGCGTGGAGAACTGGTGCTCCTCGCCGCCGACGACGATGGTGCCGGAGTCGATCGTGTAGACGCCGGTGAGCGCCTTGATGAGGGTGCTCTTGCCCGCGCCGTTCTCGCCCATGAGGGCGTGCACCTCGCCGGGCAGGAGCCGCAGCGAGACGCCGTCGAGGGCACGCACGCTGCCGAAGGTGATCGAGATGTCGCGCATCTCGATCACCGGCTCGGGGGTCTGCGCCGCCGGCACGCCGCCGGCGTGCTGCGTCGTCGTGGTCACCGATCGCTCCTCGTGCGTCGTCGTCATCGTTCTCTCCGGTCGCTCTCTCGGGGCTCTGCTTCGTGGGCTGCCCCGGTGCCGGCGGGCCCGCCACGGTGGTGGCGGACCCGCCGGAAGGGGTGGCACGCGCCCCCGGAAGGGGAGGAGGGCGCGCGCCCGGGCCTGCTCAGTACTTGCGGTCCGCGAGCACCTCGGTGGCCTGCTCCTGGGTGAACGTGGTCTCCTCGGTGACCACGCGCTCCGGGACCTCCTCGCCGGCGACGACCTTCTCCGCGAGGTCCATCAGCTGGTCGCCGAGGAGCGGGTTGCACTCGACGATGAAGTTGATCTTGCCCTCGGACAGGGCGGTCATTCCGTCCTTGACGGCGTCGACCGTGATGATCTTGATGTCCTTGCCGGGCTCGAGGCCGGCGGCCTCGATCGCCTCGATGGCACCCAGGCCCATGTCGTCGTTGTGGGCGAAGACGACGTCGATGCCCTTCTCGGAGTTGAGGAAGGACTCCATGACCTGCTTGCCGCCGTCGCGGGTGAAGTCACCGGTCTGCGACTTGCTGATCGAGATCTTCGAGTCGGAGGCGATCGCGTCGGCGAAGCCCTCGGCGCGGTCGATGGCCGGCGCGGCGCCGGTGGTGCCCTCGAGCTGGACGACGTTGACGTCGCCGTCACCGTCGACGTCGGCGTCGGCCGCGTTCTCGACGAGCCACTCGCCGGCCTTCTTGCCCTCCTCGACGAAGTCGGAGCCGAGGAAGGTCTTGTAGAGCGAGGTGTCCTTGCTGTCGACCGCGCGGTCGGTCAGGATGACCGGGATGTTCGCGGCCTTCGCCTCCTGGAGGACGGCGTCCCAACCGGTCTCGACGACCGGGCTGAACGCGATCACGTCGACCTTCTGCTGGATGTAGGACCGGATCGCCTGGATCTGGTTCTCCTGCTTCTGCTGGGCGTCCGAGAACTTGAGCTCGATGCCCGCGCTCTTGGCCGAGGCCTTGATCGAGTCGGTGTTCGCGGTCCGCCAACCGCTCTCCGCACCGACCTGGGCGAAGCCCATCACGATCTTGCCGTCGTCCTTGCCGGAGCCGGAGTCGTCGCTGCCGCAGGCGGCGAGCGCCGCTGCGCACATGAGGACCGCGCTGGCGGCGGTCACGGTCTTCTTCACCACTGGAATTCCTCCACAGTCTGTCGGGCTTGTCCGCCCTGTGACCGGTGTCACTGGGGAAGAGTGTGAGCGCTAACATTCTGTGACGTCAAGGGGTTCGGGACCACGAATCCGAAGAAATGTGAACGCTCACCCGTGAACCTGCGGAATCCCGGTGGGATCCGGTGGGCGTCCCGGCGAAAGGCCACCACCGTGACCACGCTGCTGCGCTCCGAGCGCGCCCGCCGCGGCCTCCGGGCCACCGACCTCGCCCAGGAGATCGGCGTCCACCCGATGTCGATCCTGCGCTGGGAACGACGCGAGCGGCTCCCCGGGCCGGTCCACATCCACGCCCTCGCGCGCGCGCTCGAGCTCGAGCCGGCGCACGTCGCGGGCTTCTTCGACGACGCCCGCCCGACAGCGCCCGGGGCGGCCGGACACCGCGGCCAGGCACTGCGGGGACTGCGCTGGCGCGCCTCGGTGTCGGCCGCCCGGCTCGCGGCCGAGGTGGGCGTGCCGGCGTCGACCGTCTACAACTGGGAAGCGGGGCGCGCGCGGATCCCCGCCGAGCGGATCACCGCCCTCGCCGAGGCGCTCGGCCTGTCCGCCGAGGCGCTCGTGGCCCGGCTGGCAGCGCCGACGACGGTCCTCGGCCGGCCGCGCCCGCCGATGGGCCCCCTGCGTCGCCTGCGCCACCGGGCCCGGCTCAGCCAGGCCCGGGCCGCCGCCGCAGCCGGGGTGGACCGCCACGCCCTCGGCCAGTGGGAGCGCGGCGCCGGTACGCCGCCCCTCTCCGCGATCCGTCGCCTCGCCTCGGCCTACGGCGCTCCCGTCGCGCAGGTCGCCCGGGCCGCGGGGATCGAGCCGCCGCACCTGCTCGACCGCGCCCGCTGGCGACCCGGCGACCTGCCCGGGGTGATCAGGACCCTGCGCGAGTGGGCCGGCCTCACCCAGGGCGAGCTGGCCCGCCGGTGCGGCTGCAGCACGGCCGCCGTGCGGACGTGGGAGTCCGCTCGCGTCGTACCCAGTGGGCGGATGGTGGCGCGGCTGGAGCTCGCCTTCGGCCTGCCGGCGGAGGCCCTCTCCGCAGCGCTCTGAGCGGAGGGAACCCCCACACCTCGGCGGAGAAACCCTCACACCTCGGCGGAGAAAGCCACGCACTTCGGCGGAGAAACCCTCACACTTCGCGGGGAATCAGGCGAGGGACGAGAAGAGCCAGGCCATGCGGTTGCGGTAGGTCTGGCCGGGGCGGAGGACGGCGGAGGGCCAGTCCGGATCGGCCGTGCCGTCGGCGGGCTCGCGGTTCGGGGTGTCGGGGGCGAGCTGGGGCTCGAGGCAGAGGCCGTCGCCCTGGCGGAGCATGCGGCCGGTGCGGTCGAGGGAGGTGCCGGCGAGGAAGTTGCCGGTGTAGACCTGCAGGCCCGGCTGGTCCGACCAGAGCTCCAGCCGGGTGCGCGTGGCGGGCCCGTCCAGGACCGCGACCGGGCGCCAGCCCGAGCCGTCGAGGACGAGGTTGTGGTCGATCCCGCGGGCGTCACGGACCTCGGGGTGGTCGGCCCGGACCGGGTCGCCGAGCCGGGTCGGCCGGCGCAGGTCGAAGGGGGTGCCGTCGACCGCCGCGTGGCCCCCGGTGGGGATCGAGTCGGCACCGACCGGCGTGTAGCGGGAGGCGTCGACCTGCAGCAGGTGGTCGTCGATGGTCCCGCTGCCGTGCAGGTTGAAGTAGGCGTGGCTGGTCAGGTTGACGATCGTCGGAGCGGTGGTGGTGGCGGTGATGTCGAGCCGGACCACGTCCCCCTCCACCCGGTACGCCGCCCGCACGGTCAGCTCGCCCGGGTAGCCCGCGTCACCGTCGGGGCTCACCAGCTCGAGGGTGACCTCGTCGGCGGACTTCTCGACGACGTCCCAGGTGCGGGTGTGGAACCCCTCCGGACCACCATGGAGGTGGTGACCGCGGTCATTGGCCGGGACCTCGTGCTCGATGCCGTCGAGGGTGAAGCGGCCGTGCGCGATGCGGTTGGCGTAGCGGCCGACGATGCTGCCGACGTAGTCGGTCGAGGCCCGCACCGCTTCGCCGTCGGCCAGGCCGAGCACGACGTCACGGCGCACACCGTCGCCGCCCGTGACGAGCAGGCGCTGGACGGTGGCACCGACCGGCAGCACGTGCAGCTCGGGACCGGGGGCGTGGCCGATGACGACCACGTCGGGGGCGCTGTGGTTCACGATGTGAACGCTAACATCATCGGACTCACCGCGGCCGGGGCATGCCCGTCGACGAGCGGATCAGCAGCTCCGGCTGGGCGAGCTCGACCGCGGGCCGCTCCTCCCCACCGAGGGCCCGGACCGTCAGGTCGACCGCCCGCCGCCCCAGCTCCGGGAAGTCCTGCGCGACCGTCGTCAGGGACGGGAAGTAGAAGCCGGCCTCAGGGACGTTGTCGAAGCCCACGACGCTGACGTCGCCGGGCACGTGACGGCCGGCCTCGTGGAGGGCCTTGAGCACCCCGAGCGCCATCGCGTCGTTGGCGACGAAGACCGCCGTGACCGAGGGGTCCTGGGCGATGCGGCGGCCCGCGTCGTACCCGCTGCTCGCCGACCAGTCCCCCGGGACCTCGGGCCCCGGGAGCAGGCCACGCGCCTCGTGGGCACGGCGCCAGCCCTCACGGCGCTGGGCGGCCTCGGTCCAGTCGGCCGGGCCGCTGACGTGGGCGACCGAGCGGTGACCGGCGTCGAGCATGTGGTTGGTGGCCAGCCGGCCGCCGGCGACCTGGTCGATGCCGGCGGCCATCGACTCCCCCGGCTCGACGCCCTGCGCGAGCACCACCGGGATCGGCAGCGACAGGGAGCGCACCAGGTTGTGGGCGTCGCGGTGGGCCACCGCGACGACGATCGCCTCCACGGCCTGGTCGAGCAGCCGGTCGACCGCATCGCGCAGTGCCTCCTCGGACAGCTCCAGCACGCCGACCACGGAGACGTCGTAGCCGGCCTCGCGGCCGGCCTCCTGCACGGCGCCGGCGATCATGCTCGGGCCGTAGAGGGCGAGGTGGGCGGAGACCATGCCGATCCGGCCGGACCGGTTGGTGGCGAGCAGGCGGGCGGCGGCGTTGCGGCGGTAGCCGAGCTCGACGATCGCGGCGTGGACGCGCTCACGGGTGTCCTCACGCACGAGCGGCGAGTCGTTGAGCACCCGCGACACGGTCTGGTGCGAGACGCCGGCCAGCGCCGCGACGTCCGCCATGCTCGGCGAGCGACGCCGGCCGCTCGCGCTCTCTCCCGCCATGGCGGCCACCCTAGTGCTGCAGGCGGCCGCCGCGGCGGATTGTTGGAGAGCGCTCACATGTCCGGCCGGGGTCTCGTGACGGTTGCTGCGCAACCTCCTCGACCACCGGCGGTCGGCGCAACCTCCTCGACCACCGGCGGTCGGCGCAACCTCCTCGACCACCGGCGGTCGGCGCAACCTCCTCGACCACCGGCGGTCGCGGCTCAGCGGACGGTGATGCTCCTGACCGCGCTCGAGCCGGTGGCGACGGTGGACTGCGCGACCACGGCCTGCACGGACCAGCGCCCGTCCGCCAGCCGCGGCAGGCGCCACGTGGCCCGGCCCGACGCGGGCACGGTCACCGTGGTCCGCCGCACCACCGTGCCGCTGCGGCGCAGCACGAGGGTCAGCTTCCCGACCGCCACCCCGGACGGGCTGGTCGCGACCGACACCCTCGCCACCGAGCCGCGACCGGACCGGTCCGGCGCCGTGACGGAGAGGGCGGTCGTGGAGCGGGCGCGGGTGAGGGTCAGCTGCACCTGGTCCTCGCCGGCGCGGTGGGTGGCGTCGCCGTCGTACCGGATGACGATGGTGCGCCGGCCGAGGCCGGACAGCCGGCCCGTGTCGACCACGATGCTCGCCCTGCCGTCCGCCAGGTTGGCGGAGGCGAGGACCTGCCCGTCGGCGATCGCACGGACGCTGCCGGTCGCGACCCCGTCGGGGGTGGTGACCCGCACCGCGACCGGCACGTCGGTGCCGAAGCGGACCGTGTCGGCCGACGCGACCGCGACGACGGCCGTCGGCGACAGCTCGTCCCCGGCGGCCGGGACCACGAGCGTGTTGGTGGCCTCGGCCGTGCCGGCCCGGTCGATCGCGCGGTACTCGACGTCGACGGCGTCGTCGCCGACCCCGAACGCCCCCGTGTACGACGTCCAGGCGCCGCCGTCGAGGCGGTACTCGATCGCGTCCACTCCGGACGTGGCGTCGGCGGCCCGCACGGTGACGGTGCGCCCGGTCCGCGACGCCCGGCTGACCGGCGCCTCGGTGTCGACCTTCACCTCGCCGGTGACGACCGCCGAGGTGTTCCCGGTGACGTCGTGGGCCCGGCCGCGCACCTCGTGGACGCCGTCGCCGACGACCTCGAGCGAGGCGGAGTCGCCGGACACCGGCACCCACGCGCCGCCGTCGAGGGAGTGCTCGACGGACGCGACGCCGGTGTCGTCGGTCGCGGAGACCGACGCCGTGGCGGGCGAGCTGACCCACCAGCCGTTGGCACCGTCGGCGTCCGAGCCCACGGTGACCACGGGGTCCGCCGCGTCGGTGACGGTCACCGTCGCGACCGGGTGGTCGGCCGATCCGCGGGAGACGGTGCCGGTGACGGTGAACGTCCCCGCCTCGTCGTACGACGACGGGTCGATCGGGTCCCACTCGACGCCCACCTGTCCGGCGGAGCCGTCCCCGAAGGTCGCCGCGACCTTGGCCGGCAGGACCGGCGCGGTGCCGGCGCGGGTCGAGACCGCCACGTCGGACACCGACTCCACCAGCAGGTCCGGCTGGTAGCCGGCGCGCAGCGTGTCGAGCTCGGCCTGGGTCACCGGGATGACCGTGCCGTGGCGCGGGCTGCTCGGCAGGTCGGCCGTCGGGACGGACGTCCAGCTGCCCGAGCCGATGTCGTCGGTGGTGAAGGCGAGATAGCCCTGGCCACCGTGGTAGCTCGGCTGGTCGATGAAGAGGTACCAGCGGTCGGGGTCCTCGTTGTCGCGGAAGACGGTCGGGCCCTCACCGCCGGTGAACGTGCCGCCCCACGGGTTGGCCTGGCCGTAGCCGATCTTCTCCTTCACCAGCTGCCAGCCGGGCGTGGAGGTGGTGGTCGGCAGCGAGCCGGTGACCGTCGCCCGGAGGTCCGGCGACCGCTCCTGGCGCGGGATCATGTAGGCCTCGTCCTTCACCAGGCGGTAGAAGGTGTCGCCGTCCTGCACGACGGTCGCGTCGATCATGCCCTTGCCGGTGCCGCGCTTGACGTTGATCCACGGCTTCGGGTCGGAGAAGGTCACGAAGTCGCGCGTGGTCGCGTACATCATCTGCTGGTACTGGGTGTTGATGTCGCGGCCGGCCGTGTCGGTCGTCGGGTAGAGCGCGGAGGCCCAGTAGACGACGTACTCGCCGGCCTCCTCGTCGTAGAAGGCCTCGGGCGCCCAGGTGTTGCCGGCGTAGTCCGAGGAGACCTTCACGTGACGCTGGTTGCCCCAGTGCACGAGGTCGGTGGACTCCCAGATCTCCATGTACTTGCTGCCGGTCTCCTGCGCCTGGCCGAAGTCGACGGCCGGGTAGGCCTTGAGGTCGGTCGCGAGCAGGTAGAAGCGGTCGCCCTCGTGGGAGCGGATGACGAACGGGTCGCGCAGGCCCTTCTCACCGAAGGCCGACTCGAGCACCGGCTGGCCGTCGTTCAGCTCGTCGTAGTCGAGCGGGTCGTTGCCGCGGCTGGCGCCGAGGTAGATCTTCTCGCCGTCGTCGGTGCTCTCCCCGGCGAAGTAGGCGAACGCGTAGCCCTCGTAGTCCGGCGTCTGCGGGGCCGGCTGGACGCGGACGACGATGTCGCGGGTCGCGGTGCCGGTGCCCTTGGTCGCGGTGACCGTCAGCGTGACGTCGACCGCCGGATCGCCGTACGACGGCCGGGTGACCTCGCCCGTCGCGGTGACCAGGTCCGGCGAGCCCGACGACCAGGCCAGCGTCGCGCCGTGCAGGCCGGTGGTGGGCAGCGTCAGGTTGCCGCGCACGTCGTCGGGGTGCACGAGCTCGACGGCGGCGACGGCGTCCTGTGCCTTGCCGGTGTCGTCGAGCTCCTCGGACAGCACCGTCACGTCGAAGGTGCGGGTCCGGGTCTCCGTGCCGCGGGTGAGCGTGGCGGTCAGCGTGACCGTCGCCGACGGCGAGCCGTGGGCCGGCCGGGTGACGACGCCGGTGCTGCTGACCCGCGCGGGGTCGCTGCTGGCCCATGCGATCGAGGTGGTCGTCGAGGCACCGGTCGCCGGCAGGCTGAGGTTGCTGACGACGGCGCTGGTGTCGCCCAGGGTGAGCGCCGCGGCGTCGGCGTCGACCACCGGCGTCACCACGTCGTCGGCGAGCTCGGCCGACTCCGCCGCGGTGAGCGCCCGGTCGTAGATCCGGAAGTCGCGGAGCCTGCCCTTGAACGACCCGTCCCCCGAGTACGCCGACCGGCCGAGCTGGTTGAGCGTGGTGGTGCCGTCCGGCGTACCCATCAGTGACGGCTTGGTCGTGATCGAGTCGCTGGACGCGACGAGGGCACCGTCCTCGTAGAGCCGCGCCGATCCGGGAGCACCGACCGCACCGCCGGTGACCGTGTAGGTCACGTGCTTCCAGACCCCGGCCTGCAGCTTGGTGGGCCGGGAGGTGCTCTGCTCGGTGGAGTAGCCGCCCTCCGCGATGGTCGCGCGGAATCGTCCGCTCGAGTCGTTGGTCGTGAACAGGTAGCCGGTGCCGTTGGGGAAGGTCGCCGCGTTGCCGAGGTTGTACATGAACCAGTTGCCGGACAGCGAGGGGTCGACCAGCACGTCGAAGTCGACGGTCACGTTGTCGACGCCGGCCAGCAGGTTGTCGGGCAGCTTGATGTAGTTGCCCGAGCTGTTGGCGCCACCGTTGAACGTGAAGCCGTCGCCGGCGTTCCAGCTCGCGGTGCCGTTGACGGTGCCGTTGCGGCCGTTGCCGGACGAGTCCGCCGCGACCGTGCCGCTGGTCTCGTCGAGCTTCCACCAGCCGATGAGGCCGGTGACGTCGGTCTCGTCGGCCTGGGCGACCGGGGCCGGCCCGGTGGCCGCCGCCGCGAGGCCGACGGCGGTGCCCAGGGCGGCGACGACGAGCCGCCGGAGGGGATGTGCTGTCACGGAGTCTCTCCTGGTCATCGGGTGCGTCCTCACGGGATCCGCACCGAGGTGCGCGTCGTGGACGGCTCGACGGTCGTCGAGCCGGCGTAGCGGGCGACCACGACGTGGCTGCCCCGGGGCAGGCGCGGCAGGCGGACCTGGCCGCGGCCGCTGGTCAGGCGCACCGTCCGGGTGAGGACGGTGCGGCCGTCCCGCAGCACGGAGACCGTCGCCGAGCCCGACACCGCGACCGCGGCGGTGACCCGCACCGTCACGAGCGGCTGACGGGTCGAGACCTTCGACAGGGCGAGGGTGGTCCGCGAGGACGCCTTCACCACCTTCACCACGACCGTGTCCGACGAGGCGCCGTGGGTCGCGTCGCCCGCGTAGTCGACGGTCAGGGTGTGGCTGCCGGTGCCGAGCTTGGCCGAGCCGACCTTGAGCGTCGCCCTGCCGGAGGCCAGGTCGGCCGACGCCAGCACCGTGCTGCCCTTGCGCAGGACCACCGCGCCGGTGGGGGTCGCCCCCGCACCGCTGACGGTGACCTTCACCGACACCGGGCTGCCGAGGCGGACCGTCGATGCGGTCGCGACCGCGGCCGTGGTGGAGGCGGGCACCGCGCCGACCCCGGGGACCTCCAGCCGGCCGGCGTCCTCGGCGTTGCCGAACACGTCGGTGGAGCGGTAGTCCACGACGTGCACGTCGTCGTCGAGGCCGACCGGGGCGTCGTACGACGTCCAGGGTCCGGCGTCGATGCGGTACTCGGTGCCGCCCTCGCCGATCCCGGCTCCGGTGTCCGCCGCGGTCAGCGTGACCGTGCGGGCCTCGCCGTCCAGCGCCGCCTTGGTGACCGGGGCGGCAGCGTCGACGCCGACCGTGAGCGGTCGCACCTCGCCCACGTTGCCGGCCTTGTCGACCGCACGGACCGCGACCTCGTGGACGCCGTCACCGGCGACCTCGACGTCGGCCTCGGCCCCGGCGACCTCGTGCCACGCACCCCCGTCGAGCGACCACTCGACATGGTCGACCGCGCGGTTGTCGCTGGCCGCGACGTGCACCGTGGCGGGGTCGCGGTACCAGCCGCGGACGCCGTCACCGGACACCGACAGGTCGTCGACCACCGGCGCCTCCGCGTCGGTCGTGTGCATCCGGAGGAAGGTGACCGACGAGGCCGGGAACTCGTACTCGAAGTCGTTCGAGAGCCCCGAGACCTGGCGCTCCTTCGGCCAGATGCGCTGCGGGTCGGCCTTGGTGTTGGTCGCGCTGCGCGACGGCGCGGTCAGCGAGGTCACGGTGCCGGTCGGCTCGATGCCGGCGTCGGTGACGTGGACCTGCGTGGTGACCGGGCTGGTCGCGGTGTTGACGACCTTGGCGACCAGGTCGCCCGTGGCGTCGTCCTTCGTCACGACCTGGAACAGCTGCTCGCTCGCGTCGACCTGGTCGTAGGTCAGCTTGAGGACGCCGTCCTGGTAGAGGCGGATCGTCGTACCGTCGACCTCGATCTTGAGGTGGTAGGTCGTGCCCGTCGCGATGCTGTCGCCCTCGAGCGCGACGACCTCGCTGGCGCTGCCGCCGTCGGCCCGCTGGAGCACCGACCGGGTGTTGCCCCAGCCGCCGATGTTCCACCAGTAGAAGTTGTTGGCGCCGGTGGCGCCGAAGCCGACGAGGAAGCCCTCGGCGCCGGACAGCTTCGTGGCGTCGAGCTCGAGCGTGTAGTTGCTCCAGTCCTTGTCGTAGGCGCCGGTGATGATCGAGCGGGCGTCGTTGACGCTGGTCGACGACTGCACGTAGCGACCGCCCGTCACCGACCAGGAGCCGGTCTGCGCGGCCCACTTCGACGCGTCGGCGAAGTCGTCGCTGAAGACGGTCTCGCCGGTGTCGTCGTTCCTCACCGTCACGTTGTCGTACGCCGCGCTGGTGCTCCAGGTGGAGAGGAAGACGCCGCCCTTCACGTCCTGCGGGTCGTTGACGGTCCCGTCGAAGGTGCTGGGCACCACCCGGTCGCCGACGTTGTTGCCGAACATCTTCTGGACCTGCCAGTCGGCGGACTCCCACGACTCGTCGTTGTCGAACCAGATCGCGTCCGGGGACCACTGCACGTGGTTCTCGTTCGCCAGCAGCGGTGCGTACGACGCCAGTCGCACCACGTCGCCGTTGCGCTGCAGGCCGGTCATGTAGGCCGCCTCGACGAGCGCGTTGCCGAAGGTGTTGCCGCGGCTGGCGTACTCACCGAGGAAGACGCCCGGGCCCTCGCGGTCGTAGTCGTCGTAGCGGTGGTTGTTGTCGAGGAACCAGTCCGGGTCGTTGTAGTAGTGCTCGTCGACGAGGTCGACCTCCTGCGCCCGGTTGAAGCTCCAGAGGGTGTCGAAGCGGGTGCCCGCGTCGTCGGGGCCGGAGTTCGAGATGATCATGATGTCCGGGTACGCCGCCTCGACGGCCGCCTTGAACTGCGGGAAGTTCGCCTCGAACGTGGTGGTGTTCTCCTCGTTGCCGAGGCCGATCATCTCCAGGCCGAACGGCTCGGGGTGGCCGAGCTCCGCGCGGACCGCGCCCCACTCGGTGTCGACGTCACCGTTGGCGAACTCGATCAGGTCGACCGTGTCCTGGACCCAGCGGTCGATCGACGCCTGGTCCTTCATCTCGGGGATGGTGCTGCCGCAGCCGTTGGCCCCGACCGAGAGCACCGGCAGCGGCTCGGCGCCGAGGTCCTCGGCGAGCTCGAAGTACTCCAGGTAGCCGATGCCGTAGGTCTGGTTGTAGCCCCAGAAGTTCTTGTTGGTCGGCCGCTCCTCGACCGCGCCGATCGTCTCCTTCCACTGGTAGGTGCGCTGCCGGTCGGTGTAGCCGCTCTCCGCGTAGGACTTGAAGGTCCCGACATTGGTGACGCAGCCACCCGGGAACCGGACGAAGCCGGGGTCCATCGCGGCGACCCGCTCGGCGAGGTCCTTGCGCAGCACCGAGCGGCCGTTGACCGGTCCGACCCAGGTGTCGCGCGGCAGCACGGACACCATGTCGACGGCCAGCGTCGACGGAGCGCCCGCCAGGACGGCGATCCGGGCGTTGTCGCTGGTCGCGGTCGCGGTGATCGCGGCGTCGACCTTCTGCCAGGTGCCGTTCCCGGCGACCTGCACCGTGCCGGTGCCGAGGACGCTCGCTCCGTCGGCGCTCTCGAAGCGCAGCGTGAGCGACTGGGCGGTCGTCGTACGGACCCAGACGGAGGCGTCGTAGACGTCGCCGCTCTTCACGGCGACACCGTCGAAGCCGCCGTTGACCACGCCGTCCCCCGCCGCCGCGGCGACCAGCCTCAGGTAGTTGCGGTTCATGTCGTTGAGGCGGCCGCCGTCGTCGACGACGGCCGCGCTGGATGCGCCGCCGCTGCGATTGGCCAGGCTCCACGCGGTCATGGCGTTGAAGGAGCCGTTGTCGGTGCTGTTGAACTCGAAGGACCGGTTGCGCACGAGCTCGGCGTAGATGCCACCGTCGGCCGCGTAGTTGATGTCCTCGAAGAAGATGCCGAACATGTCGGGGTTGAGCTCGGCGCCCTCGCCGTCGGCGTCGATGTCCAGCGTCGCGGTGCTGTCCTCGACCTCGGTGAGGACGAAGCGCACCGCGTCGGCGTCGCTGCCCGCGACGAGGTGGCCCTCGCCGTCGACGACCACGTGGTCCGCGCCGGCCGCGCCGCCGTCGATGCGGAGCACGACCGTGCCGCCGCCGGCGTCGGTGATCCGCAGCGGCGTCGGCTCGGCCGCGCCGTCGCCCACGGTCAGTGCGCCACCGCTGACGACCACCGCGCCGGCGCCGGTGGTGAGCCCGACCGCTCCGTCACCGAGGGCGGCGGCCTGGAGGCGCATGCTCGACGTCGGCTGGTCGGCGGTCAGGGCGAGTGCGTCGCCGTCGCGCACGAGGTACGGCGCGTCGGCGTCGTCGGCCTGGAGCGTGAAGCTGCCGCTCGGCACCGTGTCCGCGCCCTGCGCGTGGGTGATCTCGAAGGACTCGAAGGCCGCCTCGGTGGGGGTGCCGTCCTGCGCGGCGAGGGCGTAGAGGCCGACCTGCGTGGTCGCGAAGGGCACGGTGGTCGTGGCCGCGGTGACCCAGCTGCCGGTGCCCTCGTCGAGGTAGCTGGTGGTGATGGTGTCGCCGGTCCGCTGCAGGCGCAGGGTCTCGGCCGTCGACGCCGGGCGGTCGGCGAACGCGACCGCACTGAACGTCGCTGCCGCCTCACGGTCGGTCTCGATCGCGATGCCCGACGGGGACAGGGACCCGACGAAGGTCAGGCCGGCGCGGACGTAGTTGTCCATGTCCTGCCACGCGATCAGGCCGGCGCCCTGGTAGACCTTCGCGACCGGCACGCTGAGCTCGGCGGTGGCGGTGAAGTCACCCGCCGGTACGTCGAGCATCACCACGTTCTTCGCGGTGTTGTTGGTCTGCCAGGTGTCGCCGGGCTGGCCGCTGAGGTGCAGGGCGCCGCCGCTGACCTCGAGCGCCGAGGGCTCCGGGTTGACGACGTCCCAGCGCCCACCGAGGGCGCTGCCGTCGAAGGCGTCGGACCAGGTCACCGCGTCGGCGGCGGTGGCCGGCGCGGCGGTGACGCCGAGGCCGGCGGCGCTGGCGAGCGCTCCGGCCAGCAGCGCGAGCGATGCGACAGCGGCGGTCCTGCGACGGCGGCCGAGGCGGGGCAGGGGCGATGTGACGAGCGACACAGGAAGATTGTTAGCGCTAACATCACGTCGGCGTCAAGGTCTGGGTGCCGACTTCCTCGATCCTTTGGAGCCGCTGTGGGCCGGGGTTGACGCGCCGCGTGATCGCAGTCACACTCCCGTGTTAGCGCTCACACACGGAGGAACGATGCCCCACCTGCCGACGGCCCTGCGCCGTCTCCCCGCCCTGCTGGTCCTGGCCCTGGTCGGCGGCCTGCTCCTGCTCGTGCCGACGGCCCGCCCGGCGCTCGCCGCCGATGTCACCGACGGGCTCGTGCTGCGCTACGACCTCGACCAGGCGTCCGGCACGACCGTCACCGACAGCTCCGGCAACGGCCGCGACGGCACCCTCGTCGGCGGCAGCTGGGGCAACGGGGTGCTCACCCTCGACGGGGTCGACGACCACGTGAAGCTCCCCAACAACGTCACCGCCGGGCTCGACGCGATCACCGTGCACCTCGACGTGTTCGTGGAGCAGAGCCAGGCCACCCCGTTCTTCCTCTGGGGCCTGGGCAACCCCGCCACCTCCTCGTCCGGCAACGGCTACCTCTTCGCGAGCGGCAACGCCTTCCGCGCGGGCATCACCACCGGCAACTGGTCGGGCGAGAAGGTCACCTCCCGCAGCAGTGGCGGCAACCTGGCGCGCGGCGTCTGGAAGTCCGTGACCTACACGCAGACCGGCACCACCGGCACCCTGTTCGAGGACGGCGCGCAGGTCGGCCAGAACACCGCGGTCACCGTGCTCCCGAGCGCCATCGGCGGCGGCACGACCACCAACAACGTCCTCGGCGAGTCCACCTACGCCGCCGACAACAGCCTCAAGGGCAAGGTCCGCAACTTCCGGATCTACAATCGGGCGCTCAGCGCGAGCGAGGTCGCCCAGATCTCGCTGACCGACGCGAACCGCCTCGCCGCCGACGAGGACGCCCTCACCCTCGGCGACCTCTCGTCCGTGACGAGCGACCTGACGCTGCCGACGACCGGCTCCTTCGGCTCCGCCATCAGCTGGGCGTCCTCGGACCCCGCCGTCATCTCGACCTCCGGCGCGGTGACCCGCCCCGGCGCCGGCGACGGCCCCGCCGAGGTCACCCTCACCGCCACCCTGACCCGCGGCACCGGCACCGCCACCCGCACCTTCGTCGCCACCGTCCCGGCCGACGACAGCGACCAGGCCAAGGCCGACGCCGCCGCAGCCGCGATCGAGCTGGTCCACCCCGACGACGTGCGCGGCAGCCTCACCCTCCCGGAGACCGGCGCCGGCGGCGCGACCATCAGCTGGGCCAGCGCCGAGCCGGCCGTCGTGGCTGCCGACGGCGTCGTGCACCGGCCCGCCCACGGTGCCGGCGACACCACCGTGACCCTCACCGCCACCGTGACCGTGGGATCCGCCACGGCGACGCGCGACATCGAGCTGACGGTGCGGGCGTCGCCCGCGTCGGCGGCGTACACGGGCTATGCGTTCAGCTACTTCACCGGCAACTCGATCGCCGGGGAGAAGATCTACTTCGCCGCGAGCCGCGGCAACGACGCGCTGACGTGGGACGAGCTCAACGACGGCCAGCCGGTGCTCGAGTCGACGATGGGCGAGATGGGCCTGCGCGACCCCTTCCTCATCCGCTCCCCCGAGGGCGACCGGTTCTACCTGATCGCCACCGACCTCTCGATCGGTCGCAACGGCGACTGGGACCGCTCGCAGCGAACGGGCTCGCGCTACCTGGAGGTCTGGGAGTCGACCGACCTGAAGAACTGGTCGGAGCAGCGGCACGTGCTCGTCTCCCCCGAGACCGCCGGCAACACCTGGGCGCCGGAGGCCTACTGGGACGAGGACCTGCAGCAGTTCGTGGTGTTCTGGGCCTCCAAGCTGTACGCCGAGGACGACCCCAACCACACCGGCAGCACCTACAACCGGATGCTCTACGCCACCACCCGCGACTTCGTGACCTTCAGCAAGGCGAAGATCTGGCAGGACATCGGGTCGTCGCGGATCGACTCCACGGTGATCAAGGACAACGGCACCTACTACCGCTTCACCAAGGACGAGGGCGCCGGGACCACGGGCTGCTCGGACATCATCCAGGAGAAGAACGACTCCCTGACCGAGCCCGACCTGGTCGGCAGCAAGGCCTGGGCGTTCCAGGAGGGCTGCATCGGCAAGAACGCCGGCACGTCCGCCGTCGAAGGCCCGTCGATCTTCAAGGCCAACACCGGCGACGACTCGGGCAGCAACTACTACCTCTTCGTCGACGAGTACGGCGGCCGTGGCTACATCCCGCTCGGCACCGACGACCTGGAGAACCCCGACTGGCAGGTGGCGAGCAGCTACGACCTGCCCGCGAGCCCGCGCCACGGCACGGTCATCCCGGTCACTCAGGCCGAGCTCGACAGCCTGCGCGAGGGCATCGTCGTCCCCGAGCCGCCGACGCCGGTCGAGGCCGACGAGAACGGCCTGGTCGCGCACTACGCCCTCGACGAGACGAGCGGCTCCGTGGCCGCCGACTCCTCCGGCCACGGGTACGACGGCACGGTCTCCGGTGACACGACGTGGACCGACGGCGCGCTGAGCCTGGGCGGCACCAACGGCCACGTGAAGCTGCCCGACGACATGATGGCCGGCCTCGACGCGATCACCGTGTCGACGGAGGTATGGGTCGACCCGACCCAGGCGACGCCGTACTTCATCTGGGGCCTCGGCAACACCGACAGCGGCGGCGCCGGCAACGGCTACCTCTTCACCACCGGCAACAGCGCCTACCGCACGTCGATCGCCAGCGGGAACTGGAACACCGAGCAGACCGCCACCAGCGGCGCCGCCCTCGGCCGCGGTGCGTGGAGGACGCTGACCTACACGCTGCAGGACGGCACCGCGACGCTCTACCTCGACGGCGTGAAGGTCGGCGAGAAGACCGGTGTCACCATCAAGCCCGGCGACATCGGCGACGGCCGCACGAGCGCCAACTACATCGGTCGCTCGGTCTACACGGCCGACAAGTACCTCAAGGGCCGGGTGCGGGACTTCCGCCTCTACAACCGCGCCCTCACCGGCGCCGAGGTGCGCGACCTCGCCGCCGACCCGACCGCGATCCTGGGCGTCGACCTCGGCACACTCAAGGTCCCGGCCGTCATCGACAGCGCCTCGTCGACGGTGACCCTGCCGGTCGAGCCGGGCACCGACCGGACCGCCCTCGACCCGTCGTACGACGTGAAGGCCGGCTCGACGCTCGACGTCGACGGACCGGCGGACTACTCGTCGCCGCGCACCGTGACGGTGACGGCCCCGGGCGGTGCGACGCGGGCATGGACGGTGCGAGCGGTCGAGATGAGGTCGCCGGTGCTGCCGGGCCTGTACGCCGACCCGAACATCGCGGTCTTCGACGGCACCTACTACATCTACGCGACGACCGACGGCACTCCCGGTTGGGGTGGCAAGGACTTCTACGTCTGGAAGTCCACGAACCTCGTCGACTGGGAGCGCTCGGAGCAGCCGTTCCTCACCCTCGACGGGGCGAACGGCAACGTGCCGTGGGCGTCGGGCAACGCGTGGGCGCCGACGATCATCGAGCGCGGCGGGAAGTACTACTTCTACTTCTCGGGCCACAACCCGACGTACAACCGCAAGACCATCGGGGTCGCGGTCGCCGACAGCCCGGAGGGCCCGTTCACGGCCCAGCCGGAGGCGATGATCCTCAACAACGAGGCGGTCACGTCGGGCCAGGCGATCGACCCGGCGGCCTTCCGCGACCCGGCGACCGGCAAGTACTACCTCTTCTGGGGCAACGGCTCGCCGGTGTACGCCGAGCTGTCCGACGACATGCTGTCGATCAAGGCGGAGACCCTCGGCAGGATCACGGGACTGACCAGCTTCCGTGAGGGCTCGTTCGTCAACTACCGCCAGGGGACCTACCACCTGACCTACTCGATCGACGACACCGGATCGCCGGACTACCGGGTCGGCTACGCGACGGCGACGAGCATCGACGGCCCGTGGACCTACCGCGGCGTGATCCTCCAGAAGGACCCGTCGCAGGGCATCCTCGGCACCGGCCACAGCTCCATCGTCAACGTCCCGGGCACCGACGACTGGTACATCGCCTACCACCGCTTCGGCATGCCGGGCGGCGACGGCACCCACCGGGAGACCACGATCGACCGGCTGACCTTCGGCGAGGACGGGCTGATGCAGGTCGTCACCCCGACCCTCACCAGCGTCGACCCGCTGGCGGAGCCAGAGCCCGAGGCGCCCGTCAACACGGCGCTGCCGACGATCACCGGCACCGCGCAGGTCGGCCGCAAGCTGGTGGCGAAGCCGGGGACGTGGGACCGGACGGGGCTCTCGTTCACCTACCGCTGGCGGCGCGACGGTACGACGATCGCCGGCGCCACCGCGTCGTCGTACGTCGCCCGGGGGGCCGACGTCGGCCACCGGCTGTCGGTCGAGGTCACCGCCACCCCGGCCACCGGCCCGGCCGGCAGCGCCACCTCGGCCGCGACGAAGCCGGTCGCCAAGGCCGGGTCGACGGTGCGGCTGCGGCTGTCCGACAGCACCCCCAAGGCCCGCCAGAAGCTGACCCTGCGGATCACCGTCACCTCCGTCCCCGCCGGGACCACGACCACGGGCCGGGTCACCGTCCTGGTCGACGGTCGCCGCATGTCGGTGCCGACGCTGCGGTCCGGAACGGCGGTCGTGACCCTGCGGCTCCCGAGGGGAACGCACGCGATCCGGGCGTCGTACGGCGGCTCGGCCTCGGTCGCGGCCGCCACGGCGACGATGCGGGTCGGGGTCCACAGGTAGCGGCCGGCAGGAGCTGGTCGGCGGGGACCGCACCGTGCTGGACGGTGCGGTCCCCGCCGCCGCGGGCGGCCCGGGCGGTCGGCCTCAGCCCAGGGTCCCGAGCAGGTCGTCGAGAGCCCCGGACTCCTGCTGCTGGTCGGGCGAGGAGCTGCGGACGGCGGTGAGGACCGCGTCGATCTCGTGGTCGACATAGGTCCAGGTGACGCAGTCCTTCGCCACCAGGCGGGACTCCGCGTCGTCCCAGGCCGTCTCGAGGTCGGTCGCGCGGGATGCGGCACCGGTCTGGTCACCGGACGCCACGAGGTCACGGGTGTCCTGCGAGATCGAGCGGAAGCTCGCGACGTCACCGGCCGGGAACGCCGCGATGTCCGGGCTCCCGCCGTCGGAGCACGAGGGTGCGGCGCCCTCCTCCGCGGCCAGGGCGTCGCTGTGCGGCTGCGCGTTCGCCCACGACAACAGGCCGAATGTCGCGACCGCCGCGGCCGCCAGGACGGCGAGCGAGACCCGCTCCCGCACGGGCGTGCGGGACCGTTCCGCGGCGGTCGCGGCGCCCTCGACGATCACGTCGGCGCGGGACATCGACAGGTAGACGACGGCCGCCAGGATCGCTCCGAGGAAGACCAGGCTGGTCCCGAGGGTGCCGAGGCCGAGGCCCTGCTCGTCCGACGGCGAGGCGAGCCAGTCGCCGATGTTGGCACCGAGCGGACGGGTCAGGATGTAGGCGAGCCAGAACGCGAGGACCGGGTTGGCGCCGTACCTCCACACCGCGGCGATGACGGCGATCAGGGTGAGGGGCAGCAGCACGGACTTGCCGGGCGCCCATCCGGTCAGCTGCAGCGTCCAGTCGCCCGTCGCCGTGCCCAGCGCGAAGGTCACCAGGACGGCGAGCCAGTACCACGCCTCGCGCGGGGTGGTCACGATGCTGTGGATCGAGAGGGTCCGCTCCCGGAGGTACCAGGCGCCGAAGACCGCTGCGAGGAGCGCGGCGAACACGGTGCTGCTGATCCAGAGGGGAACGCCCAGCCGGTCGGTCAGGATGTCGGTGTAGAGCGTGCCGGTCACGCTGACCACCACCACCGTCAGCCAGTAGACCGCCGGGACGTAGGCCCGCAGCCGCATCTGCGCGGCCAGCACGACCACGAACACCACGGTGAAGAGCATCGCCGTCGGGAGCAGGCCGAAGCCGAGGGTCTCGTTGACGTAGTCGGCGAAGCTCTCACCGACGGTCGTGCAGAGGATCTTGATGATCCAGAACCAGACGGTGACCTCGGGGACCTTGTTGAGCATCTGTCGCGGCAGCACGCGGGCCGGCGCAGCGGGAGACGTCGTCATGGGTCAGAGGATCGGCGAGCGAACCTGACATGGACCTGATCACCCGCCCTACGCGGTCGGGAGCACGATCACCACGCGGGTGTTCATCGGACCGTCGGTGACGGTCACCTCCCCACCCGCGCTGCGGGCGATGCGTCGCGACAGCGGAAGTCCGAGACCGGCGCCACCGCCCGTCGTACGACCGGGCTCGAAGACCAGCTCCCGCTCGCCCTCACCGATCCCCGGGCCGTCGTCGTCGACGTGGACCGCCACGAACCCGGGCCGGTACGGCGCCGCCGACACCACGACGCGGCCGGCGACGGCCCGCGCGTTGTCGAGCACGGGCCCGAGGGCACGCGCGGCAAGGCCCACCGGGAGGAGGACCCGCAGCTCCGGGTCGACCCGGACCTCGACCCCGGTGCCGGCCGTGGAGCCGAGCGCCTCGCCGATCGCGTCGAGGAGGAGGCAGGAGCCGGCCGGCGCCGAGGCCGAGCCCGCGCGGGCGAGCTCGAGCAGGCTCTCGATGGCGGCACCCATCCGGCGCGTGGCCCCGGCGATCTCCTCCGCCTTCTCGCGTCCCGCCTCCGACAGAGCGGGGTCGAGCAGCAGCAGGTCGGCGTTGACCTGCACGGCGGTCAACGGCGTGCGCAGCTCGTGGGCGAGCTCCGACGTCAACCGCTGCTCCGAACGGATCGCCTGCGCGACCCGCTCGAGCAGGCGGTCCAGCGTGCGCCCCAGACCGGCCAGCTCGTCGCGCCCGGCACCCGGGGCGAAGCGCAGGGCGAGGTCGTGCTCGCTCCAGTCGTCGGCGGCGCGGGTCATGGCGACCACCGGCGCCAGGGCCCGCCGGCTGACCCAGAACGCCAGCACGGCGGCCAGGACGACCATCAGCCCGCCCGCCCCCGCGCAGACCAGCAGGGCCAGTCGCTCGCCGCGCTCGTACGGCGCCAGCCGCTCGGTGACGACGACGACGCCGGCAGCACCGTCCGGCGTGGTGAACGGCTCCGCCCGGACCCGGGACTCGTCCGCGCCCCGCGGCTGCTCGACGGTCCGGACCCGGTCCGTGGTGGCGAGGTCGGCGTAGGTGCTGCGCTCCGAGGCGGGAGGGGTCCCGGCCGCCAGGCGACCCTTGGCGTCGTAGACCGCCACCCCCGCGTCCAGCCGCTCCTCGGGGACGACGACCGCACCGCCGGGCCCCGCGGACGCCGAGCCGATCACCGCCTCGGCACGGTCCTCGAGCACCGTGTCGAGGCTGTGGGTGGTCGCACTCGCCAGCACGAGCTGGACGACGATCGTCAGCACCACCGCGACCAGGGCGGTCACTGCCGCGGTCAGCACGACCAGCTGCGCGCGGAAGGAGCCCCCGCGGGGGGAGGGTCCCGAGGTCACGGCTGGTCGTCCGTGCGGGCACCCAGCCGGTAGCCCACGCCGCGCACCGTCTCCACCAGCGCAGGTGCGTCCGCCTCGACGAGCTTGGCGCGCACCCGGCGCATCAACGAGTCCACGGTGTTGTCGCTGACGATGGCGCCGTCGGGCCAGGCCGCGGCGATGACCGCGGCGCGACGGACCACGTCACCGGGCCGCGCCGCGACCGCGGCCAGCATGCGGAACTCCGTCGGCGACAGCAGCACCTCGCCGCTGTCGGTCCGCAGCGCGTGGGTGGCGGGATCGAGCACCAACCCACTGTCGTCGCGCTGGAGGGCGAGCTGACGCCCGCGGCGCCCGAGGACCGCGACCCGCGCCAGCAGCTCCTTCACGTCGAACGGCTTGGCCACGTAGTCGTCGCCGCCGGCGCTGAACCCGGCCAGCCGGTCGTGCACGGCGCCGAGTGCCGTCAGGAAGAGCACGGGGGCAGCCTGGCCGCGGGCCTTGAGGGCCTGGCAGACGTCGCGCCCGTCGGCGTCCGGGAGCCCGACGTCCATGATGATCACGTCGAGATCGGCGGTGGCGAACAGGCTCAGTGCCTCGGTCCCGTTGTGGGCGACCACCGCGTCGTGCCCGGCGTAGGTGAGGGCGCCGCGCAGCGCCCGGCGCAGCGCCGGGTCGTCCTCGCAGATGCCCACAGTGAGGTCCATCCCGGACATCATGCCCGGGCGGACCTCACCAGCGGGGGTGGATGGCCTCGCGGAAGTCGCGGTCGTAGATGGCCCGGACACCGTCGAGGAAGGCGTCGGGGAGCGGGTCGACGAGGCCGGCAGCGGCATTGGCGGCGGCCTGGGCGGTGCTGCGGGCGCCGGGGATCACGGTGGTGACGCCGGGCTGCTGCCAGCACCACGCGATCGCGGCCTGGGCCGGCGTGACGTCCGGGCCGAGCGTGGCGCGGACGAGCGCCGTGAACTCCTGCGCCGCGGCGACGCCGGTGCGGTAGTCGACGCCGGAGAAGGTCTCGCCGACGTCGAAGGAGCTGCCGTCGCGGTTGTAGTTGCGGTGGTCGTCGGCGGCGAAGACGGTGGTCTCGTCGTACCGGCCCGAGAGCAGGCCGGAGGCCAGCGGGACGCGGGCGATGATCCCGACCTCGGCGGCCGCGGCGGCGGGGAGGACCTCGTCGAGCGGCTTGAGCCGGAACGCGTTGAGGATGATCTGGACCGACTGGACGCCCGGGCGGCGGATCGCCGAGAGGGCCTGCGCGCAGGTCTCGACGCTGACGCCGTACGCCGCGATCACGCCGTCGGCCACCAGCTCGTCGAGGGCGTCGTAGGTCGCGTCGTCGTCAATTACCTCCGACGGCGGGCAGTGCAGCTGGACGAGGTCGATCGTGTCGACGCCGAGGTTGCGGCGCGAGCGGTCCAGCCAGGCCCGGAAGTTGGCCATGACGTAGTTGGCCGGCACCTGCTCCATCCGGCGGCCCATCTTGGTGACGGCGGTGAAGCCGGCGTCCGCGTGGTCGGCGAGGAAGCGGCCGACGATCTGCTCGCTGCGTCCGTCGCCGTAGACGTCGGCGGTGTCGTAGAAGGTGACGCCGGCCTCGGCGGAGGCCTCGAGCACGGCCCGGGCGTCGGCCTCGCTGACGTCACCCCAGTCGGCGCCGAGCTGCCAGGTGCCGAGGCCGACCACGGAGACGTCGCGGCCGGTGCGTCCGAAGGTGCGCTGTTGCATGGGGGTCCTTGCTTCGTGGGGGTGGGTGGATCGGGTCAGCCGCGGGCCCGGGCGAGCCGGGTGTCGATCGCGGCCGGGCTGAGCACGGCGTCCAGCGCGAGGGCGGCGCAGCCGACGAGGCCGGCCCGGTCGCCGTAGGTCGCGGGGAGGAACTGCAGCTCCCGCGTCGCCAGCGCGGAGGCGCGGGCGTAGACGGCCTCGCGGACACCGGCGGCGTACACGTCGTAGGCGCCGGCCATGTCCCCGCCGAGGACGACGGCGCGCGGGTTGAGCAGGTTGATCGCCACGGCGAGCAGCTCGCCGACCTGGCGGCCGCTCTCGCGCAGCAGCTGCTTGGCCTCGGGGTCGCCGGAGAGGGCCTGGGCGACGAGGTCGCGGATGTGGTCGACGGTGCGGCCTTCCTCGCGGAGCCGGGCGACGAGGGCCCAGCCGGCGGCGAGCGTCTCGAGGCAGCCGACGTCGCCGCAGCGGCAGGGCCGGCCCGCCGCCTCGGGGACCTTGGTGTGTCCGAGGTCGCCGGCACCACCGCGCGCGCCGCTGATGATCCGGCCCCCGGCGAGCACGCCGAGGCCGATGCCGGTGGACGCCTTGACGACGAGCAGGTCGTCGATGGTCGTCGCGTGGCCGAGGAACTCCGAGCGCGCCATGGTGTCGGCGTCGTTGGCGAGGAGGAGCGGGGCGTCCGCCACCTTCTCCAGGTACGGCGCCAGCGGCACCCCGTCCCAGCCGGCCATCACCGGGGTGTCGACGCTGACGCCGCGGTCGGCGTCGACGACGCCGGGGAGCGAGACGCCGATGCCCAGGACCGGTGGGAGGTCGCGGGCCAGCAGCGCCCGGAGGTGCTCGGCGACGCCGGGCATCACGTCGTCGGGCCCGGCGCCGATCTCGTGCTCGACGGCGGAGGAGGCGAGCTCGGTGCCGCCGAGGTCGAAGACGGCGACCTGGGAGCGCGAGCGACCGATCGCGGCAGCCAGCACCACGCCGGCCTCGGTGTTGAAGACCAGGCTGCCCGGCGGGCGCCCCCCGGTGGAGGCGAGCTCGGCGCCGAGCTGCAGCAGGCCGGCGTCGGTGAGCGCGTTGACCCGCGCGACGACGGCGGTGCGGGACAGGCCGGTGAGAGTGCGCAGGTCGGCGCGGGTCGAGGCCCGGCCGCTGCGGAGCAGGGCGAGCAGGTCGCCGGCGGTGGCGGACTCCCGCACCACCGGCGGCACCCGTACGTCGACCATGCGCGGAGTCTAAGCCCTTCCACTTAGATCCCAAAAAGACCTAAGTGGGGTTTCCCAAGAGCATGGTTAGGCCCTACGGTTGTGACTGTGAGCGCACACATCCCCGACCTGGTCGTCCCGGCCTGCGACTTCACCGTCTTCGGCGGCACGGGCGACCTCGCCCTCCGCAAGCTGCTCCCCGGCCTCTACCAGCGCGAGCGGCAGCGCAACCTCCACCCCGACACGCGGATCATCGGCGTCTCGCGGCACGACCTCGACGACGCGGGCTACCGCGACCTGGTCACCCAGGCCCTCTTCGAGCACGTCCCCGACGACCAGCTGGAGGCCGGCGCCGTGCACCGGCTGGTCAGCCGCCTCCACCACCTCCGCCTCGACGCCACCGACCCCGAGGGCTGGGACGGGCTGCACGCCCTCCTCAAGGACACCCCGGGCTCGGCCACCGAGGACACCATCCGCGTCTACTACCTCGCCGTCGGCTCGGGCGTCTTCGGCCCGATCTGCGACCGGCTCGACGACCTCGGCCTGGTCACCCCCCAGTGCCGGGTCGTCCTCGAGAAGCCGATCGGGTCCGACCTCGACTCCTCGCGGGTCGTCAACGACGCGGTCGGCCGGGTCTTCGAGGAGTCGCAGGTCTACCGGATCGACCACTACCTCGGGAAGGAGAGCGTGCAGAACCTCCTCGTCACCCGGTTCGCCAACACCTTCCTCGAGCCGGTCTGGAACTCCCGCTGGGTCGACCACGTCCAGATCACCGTCTCCGAGACGCTCGGCGTCGCAGGTCGCGGCGGGTACTACGACCAGGCCGGCGCGCTGCGCGACATGGTCCAGAACCACCTGCTCCAGATGCTCTGCCTGGTCGCGATGGAGCCCCCGACGTACGTCGGCGGCGACCCCGTCCGCGACGAGAAGCTCAAGGTGCTGCGCGCCCTCAAGCCGCTGACCGGCGCCGACGTCGACAGGCTCACCGTGCGCGGCCAGTACACGACGTACGGCGAGGAGATCGGCGGGCCGAGCACCACCGAGACCTACGTGGCGCTGCGCGCCGAGGTGCAGAACTGGCGCTGGGCCGGCGTCCCCTTCTACCTGCGCACCGGCAAGCGGCTGGCCCGCAAGGAGTCGACCATCGAGGTCGTCTTCAAGGAGCCGCCGCACGCGATGTTCCCGCACAGCGAGGGCGTCACCACGCCCAACCGGCTCACCATCCGGATGCAGCCCGACGAGGGCATGCAGCTGCACCTGACCGCCAAGCACCCGGGTCCCGGTGGCATCCGCCTGCACCCGGCCTCGCTCGACCTCAGCTACGACGACGCCTTCGACGAGCGCAGCCCCGACGCCTACGAGCGCCTGCTGCTCGACGTGATGCGCGGCATCCCGACCCTGTTCATGCGCCGCGACGAGGTCGAGGCCGCGTGGGAGTGGGTCGAGCCGATCCTCGACCAGTGGGAGCAGGCCGGCGTAGAGCCGGTCCGCTACCACCCCGGAACCAACGGCCCCGCGGCCGCCGCGACGCTGCTGGCGCGCGAGGGCCGCACCTGGCAGGAGTGAACTCGATGACCGCACCCACCCTCCACCCCGTCCTCGCCGACGTGACCCGTCGGCTGACCGAGCGCAGCGCCGCCACCCGAACGGCGTACCTCGCTCGCGTGCGTGAGGCGGCCCTGCGCGGACCCGCGCGCGGCCGCCTCGCGTGCGCCAACCTCGCGCACGGCTTCGCCGCGTCCGAGGGCCCCGAGAAGATCGAGCTCGCCCGCGGCCAGAAGCCCAACCTGGCGATCGTGACGAGCTACAACGACATGCTCTCCGCGCACCAGCCGTACGGCGACTACCCGCCCGTCCTCAAGGACGCGGTGATCCGTGCCGGCGGGCTCGCGCAGGTCGCGGGCGGCGTGCCGGCGATGTGCGACGGCGTCACCCAGGGCCGCGACGGCATGCAGCTCTCGCTGTACAGCCGCGACGTGATCGCCATGTCGACCGCGATCGCCCTCTCCCACGACATGTTCGACGGCGCCCTGCTCCTCGGCGTCTGCGACAAGATCGTGCCCGGCCTGCTGATCGGCGCCCTCTCGTTCGGGCACCTGCCCGCCGTGTGGGTCCCCGCCGGGCCGATGGCCTCGGGGCTGCCCAACAAGGAGAAGGCCCGCGTGCGCCAGCTCTTCGCCGAGGGGAAGGTCGGTCGGGAGGAGCTGCTCGAGGCCGAGGCGGCGTCGTACCACTCGAAGGGGACGTGCACCTTCTACGGCACGGCCAACTCCAACCAGCTGCTGATGGAGGTGATGGGCCTGCACCTGCCGGGCTCGTCCTTCGTCAACCCCGACAACCCGCTGCGCGACGCGCTCACCCGCGAGGCCGCTGCCGTGGCCGTGCGCCGGACCCAGCAGTACGACGCCAGCCCCACCCTCGGCGAGATGGTCGACGAGAAGGTCGTCCTCAACGCGTGCGTGGCGCTCCTCGCGAGCGGCGGCTCGACCAACCACACCCTGCACCTGGTCGCGATCGCGCGTGCCGCGGGCATCCTGCTCACGTGGGACGACCTGGCGGACCTGTCGGCCGTCGTACCGCTGCTGGCGCGGGTGTACCCCAACGGCGCCGCCGACGTGAACCACTTCCACGCCGCCGGCGGGATCGGCTTCCTCGTCCGCACCCTGCTCGACGCGGGCCTGCTGCACGAGGACGTCGAGACGATCGTCGGGCACGGCCTGCGCCGCTACACCGAGGAGCCGGTGCTCATCGACGGCGAGCTCACCTGGCGCCCGGGCCCGGCCGAGAGCCTGGACCTCGACGTGCTCCGCCCGGCCTCGGACCCGTTCTCGGCGGACGGCGGTGTGAAGGTCGTGCGCGGCCCGCTCGGCACCGGCGTCGTGAAGACGTCCGCGGTGGCGCAGGAGCACCGGTTCGTCTCCGCTCCCGCGCGGGTCTTCGACGACCAGCACGACTTCCTGCTCGCCTTCGCCGACGGCCAGCTCGACGGCATCGACCTCGTCGCGGTGATCCGCTACCAGGGTCCGGCGGCCAACGGCATGCCCGAGCTGCACAAGCTCACGCCCGCCCTCGGCGTGCTGCAGGACCGCGGCCAGAAGGTCGCGATCGTCACCGACGGCCGGATGTCCGGCGCGTCGGGCAAGGTGCCGGCCGCCATCCACGTCACCCCCGAGGCGGCCCTCGGCGGCCCGCTCGCCAAGGTGCGCGACGGCGACCTGATCACCCTCGACGCCGACGCCGGCACGCTGGTGGTCGACGCGGACCTCGCCCACCGCGAGCCGACCGGCTCCGCCCCGTCGGGTACGACGTGGGCCGGCACCGGTCGCGAGCTGTTCGCCGCGTTCCGCGCCACCGTCGGACCGGCCGACGAGGGTGCGTCGATCTTCCCCGTCCCCGCCGCCGCTGCCAGCCTGGAGGCTCCCCTTGTCCGCTCCTGAGTCCTCGCCCTCGTCCGTGCTCGACATCGTCCCGGTCATGCCCGTCGTCGTGATCGACGACCTCGCCGCCGCCGTCCCGGTCGCCCGGGCGCTGGTCGACGGCGGCCTGCCCGCCATCGAGCTCACCCTGCGCACGCCCGTCGCCCTCGACGCCCTGCGGGCGATCGCCGCCGAGGTCCCCGAGATCACCCTCGGCGCCGGCACGATCACGACGCCCGCGCAGGCCGAGGCCGCGGTCGCGGCCGGTGCCGGCTTCCTCGTCTCCCCCGGGCTCACCCCCGACCTGCTCGCGGCGATGCTCGCGACCGGCGTGCCCTTCCTCCCCGGCACGTCCACGGTGTCCGAGGTGCTGGCGGTCCTCGAGGCGGGCCTGACCGAGATGAAGTTCTTCCCGGCCGAGGCCGCCGGCGGGGCGCCGTACCTCAAGTCCGTGGCGGGCCCGCTCCCGCAGGCCCGCTTCTGCCCGACCGGCGGGATCACGCCGGCGTCGGCGCCGTCGTACCTCTCGCTGCCGAACGTGGGCTGCGTCGGTGGCTCCTGGCTCACCCCCGCCGATGCGATCGCGGCCGGCGACTGGGAGCGGATCAGCAAGCTGGCCGCGGAGGCAGCCGCGCTGCGCTGACCCGTCCGGACGTGCACGAGGCCGCCCGCCCCCGACCAGTGGTCGAGGGCGGGCGGCCTCGCTGCTGCGGGGGGAGACCCTCAGTGGTTGGTGCTGCGCGGCACCGTGCGCGGGGCGAGGTACGTGACCGGACCGCTGCCGACCGGGGCGTAGGCGGCGTTGATGCTGCCGCCGTACAGGTAGCTGCCCGTGCTCGTCTCCCTCACCACCAGGGCGACGGTGTGCGTGCCCTTGGCCACCGGCACGGTGACGGTCGCCGACCCGTTGGCACCGTGGTTCTCGGAGTTCTCCGACGCGTACTGCAGGCGACGGTAGTTGCCGAGGTTGATGACCTTCCCGTCGATCTTGATCGAGTAGAAGAGCGAGCCGAGACCGGCCGTGCCGTTGAGGTCCTCGGCGTAGAGGTCGCCGGTCACCTGCAGGAAGCCCGCCTTGCTCACGGTCAGCGAACGACTCACGACGGGCGTCCAGGTCGACGACGTGAACGGTCCCGTCGCCGTCGAGACCTTGCCCCAGACGCGCGTCTCGTCGAGGACGTCGGTCGAGGTGAGGCTGTTGTCCTTGATGTCGACACCGGTGACGGTGCCGTTCTTGATCTGGGCACCGGTGATCAGGGCGCCGGCGACCGCGCCTCCGGTGCCGACGGCGAGCATGCCGAGGACCGCGAGGACCACGACGAGGGGAGAGAGGCCGGCGAACCGGCGTGAGGTGGTGGGCATGGGAGAACCTCCGGGAGGGGAGTGGGGGACGAAACGACATTCCTCCCTCACCCGCCACTCCGCCGCGGAACGGCGTTTTCTTTACCCGTCCGCCTGCGACTCCCGGCAGCGGCCCGGTGACCGACTCCGTCGCCCTCAGGCGCGGCGACCGAGCAGCGCCAGCAGCTCGACGAGCGGGGTCGCGCCCGCCGGCACCGGCAGCACCGGGCCGAAGGCAGGCCCCCGGCCCGCCGCCGCCTCGGGGGTCGAGAACGGCCGCGCGAAGGACAGGCACGCCTCGACGTCCGCGTCCGTCGCGTCGTAGGGCCGACCCAGGGCCGTCGCCAGGTCCCAGCCGTGGACGACGACCTCGTTGAGGGCCACCGCCGCCGCCACGTCACCGGGCAGGTCGACGCCGCCGGCCGCCGTCATCCCGTCGTACGCCGCCGGCTCGCGCCACGACTCTGCGAGCTCCTTCAGGTCGGCGGCGATCCGGTCGCGCCAGCCGGGCTCGAGGCGCGACGCGTCGCCGCTGCCGCCCTGCTCCGAGCCGGGGACCGGCTGCTTGCGCGCGGCGCCGGTGAAGGCGACGGCGAGGCCACCGACGTGGTCGACGAGGTCGCCGACGGAGTACTCCGGGCACGGGGTCCGCAGCGCCAGCTGCTCGTCGGTCACCGAGGCGACGAGGTCGGCCAGGGTCGAGGTGGCAGGTCCGAGATCGAGGGTCGTCATGTCCGGTACCGACCGGCTCCCGGGCCCGGACTCATCGGCCCCGGCACGGTAGTCCCTGACGAAAAGCACCGGAATCAGTCCCGTTCCGGTGCTTTTCGTCAGGGACTATCCCCGGTGGGCGGCGAAGAAGGCGTCCAGCAGCGCGGTCGACTCCTCGGCGAGGACCCCGGCGAGCACCTCGGGGCGGTGGTTGAGCCGACGGTCGCGTACGACGTCCCACAGCGACCCGACGGCACCCGCCTTCTCATCGAACGCGCCGAAGACGACGCGGTCGACCCGCGACAGCACGGCCGCGCCGGCGCACATCGTGCACGGCTCGAGGGTCACGACCAGGGTGCAGCCCGAGAGCCGCCACTCCCCCCGCGTGTACGCCGCCGCGCGCAGCGCGACGACCTCCGCGTGGCCGGTCGGGTCGCCGTCCTGCTCGCGGACGTTGCGCCCGGCGCCGATCACCCGGAGGTCCTCGTCGAGGACGACCGCGCCGATCGGGACGTCACCGAGGTCACCGGCGTCGCGGGCGTGCTGGAGCGCCTCCCGCATGCCGGGGAGCCAGGGGGTCTCCGCGCTCACGCGGAGGTGAGGCCGACGACGTCGTCGAAGAGCTCGCCGAAGCCCATGCCGCGGGCGATCTCGGACAGCATCTCGTCGGGGTAGAGCTCGTCGTCGTCGAGGACCTCGGCGAGGAACATCGCGTCGACGCCCAGGTCGCTGAGCAGCTCGAGGTCGCCGGCCGGCTCGGGGTCGTCCTCGTCGTCGACGGCGGGGAGGCCGAGGTGCTCGACGACCTCGGCGGCCAGCTCCCACTCGGAGGCGGCCGTGATGTCGGAGAGCATCACCCGGGTCTGCTGGCCGGAGACGCGGACCACCACGAAGAAGTCCTCCTCCACCGCGACCAGCCCGACGACGCCGCCGTCGCCCGGGAAGCGACGCAGCGCCGAGACGAGGGTCTCGACGTCGGTCGCGTGGTCGGGGGTCAGCTCGGCGAGCTGCCAGACGCCCTCCTCGCGGTAGGCGGCAAGCGCGAAGTCGACCGATTCGGTGGCCGGGCCGGCTGCGGACATGCAGCAAGCGTGACACGGGAAGCCCCGTGGGGCCAGAGGAATTACGCCCGGTCACCGCCTCGAAGGGAAAGTCCGTCTCATCTAGGGTTCTGCCATGCGCACCCTGGTCGTGGACCACCCGCTCGTCGCCCACAAGCTGACCGTCCTCCGCGACAAGGAGACGGACTCCCCGACGTTCCGCTCGCTCGCGGACGAGCTGGTCACCCTGCTCGCCTACGAGGCGACGCGCGACGTGCGGGTCGAGGCCGCCGACATCGTCACCCCGGTGGCCCCGACGACGGGCATCCGGCTCGCGTCGCCCCGGCCCCTCGTCGTACCGATCCTCCGGGCGGGGCTCGGCATGCTCGACGGGATGATGCGGCTGCTGCCGACCGCCGAGGTGGGCTTCCTCGGCATGGTCCGCAACGAGGAGACGCTCGAGGCGGTGACCTACGCCGAGCGGCTGCCCGACGACCTGACCGGGCGCCAGTGCTACGTGCTCGACCCGATGCTCGCGACCGGCGGCACCCTCGCGGCGGCGATCCGCTTCCTCGTCGACCGGGGCGCCGACCACATCACCGCGGTCTGCCTGCTGGCTGCGCCGGAGGGCTGCGAGCGGCTGGAGGCGGAGCTCGCCGACCTCGACATCCCGGTCACGGTCGTGACCGCGGCGATGGACGAGCGCCTCAACGACAAGGGCTACATCGTCCCGGGCCTCGGCGACGCGGGCGACCGGCTCTACGGCATCGCCGCCGGCTGAGAGCTCCCGATTGGATCGATCACAGCGCGTCGAGCGCTGCACACGGTTGCACCGCATAGATGTACGTCACACATAAGACGGCGCCCGTGAACCCGTGAGCCCTGTGTAGTTTGACCAGCGCTGTGCCCGGACCCCGGGCACCCCACTGTGTCCACTGAACGCTGGAGGCTCGATGCTCATCGGCATCCCGCGCGAGTCGAAACCGGGCGAGACCCTGGTTGCGGCAACCGCCAAGACCGTATCCCAACTGACCAACCTCGGTTACGACGTCGTCGTCGAGTCCGGCGCCGGCGTCCACGCCGACCAGCCGGACAGCGCGTTCGTCGACGCTGGCGTCCGCGTCGGTACGACGGAGGAGGTGTGGGCCGCCGACGTCGTCGTCAAGGTCAACGCCCCCACCGACGAGGAGATCGGCCGCCTCCGGCAGGGCGCCACGATCATCTCGATGATGGCGCCGGGCCGCAGCCCCGAGCTGCTGGAGAGGCTCCAGGCGCAGGGTGTCACCGCCCTCGCGATGGACGCCGTCCCGCGGATCTCGCGCGCGCAGTCGATGGACGTGCTGTCCTCGATGGCCAATGTCGCCGGCTACCGCGCCGTCGTCGAGGCCGCGCACGAGTTCGGCCGCATGTTCACCGGCCAGGTGACCGCCGCCGGCAAGATCCCGCCGGCCCGCGTGTTCGTCGTGGGCGCCGGCGTCGCCGGCCTCGCCGCGATCGGTGCCGCGTCCGCGATGGGCGCCGTGGTGCGCGCGTTCGACGTGCGCCCCGAGGTCGCCGAGCAGGTCGAGTCGATGGGCGCGCAGTTCGTCGAGCTCGACCCCACGCTCTTCGCCGAGAAGTCCTCCGACGGCTACGCCAAGGAGATGACCGAGGAGCAGGTCGCCGCGACCGCCGCGATGTACGACGAGGAGGCGCGTGCGGCCGACATCGTCATCACCACCGCGCTGATCCCGGGACGCCCGGCCCCGTCGCTGCTCACCGCCGAGACCGTCGCCGGCATGCGCAACGGCTCGGTCATCGTCGACATGGCCGCGGCCAACGGCGGCAACGCCGCCGGCACGGTCGCCGACCAGAAGGTCGTCACCGACAACGGCGTGACCATCCTCGGCTACACCGACCTCGCCGGTCGCCTCGCTGCGCAGACCTCGCAGCTCTACGGCACCAATATCGTCAACCTGCTCAAGCTGCTGACCCCGGAGAAGGACGGCAACCTGGGCCTCGACTTCGAGGACGTCGTCCAGCGCGGCATCACCGTGGTCAAGGAGGGCGAGTCGACCTGGCCGCCGCCGGCCGTGCAGGTCTCGGCCGCGCCCGCTGCCGCTCCGGCCGCCGCCGCGCCCGTCAAGGAGGCCAAGCCTCCGATGTCGGCCGGCACGAAGGTCGGCCTGGTGCTCGGCGCGATCGCGCTGTTCTGGCTGGTGAACGCGCTCGCCCCGACCGACGAGCTGCGTCGCCACTTCACCGTGCTGATGCTGTCGATCGTCATCGGCTACTACGTCATCGGCAAGGTGGCGCACGCGCTGCACACGCCGCTGATGTCGGTCACCAACGCCATCTCCGGCGTGGTCGTGGTCGGTGCGCTCGTGCAGGTCGCCACCGACGACAAGCTGGTGCTCGGCATGTCCGTGGTCGCGATCCTGCTCGCCTCGATCAATGTCTTCGGTGGGTTCGCGGTCACGCGCCGCATGCTCGCGATGTTCAGCAAGGGAGCCTGACCATGGATATCGACTCCATCACCGGAGCGGCGTACATCGTCGCTGCGCTGCTGTTCATCCTGTCGCTGGCGGGCCTGTCCCGCCACGAGTCGGCCCGCAGCGGCCTGACCTTCGGCATCGTCGGCATGGCCGTCGCGCTCGTCGCGACGGTGGCCGGGGTCATCGACGTCAGCGAGTACGTCGACGACCAGGCCCTGGTCATCATCCTGATGCTGGCCGCGATCGCCGTCGGCGGCGCGATCGGCCTGTGGCGCGCGAAGATCGTCGAGATGACCGGCATGCCGGAGCTCATCGCGGCGCTCCACTCGTTCGTCGGCCTCGCGGCCGTGCTCATCGGCTGGAACGGCCACGTCCTCGGCTCGCACGAGTCGCTGGACAGCCTGGTCAACATCCACGAGGCCGAGGTCGCGATCGGCATCTTCATCGGCGCGGTCACCTTCACCGGCTCGATCGTCGCCAACCTGAAGCTGTCGGCGAAGATGAAGTCCGCGCCGCTGATGCTGCCGGGCAAGAACTTCATCAACGTCGGCTCGCTCGTCGTGTTCGCGATCCTGACCGCGGTCTACGTCTCGCTCGACACCCACGACAACACCTCGGCCGACATCCTGCTGGGCGTCCTGACGCTGCTGGCGCTGGCGCTCGGCTGGCACCTGGTCGCCTCGATCGGCGGCGGCGACATGCCCGTCGTCGTGTCGATGCTGAACTCGTACTCCGGCTGGGCCGCGGCCGCGTCGGGCTTCCTGCTCGGCAACGACCTGCTCATCGTCACCGGTGCGCTCGTCGGCTCCTCCGGTGCCTACCTGTCCTACATCATGTGCAAGGCGATGAACCGCTCGTTCATCTCCGTCATCGCCGGTGGCTTCGGCATCGAGGCGCCCGCCGGTGACGACAAGGACTACGGCGAGCACCGCGAGATCCAGGCCGACGCCGTCGCCGAGCTCCTCGCCGGCGCGTCGTCCGTCGTGATCACGCCGGGCTACGGCATGGCGGTCGCGCAGGCGCAGTACCCCGTCGCCGACCTGACCGCGAAGCTGCGGGCCAAGGGCATCGACGTCCGCTTCGGCATCCACCCCGTCGCGGGCCGACTCCCGGGCCACATGAACGTGCTGCTCGCCGAGGCCAAGCTGCCCTACGACATCGTGCTCGAGATGGACGAGATCAACGACGACTTCGCCGACACCGACGTCGTCCTCGTCATCGGTGCCAACGACACGGTCAACCCGGCCGCGTCCGAGGACCCGACCTCCCCGATCGCCGGCATGCCGGTGCTCGAGGTCTGGAACGCCAAGGACGTCATCGTCTTCAAGCGCTCCATGGCCGCCGGCTACGCCGGTGTCCAGAACCCGCTCTTCTTCCGCGAGAACAGCCAGATGCTGTTCGGTGACGCGAAGGACCGGGTCGAGGACATCGTCCGGGCCCTGGGGTGACGTTGGGCTGACGCCTTCCTGACAGCTGTACGACGAAGGGCCCGGATCCGCGAGGATCCGGGCCCTTCGTCCGTCCGGGGCAACGTGGGTGCAGCGTCGCGCGCCGTACGGTCCGGCCATGCGACTCCTCCTGATGGGCCCGCCCGGCGCGGGCAAGGGCACCCAGTCCGCCGCCCTCGCGGCTCGCTACGGCATCCCCGCGATCGCGACCGGCGACATCTTCCGCAGCCAGGTCGCCGAGCGGACCCCGCTCGGCGTCACCGCGCAGGGCTACATGGACCGCGGTGAGTACGTCCCCGACGAGGTCACCAACGCGATGGTCGCGGTACGGCTCGGGGCCGCCGACTGCGCGAGCGGCTTCCTGCTCGACGGCTACCCGCGCACCGCCGAGCAGGTCGTCGAGCTGGACGCGATGCTGGCTGCCTCCGGCGCCTCCCTCGACGCCGTCGTGGTGCTGGCGGTCGACACCGAGGAGCTCGTCGAGCGGCTGGTCCGCCGCGCCGGCCTCGAGGGCCGCACCGACGACACCGAGCCGGTCATCCGCCGCCGGCAGGAGGTGTACGCCGAGCAGACCGCCCCGCTCGTCGCCCTCTACGCCGCGCGCGGGCTGGTCCGCGAGGTCGACGGAACCGGGACGGTCGTCGACATCGCCGCCCGGATCGACGCCGCCCTCGGGGCTCAGAGCACGATCGAGGCGAGCGTCTCGTAGCGAGGCGTACGACGAGGACCCTCGCCGAGGTGCGAGGCGACCACCTCGACCGACGACAGCGCCCAGGTGGGGCCGGCGTAGGTGTCGAGCAGGCGCACCCAGCTGGTGAGCTCGGTCGGCCGACCACCGGTGCGGGCCACCGTGAGGTGCGGCCGGAAGCGCTGGCCGTCGACCTCGATCCCGCAGGAGACCGCCGCGTTGCGGGTCCGGACGGCGAGCCGCTCGAGCAGCTCGGCGTCGCCGGCCACGCCGGTGGCGAGCACCCGGCCCTCGCTGACATTGGGGAACACGACCGACCCCGCCAGCACCAGCTCGCCGGCCGAGAGGTCGTCGAGCGACTCGGCCAGCCGGTCGACGTACTCGTCGACCTTGCGCTCGCCCGCGGACGGCATGAAGGCCAGGGTGAGGTGCATCTGCTCGGGGCGGGTCCACCGGAAGTCGGCGGCCGCCCGCCGCGGCTCGAGGAAGGCGTCGAGGTGGTCGACGGCCTCCTGCGGCGGCACCACGGCCGCGAAGACGCGCAGCGTCATCAGACCTGGGTGCCGACCAGCTGGCCGATGCCGTAGGTCACCGCCATGGCGAGCAGGCCTCCGATGACGTTGCGCACGACCGCGGCCCGCGGCGGGCCGTAGCCGAAGCGCGCACTCGCCCACCCGGTGAGCGCCAGCGCCGCCGCCACCGAGGCCACGGTGACGGCCACCCGCAGGTCCTGCGAGAAGAGCAGGATGGTCAACAGGGGCAGCAGCGCGCCGAGCGTGAAGGAGACCATCGACGCCCAGGCGGCGGTCCACGGGTTGGTGAGGTCGTCGGGGTCGATGCCCAGCTCGACCTCGGCGTGCGCCGCGAGCGCGTCCTTCTCGGTCAGCTGCTTCGCGACCTCGAGCGCCAGGTCGGGCTCGAGGCCCTTGTCGACGTACAGCCCGGCCAGCTCGGCGAGCTCGTCCTCGGGGTCCTCGCGCAGCTCGCGCCGCTCCTTGGCGAGCAGCGCCTCCTCGGAGTCGCGCTGCGTGCTGACCGAGACGTACTCCCCCGCGGCCATGCTCATCGCCCCGGCTGCGAGCCCGGCGACACCGGCGATCAGGATCGCCGTCCGGTCGCTCGTGGCCCCGGCGACACCGAGCACGATGCCCGCGGTCGACACGATGCCGTCGTTGGCGCCCAGCACCCCCGCCCGCAGCCAGTTGAGCCGGTCGTTGAGACCCGTGCCGTGGGGCTCGTCCTCGTGGGGGCCGATCGCCTCCCCTGCCATCTCCGTGTCCGCGCTGCTCACAGCTCCATGATCCCCGATCAGCGGGTCCTCATGCGACCGCGATTCCACGACGGGGCGGAAAGATGGGCAGCCATGTCGTCCCCAGGGGCGTCCCGTTCCGTCTCCACGGGCACAGGACGGAACACACAGGAGGTGTGGTGGGAGCACGCGAACGGCGCGACCGGGAGTTCACGGCCTATGTCGCCGAGCGGTCCGTGGACCTCAAGCGGACGGCGTACCTGCTGTGCGCCGACCCGCACCGGGCCGAGGACCTGGTGCAGACGGCGCTGACGAAGCTCTACGTCGCCTGGGACCGGATCGAGCGCCGCGGGGCCGTCGACGCGTACGCCCGTCAGATCCTCGTGCGTGCCGCCATCGACGAGAGCCGGCGGCCGTGGCGGCGCGAGGTCGTCACCGACCGGCCGCCCGAAGCGGCCGCGACGTCCCCCGAGTACGACGACGGGCTGGCCGCCGAGCTGGCCGCCCTGCCACCACGCCAGCGCACCGCCGTGGTGCTGCGCTACTGGAACGACCTCTCCGTCGAGGAGACCGCGCGGCTCATGGGCTGCACCCACAGCACCGTCAAGACCCAGGCCGCACGCGGGCTCGACCGGCTCCGGTCGCTGCTGGCCACCCCCACCGCCGAAGGAGGCTCCTGATGGACACCGAGCTGCGCCACCGCCTGGACCGGATGGCCGACGCGCCGGGCTTCGCCCCGGCCGACCCCACCACCGCGATCGCCGCCGGCGCCCGGGTCCGCCGGCGTCGCACCTTCACGACGGCGTTGAGCGCGGCGAGCGTGCTGGCCGTGCTCGGCCTCGGCACCGCCGCTGTCGTCACGTCGAGCAACGGCTCACCCTCGCTCGACTTCAGCGACCCCGGCACGCGTGCCGGGGCCGTGGGCGCGGGCGGTCCCGAGGACGGCTACCCCGACCTGGTCGTCGAGGTCGTGGGCACGCCGGACGACGGCACGGTCAGCATCGAGGGATTCGGCTGGCCGCTGGCGGACCAGCCGGTGGTGAGCAGCCCCGCCGGGCAGGTGTCCTTCCCCGACATCGACAAGGTCGACGCCGAGTCGATGTGCCTGCCGATGCTGAACCAGGCCGCGCCCGGGGTCCCGGACGCCGCGTGGCACCACTCGGGGGCGTGGATCGACGGCTTCCCCACACGTGCCGGGCTGATCACGGTCTTCGAGGCGGACTTCGACGGGACGACGTACGACGCGTCCTGCACCCTGCCCGGCGACGCCGTGACCGAGCGTCGGCCGGACCTGGACCGGTTGCCGTCGTCCCCGGCCGGAGTGCTCCGCCAGTGCGGCTACCTGGCCCACGTCGACCTGCGGTCGTGGCAGGTGGTCGCCGAGACCACCCGCGGCGGCACCCTGGCGGCCGCGCTGGTCGCTCCCGACGGCACCTTCGGGCGCTGCATCCTCTCGACCGACCGCCGTCAGCGCCTGGTGCAGCTGTCGAAGCGGAGGGACGACGTCGTGCTCTACACCGACTCGCCCACCGCGCTGACCCTGGTCGGGCGGACCGACCCGTCCGTCGTACGACTGCAGGTGGCGACGCCGGCCGGTGACGTGGACGTCCCGGTCGTGGCCGGGACCTATGCCGCCGTGCTCCCCTCCGGCGAGCCCACGTCGGTCACCGCGTACGACGCCGGCGGCACCGCGACGGAGGTCCCGCTGGTGGCGCCGACGCTCTGCTTCACCTCGATCGAGACCGAGAACGACGGCTGCTGAGAAGCACGGACCGGCCGCCTCCCGAGGGAGACGGCCGGTCCGGAGCAGGTGCCAGCAGGGGCTCAGAGGCCGAGGTCGCGGCCGATGAGCTCCTTCATGATCTCGTTGGAGCCGGCCCAGATCTTCGTGACGCGGGCGTCGCGCCACGCGCGGGCGACGCGGTACTCGTTCATGAAGCCGTAGCCACCGTGGATCTGCACGCAGTGGTCGAGGACCTCCGACTGGACCTGCGAGGAGTACCACTTGGCCTTGGCGGCGTCGATCGCGGTCAGCGTCTTCTGCGAGTGGTTGAGGACGCACTTGTCGATGTACGCCTCGGCCGCCTCGATCCGGGTGACCAGGTCGGCCAGCAGGAACTTGTTGTGCTGGAAGGTGCCGATCGGGACACCGAACGCCTGGCGCTCCTTGGCGTACTCGATCGTCTCGAGCAGGATCTGCTTGGCGTGCGCGACATTCGCCACCGCGCAGCCGAGGCGCTCCTGCGGCAGCTTCTGCATCATGTGGATGAAGCCCATGTTGAGCTCGCCGATGATCTCGGCGTCGGTGACCCGCACGTTCTCGAAGAACAGCTCGGCGGTGTCGGACTCCTCCATGCCGACCTTGTCGAGCTTGCGGCCGCGCGAGAAGCCCTCCATGGTCGCCTCGATGCCGAACAGGGTGATGCCCTTGGGGCCCTTCTCCGGGTCGGTGCGCACGGCGGTGACGAACAGGTCGCCGGAGTAGCCGTTGGTGATGAAGGTCTTCGAGCCGTTGATGATCCACGAGTCGCCGTCGCGGACCGCGGTGGTCTTCAGCGCCGCGAGGTCCGAGCCGCCGGACGGCTCGGTCATGCCGATGCCGAGCACGATCTCGCCGGACGCGACGCCCGGGAGCCAGCGCTGCTTCTGCTCCTCGGTGCCCAGCTCGACGATGTACGGCGCCGTGATGTCGGCGTGGATGCCGTGGCAGGTCGGGTACGCCGCACCGACCTTCGCGAGCTCCTCCTGCAGCACCGCGTTGAACCGGAAGTCGCCGGCGTCCGAGCCGCCGTACTCCTCGGGGATGCACAGGCCCAGCAGGCCCTGCTTGCCCGCCTCGAGCCAGAACTCGCGCGGGAGCGCCTTCGCGGCGATGTACTCGTCGGTGTGCGGCAGCACGGACCGGTCCACGAACTCCTTGACGGATGCGCGGAATGCCTCGTGGTCCTCGTCGTAGATCTCACGCTTCATGGGCGCGATCCTACTCGCGAGTCACATGTGCGGTCGTTGTCGTCGCGCACAAGAAAACCCGCCCGCGCATTGGTCGCGGGGACCGCTCACTCCGAGGCCGGCTCGAACCTGTTCGGCATCACCAGGCCGGCCACGACCAGGGCCAGCGAGGCCAGCAGGACGCCCACGAAGACCGCGTGCAGGGCGGGGTCGAGCACGGCGACCGGGAGCGCCTCCAGGTCCACCTCGCCCGCCGCGCGCCCACCGCCGACGCGGCTGGCGACGACGCCGTTGGCGACGGCACCGAAGACCGCGACGCCGACGGCGCTGCCCACCGAGCGGGCGAACATGTTGGTGCCGGTGGCGACCCCGCGGTTGCGCCACGCGACGGCCGACTGGGCGGCCACGATGCCCGGGCTGGCGACGTACCCCAGGCCCAGGCCGAGCACCAGGCAGCCGAGCGCGAGCAGCCACACCGGGCTGTCGGGTCCGACGAGCGCGACGATGCCGGTGCCGGCCAGGCCGAAGACGGAGCCCGCGAGCAGGCACGGCCGGAAGCCCCAGCGCACGTAGACGCGGCCGGCGGTGCTGGCGGCGATCGGCCAGCCGATCGCGAGCGCGGCGACGGCGAGACCGGCGACGATGGCGCCGGCCCCGAGGACGCGCTGGGCGTAGACGGGGACGTAGGAGGTGACGCCGAGCATCACCATGCCGACGACGAAGGCGCCGATGGTCGCAGCGTTCAGGACTCGGTCGCGGAAGACCCAGAGCGGAAGGACGGGGTCGGCGACGCGCCGCTCGACGGCGATGAAGGCGCCGAGCAGGACGGCGGCGGAGGCGAAGATCGCGACGCCGGCGGGCGACCACCACGCCCAGCGGATGCCGCCCTCCAACAGCCCGAGCAGCACCAGCACCGCAGCGGCGGCGAGCAGCACGGCCCCGGCGACGTCGATCGGGCGCCGCTCGGAACGGGCCTCGGCGGCCGCCGTCTCGTGGAACCGGCGCGCGAGCACGACCGCGGCCAGCGCGCCGAGCGGCACGTTGATCCAGAAGATCCAGCGCCACGAGAGGTGCTCGGAGAAGACCCCGCCGAGGGTCGGGCCGACGACGGCGGCGGTCGCCCAGACCCCGGCGACATAGCTCTGCGCGACGGCGCGCTCGGCCACCGAGTAGATGTCGCCCATGATCGTGACGCCCGCCGGCTGGATCGCACCCGCGCCGAGTCCCTGGACGGCCCGGAAGACGATCAGCGCGGTCATGCTCCACGACAGCGCGCACAGCACCGACCCCAGCACGAAGAGCCCGATCCCGAGCAGCATCAGCGGCTTGCGCCCGAAGACGTCGGCGAGCTTGCCGTAGATCGGGGTGGTGACGGCCTGCGCGAGGAGGTACGTCGAGAACAGCCACGGGAACTGCGTGAACCCGCCGAGGTCCTCGACGACCGCGGGCACCGCGGTGGCCAGGATCGTGGTGTCGATCGCGACCAACGCGGTGCTCAGCATGACCGAGGCGAGGATCGGACCCCGGTCGCTGCGCAGACCGACGCTCGCCCGGGTCACGGGAGCGGCGGTGGAGGACGTCACGACCAGCCGCAACCCACGACCGACGGTGACCATTCCCGCCCGCTCATAGAATCCGGCCATGGCCTCCACCGACACCCGCATGCTGCTGCTGGGTGCGGTCGCGCTCTTCGAGCCGGTCAACGGCTACCAGATCCGCCGCGAGCTGCTCTCGTGGAGCGTCGACGACTGGGCCAACCTCAACCCGGGCTCGATCTACAACGGCCTCGCGACGCTCACCCGCCAGGGCCAGCTGGTGCGCCACGACCTGGCCGACGGCGGCCGCGACGTCGCCGTCTACGAGATCTCCGACGAGGGACGCCTCGAGCTGGAGCGACTGGTCACCGCCGGCCTCGAGGAGGTCAGCGTCGCGGACCGGAAGGGCTTCAGCGCCGCCTTCGGCCTGCTGCCCCTGGTCCCGCCGGACCGTGCCCTGCGCTCCCTGGTACGACGCCGGGTGGCCCTCGAGGAGGTCGTCGCCCGCCTCGCCCAGCCCCCGGCACCCGACGCGGCGCCGCCGCACGCCCTGCGCGGCGTGGCGCTCTGGCTCGACCTCGCCGTGGCCGAGCTGGCGTGGCTGCGGGAGACGATCGAGGAGATGAGGGCCGGCCGGCTGCAGCTGGACGCGACGACGTGGACGCCGCCCGCGGACGACCCGGGCTGGCAGATGAACGCCGACCGCGAGCGCTACCGGGCCCTGCTCGGACGCTGATCGTCCGGGGGCCGGCCGGGTGGTGCGGTTCACCAACCGAATTCGTCGTCGCGCGCCGACGTACACGACAAATTCGGTTGGTGAACCGCAAAACCCGGTGACGATGAGTCCGGCCGCGTGGTGCGGTCGTACCCGGGGGCGACGTGTTGACAGCGAGGTGTTCAAGTTTGAATACTCGGATTGTTCAACCTTGACTACGAGGGGATCGACGATGATCGAAGCACGAGGACTCGTGCAGACCTTCCACACCGGGCAGGGCAAGCAGAAGCGGGAGGTGCACGCCGTCCGCGGTGTCGATCTCGACGTCGCGGAGGGCGAGGTCGTCGGCTTCCTCGGCCCGAACGGTGCCGGCAAGACCACGACCCTGCGGATGCTGACCACCCTGCTCACGCCGACGGCCGGGACCGCACGCGTCGCCGGGTACGACGTCGCGACCCGCCCCGTCGACGTACGGCGCAGCATCGGGTACTGCTCCCAGGTCGGCTCGACGTTCTCCGGCGCCTACGCCGGGGACGAGGTCGTCGACCACGGGATGCTCTACGGGATGTCGAAGAAGGCGGCCGTCGCCAAGGGCGAGGAGCTCTTCGACAAGCTGCAGCTCGAGGGGCTGTGGCGGCGGATGCCGAAGAACATGTCGGGCGGCCAGAAGCGACGCCTCGACATCGCGATGGCCCTCATCCACTCGCCGTCGCTCGTCTTCCTCGACGAGCCCACCACCGGCCTCGACCCGCAGGCGCGGATCAACCTGTGGCAGCACATCGCCGACCTGCGGGCGAAGGAGGGCGCGACCGTCTTCCTCACGACCCACTACCTCGACGAGGCCGACGCGCTGGCCGACCGGATCGTCATCATCGACCAGGGGACGATCGTCGCCAGCGACACGGCCGACAACCTCAAGGCGGCCGTCGCCGGCGACCTGGTCGACCTCGAGGTGAGCACCGACGAGCAGGTGGCGATCGCGCGCGACAAGCTCGCCACGATCAGTGGCGAGGTCGAGGTCGACGGCCACCACGTCCGCGGCCGGGTCGCCCGCGCAGGCAAGGCCGTGCCCGGCCTGCTGCGCGACCTCGACACCTCCGGCGTCGCGCTCGAGTCGATCGAGGTCGTCCGGCCCACGCTCGACGACGTCTTCCTGACCCTCACCGGCCGCTCGCTGCGCGACGCCGAGGCGGCCGCCGACGCCGCGGACGCAGCCGGCGCGGCCGGCGCCACCGAGCCCGCCCCCGAAGGAGCCTGACATGACGACCTTCCTCCGCGAGTCGTGGATCGTGTTCAACCGCCAGCTGCGGATGAACCTGCGCAATCCCGCTTGGGTCATCATCGGCATGCTGCAGCCGGTGCTCTACCTGCTGCTGTTCGGGCCGCTGCTCAAGCCGGTCATCGAGCAGCTCGGCGGCAACCAGTACACGTGGTTCGTGCCCGGCATGCTGGTCCAGCTCGGCATCTTCGGCGCCTTCTTCGCGGGCTTCTCCCTGATCGGCGAGTGGCGCGAGGGCGTCATCGAGGCCGAGCGGGTCACCCCGGCCCACCGCTCGGCCCTCCTCTTCGGGCGGCTCTACCGCGACCTGCTGCAGCTCTTCGTGCAGGCGGTGATCCTCGTCGTACTCGGCCTCGTGCTCGGGATGGACACCTCGGTCGGCGGCATCGTCGTCGGCGTCGTACTGACCCTGCTGCTCGGCGGCGCCTGTGCCGCGGCGTCCAACGCGCTGGCGCTGACCACGAAGAGCGAGGACGTGATGGCGCCCATCATCAACGTCGTGATGATGCCGGTGCTGCTGCTCAGCGGCATCCTGCTCCCGATGAGCTTCGGCGCCGGCTGGCTCGAGCGACTCAGCGACTTCATGCCGATCAAGCACGTCGTCGACGCGGTCCGCGCGTCCTTCTTCGGCGACTTCGACAGCTCGATGCTGTGGGGCGTCGGCTGGACGTTCGTGCTCTTCGGCCTGGCGGTCTGGTGGGGGACGGCGGTCTTCAAGAAGGAGAACGCCTGAGGGTCGGCGCCGGTGGCGCGCGGCGGAGGTGCGCGGCGGTGGTGCGCGGCGGTGGTGCGCGGCGGTGGTGCGCGGCGGTGTCCGGACGTCATACGAAACGGTCGTCCCGGCGCTCGACTCGTATGACGCAAACCCACCCGGGCCGCCGCCGCCGCGGGACGTCATACGAAACGGTCGCCCCGACGCTCGACTCGTATGACGCAAACCCACCCCGGCCGCCGCCACCGCCGGACGTCATACGAAACGGTCGCCCCGACGCTCGACTCGTATGACGCAAACCCACCCCGGCCGCCGCCACCGCCGGACGTCATACGAAACGGTCGCCCCGACGCTCCCTTCGTATGACGCAAACCGCGAGCGGCTCACCGGGAGTCACTCGGAGGGCGCCCCCGACGGCGACTCCTCGGCGCCGGGCAGGGCGCCGAGGCCCTTCTCGATGGTGTCGAGGTACTCCTGCAGCGGGAAGACGTCGCCGTCCGCGGGCTTCTCGATCGTCACGTCCTTGTCGAAGTCCGAGAACTCGAAGTGGTCGACGTCGCTCTCCTCGATCCGCATCAGGTAGTGCGGCTCGTCGATCCGGACGTCGAGCACCTCCCGCTGCGAGCCTTCCTTCTGCTCGATCCGGACGGTCTTCTCCCCGCCGACGGAGCTCTGGCCGACCTCGGTGGCGGTGGCGTCCTCGCGACCGTCGCGCTCGAGGAACTCGTCGAGGTCGCAGAAGGCCTCGGTGCTCTCCAGCAGGCTGTTCTCGGCCACCCACTTGTCACCGATGACGCCGAGGATGAGCGTGGTGGTGGTCGGGTCGCTGGTGCTCGCGTTCCAGAACGCCCGGTCGGCGCGGAGGTAGACGGTCTCGTCGACCCGGAGGATCTCGGCGGTGCCGCCGGACGACGCGGACTTCATCGTGCCCCGGCAGTCGCCGCTGGTCGTGGCGGTGACGTCGACGGTGATCGTGTCGCCGCCGTCCGCGAACTGGCCGCGGATGCGGGCGTTGCGGACCACCGACATGTCCTTCTCGGCGGCCTGCAGGATCTCCTTCGGCTGCAGGGCGAGGAAGTCGTCGCCACCCTTCCCGCCGGGGTCGTCGTCCCCGCCGGTCAGCAGGGCAGCGGCGATGCCGCCGGCCAGGACGACCGTGGCGGCGACGCCGCCGGCGATCCACCACGTCCGCCCCCGGCGGGTACGACGGGGGGTCGGCGTCGAGCTCAGCCACGCCGGCGGCGCCGGCACCGGGGACGGGTCGGGTGACGGCGTGGGCCGCGGGACCGAGGGCGGCCGCGGGGGTGTCG